>JBFFXF010000196.1:0-13912 GCA_041569895.1 Planctomycetota bacterium | reverse complement strand
GGCGTCGCCGGCCTCGAGCGTCGCGACACCCGCGAGGTACGCGGCGATCGATCGCGAGCGCGGCTCGAGCTCGCACGTCGCGAGCACGGAGAGCAGCGTGGCCGACGCGGCGCGCAGCCCCGGCAGGCTCGCCGTGATGAACCCGCCGAGCGGCGAGAGCGGAGGCGGCTGCTCCTCGGCCTTCTCCAGGTTGAGCCGGTTGATGCGTCGAGTCAGCGCGAGGGCCTCGTCGCTGTCGCCGCGCAGGCGCGCCACGTCGCGTGCGATCGACAGCAGCTCGTGACGCTCCTTGACCTCGAGCGACTCCTCGTCGATTGGCCGCGAGCGCAAGGCCGTGGACACGGCCGAGAAGTCGCGCAGCTTGAAGAGGATCCGCACGCGCCCCGCGAGCTCCCGCGGGCCGGGCTCGACGTCGTCGATGAGCGAGAGCGCCTTGCGGAACGCGGCGTCCGCGCGAAGCTGCATGGCATCGGCGCGCAGCCGGAGGCAGAGCGCGAGCGCCTCGAAGAGCAGCGGCGTGTCACGCTCCTCGCGAGTCGAGGAGCGGACGTGGGCCCGCGCTGCGCGCGTCATGAACGCCGCGAGACGCTCGAGCGCGTCGTCGGAGGGAACGCCGCCCGTGCCGGGCTCGGCGGAGAGCGAGACGGGAAGCGGCGACGCGTCGCGCGATCGGCCGGAGATGACCATCCGGCGGAACACCTCCGGAGCGCGCTGCCGCAGGAGGATTGCGTCAAGCGCGTGACGCGCCCGGGCGGTCCCGTCGCCATCGCCGGCGCGCCGCGCGTGCGCCTCGACCTGGCGCCATGCGGCGAGCGCGCTGCGGTACATCGGCGCGGCGCGCGCCTCCTCGCGATCTCCCTCGGCCTCGGCGCGTCGCCAGGCGGGATCGGCGGGCGCTGCGACCGCCGGGACGAGGCAGAACGCCACCAAGAGCGCTCCGGCGAGCGGCTCGATCGGGCGACTGTGTGCTCTGCGCCGCGTGACGACCATCGGTTTCGGGGCGCCGCGGCCGCACGGCGGTGTGCAGCCCGGCGTGGCCGGGGCCGGACGGAAACGGGCAACACGCCTGAATCCTCCGGCGCCCTCATGCGTCTCTGTACCCGGGCAGGGCGCCATTTCCCGTTATCGGACGTTCCGCCAGCGGGCTGAAGGGCCGAGAACGAGGCCCGGGGGGGCGGGCGAGACCGGGCGCCGCGCAGGAGTACGGCGCATCGCCCGTTCCAGAGAGGTTTGAAAAGTGCGAGCCTTTAATTTAGAACAATTTAGGACATCCGCCAGCGCTCGTGCGGAGAAAAAAGCCACGCGGGGAGTGTCAGGAATCGCGGGAGTTCGCACGAGGGGAGTGTGTGGAGACGACACACGGGCGCCCGTCGATTTCGGGCGCGAGCCAGGGACCGGGCGCGAGCCCGGGAATCGAGTTCGAAGGAGTCTTGGCATGAACCGAACACTTTACCGCGACACCAGATGGCGGCTGCTCGTGCCGATCGTCGGAGGCGCCGTCTTCGGCTTCATCCTCGCCGCGTGCACGCTCGGGCTCGGCAGCGGGGCCGGACCGGCGCTCGAGCTGCCACCGATCGAGCGCAGCGACCTGAACGCCATAGAGCTGCGGCGCAGCGAGATCTTCCGTGACGTCGCTCCCTCGGTGGTCAACATCTCGACCAGCGGCCGGGTGCGCTCGTTCTTCTTCTCGAACCCGACCGAGGTGCCGCAGGGGACCGGGACCGGGTTCGTGTGGGACCGCAGCGGGCACGTCGTCACCAACTACCACGTCATCCAGCGAGCCTCCTCGGCGAAGGTGACGCTGGCCGACGACACGACCTACGACGCGAAGCTCGTCGGCTTCTACCCGGACAAGGATATCGCGGTGCTCAAGATCGACGCGCCGCGCGCCAAGCTCAGGCCGGTGAAGCTCGGGCGCTCCGACAACCTGGTCATCGGGCAGACCGCGCTCGCCATCGGCAACCCGTACGGCTACAAGCACACGCTGACCTCGGGCATCGTCAGCGCCACCGGTCGCGAGATCCTGTCGCCGAACAAGCGCGTCATCATCGACGTCATCCAGATCGACGCGGCGATCAACCCCGGCAACTCGGGCGGCCCGCTCCTCGACTCGTCGGGGAAGCTGATCGGCATGAACACGGCGATCTTCAGCCCGAGCATGACCAACGCCGGCATCGGGTTCGCCGTGCCCGTCGACGTCATCGACAAGGTGGTGCCGCAGCTGATCGAGCACGGCCAGGTGAAGCGACCGCTGCACCCCGTGCTCGGCATCTACCCGATCCCGGACGAGCGCACGCGGCGGGCCGGCATCCGCGGCGTGGCGATCCAGGACGTCGACCCCGACGGCGGCGCGGCGAAGGCCGGTATGCGCGGCCTCCGGGAGAACTACGTCGACGTCATCGTCAAGGTCGACGACCAGCCGGTGTCCCACCTCGGCGAGCTGACGTACTACCTCGAGAAGCGCAAACCGGGCGACGTCGTCGAGGTGCACTACGTCCGACTCGACCTCGACAGCGGCCGCGGCCGAGAGGCGAAGGGACGGGTGGTGCTCGAACAGCCGGAGTGAGAGAGAGACTCGACTTCGGGGGTTGCTGCCGGACGATTCAGCAGGAAGGCACGCTCGGCGCGGAGAGTCGTCCTCGAGGGTTTACTGTCAGACTATTCATGAGGAAGGCAGGAAACTCAGGAAGGCAGGAAACGGAAGAAGGATGCGGTTTCGAGTTTCGTGAGCCTCGCTCGCTCCGCGAACGAAGTCGCTGATTCTCCTGCCAACCGAGGAACTCCCCTGTGCGCCTCTGTGCTCGCACGCGGCACTGCGCCAGCGCAGCGCCGCGCCTCTGTGGTTCAAATCGTAACCAACTCTCGCCTCTCGACGGCGTCTACGAATCGACAGGGCTCACACGGCACGAGCAGCATCGTTTCCTGCTTTCCTCTTCTTCCTGCCTTCCTTATAGATGCGTCGCAGAGTCTCGCGAGCGGTGCGGGGTCAGCCGACGATCTCGCGGATCACCTTTCCCTCCACCAGTGTCAATCGTTCGTCGCGGCCGAGATGGGGGTAGGTGAGCTCCGTCTGGTCGAGGCCGAGCTGGTGGAGGATGGTCGTGTGGATGTCGCGTAAGTGATACGGCCGCTCGACCGCCCGCAGGCCGATGGCGTCGGTCGAGCCGACCGTCTGGCCGCCCCGCACGCCGCCGCCGGCCATCCACATCGTGAAACCGAGGTTGTGGTGATCGCGGCCACGGCCGCCCTGGGCTTCCGGTGATCGGCCGAACTCCCCGCCCCAGAGCACCAGCGTCTCGTCGAGCAGCCCGCGTCGCTTGAGGTCCCTGAGCAGGCCGGCGATCGGTCTGTCTGTCTGGGCGGCCATGCGGACGTGGTTCTCCTCGATGTCCTTGTGCGCGTCCCACTGCAAGGTGCCCGGCCCGCCGCCGGAGACGACGCAGACGAAACGCACGCCGTGCTCGACGAGTCGTCGCGCCAGCAGGCAGCGCCGGCCGTAGTCGTTGGTGGGCTCGACGCCGACGCCGTAGAGCTCGAGCGTCTCGGGCGACTCGCGCGACAGGTCGAAGACCTGCGGCGCCTCGGTCTGCAGCCGGAAGGCGAGATCGTACGCCTCCATGCGCGCCGCGAGGTCGTCGTCCTCCGGCGCCGGGTTGGCGCGGTTGAGCCGATCGATCAGCTCGAGCGTGCGACGGCGCTCGGCGAGCGTCACGCCGCGTGGCAGGGCGAGGTTCCTGATCGGCGTGTCCCCGGCGCGCAGCATCGTCGGCTGGAACCGCGCCGGCAGGAAGCCGTTGGCGTACATCGGCTGTCCGGCCTCGAGCGCGCCGTCGGGATCCGGCATGACGACGTACGACGGCAGTGAGCGGCTCTCCGACCCGAGACCGTAGACGATCCACGAGCCCATGCTCGGGAAGCCGGGCGTGATGCGGCCGGAGAAGAGCTCGTACTGCGCCGCCGAGTGCACGACCATGTCGCCGTGACACGAGCGCAGCACGGCGATGTCGTCGATGCACGTCCCGACGTTCGGGAACAGGTCGGAGACCTCGATCCCCTCGGCGCCGTATCGCTTGAAGGTCCGCCTGGTGCCGAGGAGCTTCGCGTTCTTCTCGACGAACTGATACTTCGCCTCGCCGAACTCGCGCGGCCGTCGCTGGCCGTGCAGTCTGTCGAGGAGAGGCTTCGGGTCGAAGGTCTCGATGTGGCTCGGCCCGCCGGCCATGAAGAGGAAGATCACCGCCTTCGCGGGACCGTTCGCCGGATGGAGGCCGGCCGTTCCGGCGTGCTCGCCGGCGCGCAGTCGCTCATCGTGCAGCATCGACGCGAGCGCGAGCGATCCGAACCCGCAGAACGCGTCGCGGACGAACTCGCGTCGGTTGCGCGTCAGGCGATGGTGCGGTCTGGGGTTGACGGTCTCAGTCGACATGGAGAAACGCGTTGAGGTTGAAGATCGCCAGCGCGAGCTCCTTCATGGAGCCCTGCTCGAGGAATGCGACGCCGAGCGCGAGCTCCTGCGCGGTCGGTGGACGGCCGGTGGCGAGACGGTACGCGAGCCGGACCCGCTCCCCGTCGTCCTCGCCGGCCTCGCGCTCGAGACGGCGCGCGAACGCGGCGGCGAGCTCGTTCGAGAGCCGGCCGTTGAGCAGCTCGAGCGCCTGCGGCGCGTGCGTGCTCGACTCGCGACGCGCGCAGCTCGTCTGCTGATCCGGCAGGTCGAACACTTCCATGAACGGCAGCCGCAGGTTGCGCTTGGCGAAGAGGTAGATCGAGCGTCGCAGGTGCTCGCGGCGCGCCGGCGTCACTTCCCACTGCGACGGCTTGTAGAGCAGCTCGACGAGCTCGTCCTCGACCGGGACGATGACGCTCTTGCCGAACATCCGCGTGTCGAGCACGCCGGCGACGGCGAGCATCGCATCGCGCAGTTCCTCGGCGTGGAGGCGGCGCCGGTTGAAGCGCCAGAGGAGGCGGTTGTCCGGATCGCGCTCGCGCGCCAGGGCGGCGACGGCCGGGCTGGCGGCCCGCACCGACTGCCGGTACACGTCGCTGACGACGATCGCGCGATGCAGCGACTTGAGCCGCCAGCCGTGGCGGATCAGCTCGAGGGCGAGCCGATCGAGGAGCTCGGGGTGGCTGGGCAGATCCCCGTTGACGCCGAAGTCGTTGGGCGTGCCGACGAGCCCGTGCCCGAGGTGATGCTGCCAGACGCGGTTGGCGATGACGCGCGCGGTCAGCGGGTTGGCGGGGTCGGCGATCCAGCGCGCGAGGTGCGTGCGCGGGCGCTCGACGTCGGCGGGGAGCTCCGGCGTGTCCTCGCTCGCCAGCAGCACCGCGGGGACGCGCGCGCCGACCGCATCGCCCTTCCGTTCCCAGTCGCCGCGCTCGAGGACGTGGATCGGCGTGCGGTCCTCGTCGCGGATGGTGGCGACGGTGGGCAGCGGCCGCGGCAAGCGCTTCTCCGCAGCGGCGAGACGACGGCGGAGCGCCGTCTCGGCCTCTCCCGTGGCGTCGTCGAGCGCCTTCTTGATCTTCTCGATCTCCGCGGTCACCGCGTCCTGCCGCGCCTTCCACGCCGCCCGGGCCTCATCGCTCGCCAGCATGACGTCGTGCTCCCGGGTGGCGGCGACGTAGGCCTGGAGCCGGTAGTAATCGCGCTGCGAGATGGCGTCGAACTTGTGGTCGTGACAGCGGGCGCAACCGATGGTGAGTCCGAGAAACACCGTGCCGATGGCGTCGGTGCGCTCGGTGAGCACCTCGTTGCGGCTGCTGGCGACCTCCTGGTTCCCCGCGTTGCGACGCACCGGGCCGAGGCGGTGGAAGCCGGCGGCGACGAGATGCCCGTTCTCGGCCGAGGCGTCGCGGGAATCGTCGCGCGTGTCCTCGCCGGAACCGAGCTCGTCACCGGCGATCTGCATCACCGCGAAACGATCGAACGGCATGTCGTCGTTGAGCGCGCGGATCACCCAGTCGCGATAGCGCCACAGGCCGGGTATGACGCGGTCGTACTCGAAACCCTCGGTCTCGGCGAAGCGGACGACGTCGAGCCAGTGCTGCGCCCGACGCTCGCCGTATCTCGGTGACGCGAGCAGACGATCGACGACGCGCTCGAACGCGTCGGGCCGTTCGTCGGCGAGGAAGGCATCGATCTCGTCGAGCGTCGGCGGCAGACCGGTGAGATCGAAGGTGACTCGACGAATCAACTCGAGCCGCGTCGCGGGCGCCGCGGGCGCGAGACCGGCATCAAGAAGCCGCGCGCGCACGAGGGCATCGATCGCGCTGCCGCTCTCGCCGGCGCACGAGGGAAGATCCGCGCGCACCGGCGCCCGGTAGACCCAATGGGCTCGAGGATCCCCGCGGCCCTCTCCGAGCGAAAGGGAAACGGCGAGGACCCCGAAAAGCCCTGCGGCAGACGCAAGCAAGCAGCGCATGATTCCCGGATTCTAACCCGTTCGCCCCGCCTCGTCCTCGTCCTCGTCCTCGTCCTCGTACCCGTACCCGTTCCCGTTCCCGTGCCCGTGTCCGAAAGCCCGACCCTGACCCCGAGACCGAGACCGATTCCGACACGGAGACCCGACACCGATTCCGATACCGACACCGACTCCGATTCTGACTCCGACCCCGAGATCCGATTCCGACTCGGATTCCGATTCGGACTCGGATTCCGATTCCGACTCTCGCCTCAGCGGTCCTTCTTCTTCGGCCTTGTCGTGTCTGGCGACACGTCCTGGATGACGCCGCCCTCGGCGCCGGCGTCGTCGGCCGGGGTGGGGTTCGGGTCGCTGGTGGCGTCCGGGGAGACCGGCGCCGACGGCGCCGCGGCGATCGGGGCGGGGTCGGGGAGGAGGACCTCGACATGGAAGACTTCCCTGAGCCCGTCGATGAAGCGTCGCTCGCGCTCGCGGTGCCTCGCGTAACGGATGCGGTTCTCGATGAGCTCCTGGACCTCCTCGTCCTCGAAGGGTCGGGTCTCGCCCATCGCGATCTCTTCCATCTTGACGTAGTGGATCCCGCGCGAGGTGTCGATCGCGCGCGCGACCTCGCCGGGCTTCATCGACTTCAGCTTCTCGGGCAGCGGCGCCGGCCACTTCTCGATCTCGTCGACCTTCTTGATCCAGAGCCCGCCGGGAACCGGTGACTCGGAGAACTTCTCGGCGAGCTCCGCGAACGGGACGCCGCGGTCGAGAGCGCGATCGATCACGGAGATGATCTCCAGGGAGTCCTCGCCGCGCCGCAGGAAGATCTGACGGAAGGTCAGCTCCGAGGGCGACTGGAACTCCGACTTGTGGGTGCGGTAGTACTCGCGGCGCTCGCCCGGCGAGACCAGCTCGCGCGGCGGAAAGACGCGCGTCCAGAGGAGCTTCTCGATCAGCACCGACTTGCGCGTCTGCTCGCGGTGCTCCTCGCGAGTCGTCCCGCGGCTCTGCATCAAGAGCGTGTAGAACTCATCCTCGTCACGGATGTCGTGACCCTGCTTGCGGAGTGACTTGATGTCCTCGTTGATGCGTGCCGCGATCTCGGGCTCCTCGGCGGTGATGCCCAGACGCCTCGCCTCCTGGAGGAGGAGCGACTGCCGGATCAGGTAGTCGAGGAACTGGCGTCGGAGGCGGTCTCGCACGATGTCCGCGATCGCGGGATTGATCGGCTCCGGCTGCGAGCGCAGGTAGTCGTTGACGCGGCGGTTGAGCTCGCCCCAGGTGATCACCTCCTCGTGCACGATCGCGGCGATGCCGCCGGGAACCGGGATGGCCGCGGCCTGCTGCGCGGAAACCGCGCGGAGAGACAGCAGGACCGCGACGGCGACCGTGGCCCGGATGGCGTGTCGGCTGATCATCGCGATGCTCCTTGCCTCTCGGCGTCTCTCGAACAATGGCCGGCGCGGCCTCTTTTCACTTCCGGCACGTGCCGGTATCTTCGTAGATCGAACCGGCGGCCATTCTTCTTGAAAATCGATTCTACGAGGCCCGGCCCGGACACGCAAATATGAGGCAGATCCGCATCGGCGCGGCGCAGTTCGAGGCGCGCGACGGGGACACCGCCCGCAACCTCGCACGCATCGGAGAGCTCGCCGCGCGCGCCGCCGGCGGCGGCGCCGAGCTCGTCTGCTTCCACGAGTGCTGCGTGACCGGCTACACCTTCCTGATGACGCTCGGGCGCGGCGATCTCGAGGCCCTTGCCGAGCCGGTCCCGGGCGGGCCGTCGGTGCGGGCGCTCGAGGGCATGGCCCGCGAGCTCGGCGTCTGCATCGCCGCCGGACTGCTCGAGCGCGACGGCGACCGGCTCTACAACACCTACGCCGTGGTCTCCCCCGACGGGTTCGTGGCGAGACACCGCAAGCTCCACCCGTTCATCTCGAGGCACCTCTCGCCCGGTGAGGGCTTCACGGTGTTCGACCTGCTCGGGTGCCGCTTCGGCGTGCTCATCTGCTACGACAACAACCTCCCGGAGAACGTCCGCGCGACGACGATGCTCGGCGCGGAAGTGATCCTGATGCCGCACGTCACCTGCGGCACCGACTCCCCGATGCCCGGACGCGGCCGCTTCGACCGCGCCGCCTGGGAGGATCGCCACCGCGACCCCGAGCGCTGCCGCGAGGAGTTCCGTGGCCCGAAGGGTCGCGCCTGGCTTATGCGCTGGCTGCCATGCCGCGCGTACGAGAACGGCGTCTACGCCGTGTTCACCAACCCGATCGGCGTCGATCACGACACCATCAAGAACGGCAACGCGATGATCATCGACCCCTTCGGCGAGGTCATCGTCGAGTCGAACGCCCTCGAGGACGACGTCGTCATCGGCGTGCTGACCCCCGACAAGCTCGAGGTCTCCTCCGGCCGCCGCTACCTGCGAGCCCGACGCCCGGAGCTCTACGGCGACCTGACGAAACCGAGAGCCCCGGGCGACGAGGCGGTGACATTGCCGGGTTGGGAACTGGCGCAGGAGGGGAAAACCGATCGGGATTGATTCGGGTCCGTTCCCATACCCGAAAGGCTGCTCGAATGCGCACGCGAGACTCTGCGACGCATCTATAAGGAAGGCAGGAAGAAGAGGAAGGCAGGAAACCAGTCTGGTCGTGCCGTGCGGGCTCTGTCGATCTCGAAGACGCCGTCGAGAAACGAGAGTTGGTTACGATTTGAACCACAGAGGCGCGGCGCTGCGCCAGCGCAGCACCGCGTGAGAGCACAGAGACGCACAGAGGGGTTTCCCTTTGAGGAGCGAGCGAGGCTCACGAACTCGACCCCTCATCAATCCTTCCGTTTCCTGCCTTCCTGAGTTTCCTGCCTTCCTTATGAATCGGCTGACAGCAAACCTCCGAAGTCGAGTACGATTCAGCAGCCCTCTCCCGGGCATCCAAGCTCATCCCCCGTCGGATCCACCCCACACCCATCCGCCCCCGGCTCTGGCGGCGCCCTGCCTCCGAGAAATAGATAGTTGAGCGTGAAGATCGGGTCGGCGATCCGCAGCGCGCCGTCGTCATCCGCGTCCGCGGCGTCGGGGCATGGTGGCGGGTCGCCGCCGCGGAAGAGGGCGTCGAGGGTCTTCACCGCGTCGGTGAGGCCGACTCGTCCGTCGCCGTCGGAGTCGCCGCGGCGGAAGAGCGGTTGCGGCTCGTCCGGGAGGCGTTCCTCGGTGTACGCGCTCACTTCGAGCTCGGCGAGCGGCTCGAACTCCGCGTCGAGATACCGGGCGGACGCGGGACTGATCGGCGTGCCGTCGAGGGTCGAGTCCGGCGCGGAGAGCTCGACCACGGCGATCGGCCGCTCGAGCCCCTCGAGCTCGACCGCCGGATCGAGGACGACGCCCCACCGCACGGTCAGGTTGTGGTTGCGCGCCCGGTAGATCAGCCGCCAGTAGTCGGCGACCGTCTGCGTCGCGCCGGGCAGCTCGACCCGCGCCCACACGAGGCTCGCGGGTCCGGTGTCGGGTCCGTTGAGCTCCTCGAACGGAATGAACCGCTGGCGCAGCGAGACGGTCGCGCCGTCGGAGAGTTCCGCCTCGATCGACCAGAGCGGCAGGTGATCCTGCGAGCACGACGAGTAGCTGGTCATCGGCTCGCCGTCGACGCTCGCGAGCAGCGCGGTGTCGTCGGCGCGGAGAAAACCGTCGTCGAGCGTGATCGATCGCTCCACCGGCTCCTCCGCGATCGCCGTGAAGTCGAGCCCCTCGCCGAGCTCGAGCCGCAACGAGCGACCGTCCGCGAGCGCGAACTCCTGCTCGAACCGGAACGAGTACTCCGTGGTATCACCCGCGCCGCGCCGGCGACGACTGAACACGAAGCCGGGACCGGCGGGCGTCGCCGTCTCGCGCTGCGGACCGAAGACGAGCTCCTCGACGAGGTCGACCTCGAGCAGGTTGCCGCGCGTCGGCAGGGCGATGGCGCCGGGCAGGAACCGGATGGCGCTCTTCGACTCGTACTCCTGGCGGAGCGAGCGACCGACGAGCTCGTCACTGAAGATGCCACAGGCCCCGGCGCCCGGCGGCACAGCGAGCTCGAACTCGGGCGACGGCGGGAACGGCGCCGAATGGAGGAACGGACGCACCTGCTTCACGGCGAGACTGCCGTCGCGCTCGATCTTGAACTCGAAGTCGAGGATCACCTCGTCGGGCTGGTGTCCCTCGAGCTCGACCGGGAAGCGCTCGGCTACGTGATGGAGGAGCGCCCCGAGCTCGTCGAGCTCTTCGTCGGAGAGCACGTGCTCGCCCTCGGGAAGAAGCGACGAACCTTGGTCGCGCGCGCGCAACACGGTCTGCCCCGCGAGCACGCCGATGAAGTCGCGCTCGGCGACGACGTCGGGCGGTGGGCTGACGACGCTCGTCTCGCCGCGCTGGACGACGACCATGTAACGGCGATCGACCGGGTCGAGCGGGTTGCCCGTGAACGCCACGCCGTTCGCCCGTTCGTCAGGAAACGCGCGCGTCACCAGGACGCCCATCGCGGCGCTCCGCTGCGGGATCTGGAAGAACGCGCGTTCCTCGTAGGCCCGGAACGTCCACAGGCTGATCCACACCCGCTTCAGCGCCCGTTCGACGCCGCGCTCGTCGCGCCGCAGCCGGTCGCAGCGTGACGGCCCGGCGTCGTCGGAGTCGACCTCGTCCGCCGCGCACGCCGAGGTCGACTCGTAGAGACCGGCGCCGTTGAAATCGAGCAGGTCCTCGACGTTCGAGGAGGAGCGGAAGCGCACCGTCGTCGTCGTCGATCCGAACACCTCGGCGATCTTCGCCACCGCGCGCAGCACGAGCGATCGCGACACGCGCCCGTGCTCCTCGGCGTGGTCGCGAAGCGCCTCGAGCGCCGCGAAGCGCCGCGCCGGGCTGGTCTGCAGCTCGGGATCCGCGTCGATCTCCTCGACGTACTCGCGGTACGTCACCGTCCTCGCGGGATCGACCGCCGATGGAATGGTGTTCTCCTCCATGAACTCGAGCGAGTGCACCACCGGGATCGCGAAGCCCGACTCGCGGTAGCGCTCGAACGGGCCGCCCTCGAGAAGCTGCTGGAGACGCGCGAAGTTCACGGCCTTGCCTCCGTAACGCGCCTCCGGCGGGACGCCCCCACCACCGACGTCGATCTCGAGGAGGTCGTCGAGCGAGCGGTGCACGCGGTCGACCTGCGGCGTGGTGCCGAGGCGCGGTCGGTTCGCGGACCAGAACGCCTCCGCCTCCGCAGGCGTCGCGGGCGTGACGTCGAAGCCGTCCTCGCGCACCTCGAGCCGGACCAGCTCGCCCTCGAACGGCAGGAACCTCTCGAGCGCGTCCCTGACGAAGGCGTTCGGAATGCCGCGACGCGCCGTGCGCACCGACAGGTGACTGAGCGGCACCTGGGTCTCGGACGTGATCACGCCGCCGACGACCCCCTCGATGTCCCGCGGCGCGAAGCTCAGCACGACGATGTCCTGAAACGAGAAGCGGCCGATCTCGTTGGCCGCGTCGAACGCATCGCGCTCCAGGAGCAGCACGCGCCCGTACCACACCGCCTGCGTGTACGCCTCGAACTCGAGCGCCGGCGGCGTGACGACGATCTCGTCGTCGAGGAGGACGGGGAAACCGGGATTCTCCCAGCCGCGCGCCTCGCGTCGAGCGGCGTTGGTGTCGGGCAGGTACGCGAACGGCCGCAGCTCGAAGCTCGCCGACATCGCGTCGTGGATCTCGCGCACCTCGTCGAGCGACAGCGCCTCGGCGAGGCTGTTGCCGGTGTCGGCGAACGCCGTGAACGCATGGACGATCCCGATCTCGGTGCGCAGGCGCAGGATCGAGCCCACCCAGTAGCGACGCGTCGCCCGTCGCCCGACCAGCCGGTCGTACTCCTCCGCCGACTGGAAGCGCACCTCGGGGAAGACCTGGCGGAGGAACTCCTCGTGCAGCGGGAAGCGGCGGACGTTCTGGTAGAGCGGCCGATCGATCGGCGCGCCCGCGATCCCCGCCACCGGCGCGATGTACTTGCCGGCGAGCTCCACCCGCCCGGCGCGGACCGGCACCACCGAGACCTTGCGCATCTCCTCGACCGTGCAGATGCGCTCGACGAAGTTGCCGTCGAAGGGCGCCGGCAGGACGTTGAGGTGCACGGTCAGGTCCCAGGTGTCGTGGTTCGCCGCCACCACGTCGACGACGCCGTCACCGTCGAGGTCGCCGGTCATCGAGAAGCGGGGCTCGCCGCCGGTCGGCAGGTGCGAGCCGCGGAAGAAGGTGCCATCGCCCTGGTTGAGGACCACCGTGACGCTGTTGTCATCGCGGTCGGAGGTGACGAGGTCGAGGAAACCGTCGCCGTCCATGTCGGCGATCTCGAGGCTGTACGCCGTGCGTCCGATGTCGTACTCGACCGGCGTCCGGAACGTCCCGCGCCCGGTGTTCTCGAGCACCGCGACGCGGCGTCGCGTCCACGTGCTGACGGCGAGGTCGACGTCGCCATCGCCGTCGAGATCGGCGGCGGCGACGTAGCTCGCGCCGGGCACGCGGATCGACACGGCAGCGGCTGCGTCGTACCTCGCGTCGCCGATGTTCTCGAGCAGGAGCACGCTGCCCGGCGTCTGGTTCGCCACCGCGAGATCGAGGTCGCCGTCGCGATCGAGGTCCGTCGGGGCCACGCACCAGGCGCGACCCTGCGCGGGGATGCTCTCGCCGATCGCCAGCGTGCCGTCGCCGCGATTCCGGAACACCGTCACCGTGCGCGAGCCCTCGTCGGCGGAGATCACGTCGCGGAAACCGTCGCCGTCGAGGTCCGCGGTGGTCACGAAGAAGGGCGCCTGTCCCGATCGGTAGACGGCCGGCTCGCCGAGGGTGCCGTCGCCGTTGTTGAGCAGGACGAAGATGCGGTTCGACCGAAAGTCGGCTGTAACCACGTCGCGGTCGTCGTCGTTGTCGAGATCGCCGGCGGCGATGGTGTTCAGGTAGCCGAGGTTGCCTATGTGGCGATCGAGGCGGAACGCGCCCGCGCCGTCGTTTCGCATCAGCGTGATCGACGCCTGGAACCCGTTCGCCGTCAGGACGTCGATGTCGCCATCACCGTCCATGTCCGCCGCATCCGCCCCGTGCGGCGGCTGTCCGAAGCCGTACCGCGCCGACGTGGTCTCGAGCAGGCGCGAGCGCTCGCCGTTGCGCAGGATGGCCAGCGCGTCCGGGCGCCCGGTCGCCACCACGAGGTCGACGTCCCCGTCGCCGTCGAGATCACCGGTGGCGCTCGCGATCGGAGTCGCCCCGACGCCGAAGTCGTACCGCGCGCGGAAGGCGCCGTCACCGGCGTTGTCGAGGACCGCGACCGTCGCGCCCCTCGCATCGCCGACGGCGAGGTCGAGGTCGCCGTCCGAGTCGAGATCGCCGATCGCCAGGGACCGCGTGCGCAGCTCGAAGCGCGCCGGCTCCGCGAGGCCTCCCTCGCGACCGAGGAGCACGGTGATTGACGAGGTCGACGCGACGGCGAGGTCGTCGC
>JBFFXF010000195.1:0-14033 GCA_041569895.1 Planctomycetota bacterium | reverse complement strand
TCCCGGACCGCGATGCGCGCATCTACTTTCCGTTCGACGTCGTGCCGCCGTTCGAGGTGCCGGCGGCCGGAAAGGGCCTCGACGCGACGCAGGAGGTACTCGTCATCGGTCAGATCCCGGCAAGGGGAACGTTCAAGGTCACGCACGAGTCGTCTGACGGACGTCACGTGATCCGGCGCCTGCTCGAGGAGGGATCGGCCCCGCGCCTCGAGTTCAACGGCGCGCCGGCGCGCCTCTCGGCGTGGCGCGAGGAGTACGTCTACTCGGACGATCGCCGGGTCCTGGAGCGCGCGACGCGCACCTCGACGATGGTCGTCGGCGTCGGCGAGGACTCCCTCGAGGTCACCGTGTCGAGCGACGTCGCGGCCAGGAAGGTGGCGACGAAGGACGACTCGGCCGCGCTCTTCGCCGCCGTCGAGGCGCTCGAGTCGATCGAGGCCGCGATGCGGGCGCGCAAGCCGGGCGGGGAGATCGCCCCGGCGGTCGCCAAGCTCGAGAGCGACGTCAAGGGCGCGTCACACGACGCGCTCGGACGGCTCGCGTCGACCCACCTTGCGGCCTACCGCGAGACATTCGAGACCAGTGACGAGGGCAAGCTGCTCCGCGACCTGGTCGGCTCGCCGCCGCCCGATTTCACCCTCGAGGACCTCGAGGGCAAGAAGCGCAACTTCCGCGATCTGATCCGGGGCAAGGTCGCCTACCTGACGTTCTGGGGAGTCGGGTGAGGGCCCTGTCGTAGGGAGGCTCCCTACCTCACGAAGCTGCAGAAGCAGTACGGCAAGGATGGCTTCATCGTCGTCGCGGTCAACGACTGGCGCGAGACGCGCGAGACCGTCGCCGAGTACGCGAAGCGAGCCGAGCTCGAGCACCTGATCCTCATCGACGGCCACACGTTCAGCGAGGAGAAGTACGGCGTCCTGTCGAGCCCCACCGGGTTCTGGATCGACCACCAGGGCAAGATCATCCGCCAGGAACGCGGCTTCAATCCCGCCTCGGTACCCGAGATGGAGCACCGCGTGCGCGACCTGATCGAGCTGGCGCGGCTGACGCGCTGATGAAACGGCAGCGCAGTACACGGCCGGGCGGACCGATCGCCGTGACGATCACCGCGCTGATCGCGGCCGGCTGCTTCGCTCCCGAGCGCCGCGAGCCGGACGCCGACGTCGTGCCGTTTCACCTCAACGACGCGGCGAACACGGTGCTTCGCAACGTCATCACGGAGTGCGGCTCGAGCCGCGGGCAGTGGGCGCACGACATGGGACCCGGATGCCCGCGCATCTGGGCGACGCGGCTGGGGCTGACCGCCGGCCTGCGCCGCCAGCGCGACGACCTCGTGGCGCTCGGACGCGCCACGGCGCGCCGCCAGAACGCCGACGTCACCGGCCTCATCGTCGATGCCATCATCGGCGAACCCGACCAGACCGGCCCGGTCGCCTACGGGCTCCCGGCGCTGCTCATCTCCGGGACGCTCGACGGCCGCGGCGTTCACTACCACAAGTTCCGGATGGTCGCCGACCGGGCGCTCGCCGAGCTCGATGCGGAGTCGCTCGATCCGAAGCCCCGGGCCGGCCTGGCGGTGGTGCTCGCCGAGATCGCGCGCATCGACCCCGACGGGCGCGAGGAGCGTCTCGCCCGCGCTCGCGAGCTGGCCGCCGGCATCGAGTGGATCGAGCTGCGGGCGTTCGCCCTCGCCGCGGTCGCGCGCGTCACCACGGTTCAGTCGGACATCGACGCGGCGCGCGAGGCCGTCGAGGCGGCGACGCCCGAGTTCCGCGTCGATGGAGGGCGACTGGTCTTCGACCTCGACGGGGAGTACGTCCTCTCGCTCTATCTGGCGCTGACGAACGCGCTCGCCGACATGGCGCAGCTCACCGGCAATCCGTACGACCGCGCGCGCGCCCAGGCGCTGATCGAGTTCGTCTTCTCCGACCGGCTGTTCGATGGCCGGTTCCTGTTGCACGACGGCAGCACGGACGGGCGTCGCTCGCGGGAGTTCTGTTCGGGCTGCAACCTCAACGCGCTGTATCTCGTCGACCGGCTCTGGGGCGACACCTGGAAGATCGATCCCCTGCCGCCGCTCCCGAAGCGTCCCGACCCGTGGGTCGAGCGCCGCGTCGAGCGAGTGGGGCTCTTCCGGCTTCACAGCGGACAGCACGGCACCACCTTGATGAACCAGTTCGGACTGACGATCGGCTACACGGAGGTGCCGCCGGACGACGATCACCCGCGGGGCGCCGTGCGAATCTGGTTCTCCCTCGGCGACGGCGTGCAGTCCTGTCGCTTCCGCCGCGAGAAGGAGCAACCCGTGCTCGTGCCGCTCGACGAGAACGACGAGGCGCGCTACACGCCGACCGCGGAGGACGTCGTCGAGGGCGAGTACGACGCCGAGCGCTCGGGCTACACCTTCGTGCTCGGCCCGCGGAAGGACCGGACGCGTCCGGTCACCGTCGTGGCGACGCGTCTGGTGTCGATCTGAGCCGCGCTCTCGATCACTCGAAGCCGGGCGGCACGGGCGGCAGTCCGACGGTCAGCGTCCGGCGAACCCGCGGTCCGGCGGCGGAGACGTCGAACGGCGCGAAGCCGATGCGCGAGGCCGGCGAATCCGGCCTCAGGGTGAAATCGCCGTTCTCGGGAGCGACGAAGAACGGATCGGCGACCATCGACCGGCGATCGTGCCCGCGCTGTGCGCGCCACGCCTCCAGGTCGAGACCGCCCGGAAAGGATACCGGCTCGCCGGCCGCGTTCCAGTAGAGGTTGGAGTCGAGGACGAAGTTGTCGTCCCTCCAGTTGCTCCCGAGCAGCGGCCCGGTCTCCCAGTACACGATGTTGCGCTCGAGAAAGAACGACGTGTGGTCCTCGCCGCGAGTGCGCTGCAGTTGCCATTCGCGGCTGAAAGCGAGGATGTTGTTGGTGACGCGGTTCTCGCGGCCGTAGTGCTGGTGAAACGAACCGGTCTTGGTCCGGTAGACGAGGTTCGAGTCGAGAATGATCCCGGTCGAGCCCTCGTCGGTGTAGAGGCCCCATCCGCCGTAGCCGAACGATTCGACGTCGTGGATCCGGTTGTGGTGCACCGTCGTTCCCGGCGAGACGCCGAGCGTGTACACGCCGCCCATGTCGGAGAGGACGCGCTGGCCGATGCGGTGGATGTGGTTGTGGGCGATCTCGTTGTGATGAGCGAGCGATGGCCCGTAGCCCCAGCTCCACCCGACCGACACGCCGGTGTAGTAGAAGTCGGTGATCTCGTTATGCTCGACGATGCTGTGCGACGCGTTTCCGATCCAGACGCCGACCGCCGCGGGGTGCAGCCGGCCGCCGTGCGCAATGAGACAGTCGCGCACGACGTTCCCGGCGACGTACGTCTCGGGACGATCCCGCGACGGTGAGCTCTCGCGCGGCGCGGCGGTATGACCGAGCTTGACGCCGCCGGCGCCGAGGTCGACGAGCTCGCAGCGATCGACGACGTTGGCGCTCGACCCCGCGCCGAAGGCGATGGCGTGACCGCCCACGTGCCGCACCGCGCAGCCCTCGAAGCGGACGTCATGGGCAAATCGCGCCGAGATCGCCGCGGGTACGTGGATCTCGGCTTGCGGACACGAGCTGCCCTCGGGGGGCGTTTCCCAGGCGGCGTGCGCGAAAGTCAGGCCGCGGAAGCGAAGCGACTGCACCGGATGACCCGGCTCGCCGTCGAGGAGGAGCAGCGACTGCAGGCGCGGAGCGATGACGCGGGCGCGCCGCGGCGACTCGCCCTCGCGCGGCACGTAGGTCACCTCGCCTCGCCCGGAATCGACCCGGAAAACGCCGGGCTCGCCGAGCGCCTCGCGCGCGTTGATCACCAGATAGCGGTGCCCCTCGCTGAAAGCGCCCCACCGCTGCAGCGTGCGTGTCGGGCCGGTGAACGTCACCACGCGCTCGGAGGCGTCGATGCTCGCGATCCGCATGCGCGACGCGGACCAGAGGTGGATGGCGAGGACCTCGACGTCCCCGGCGCCCTGCCACTCGGCGCGGATGTCGTCGCCGGCGTACCCGAAACGATCATGGCCGCGTCCCGCGCTCGCGGGTGTCGGTGGAATCTCCCGCGCCACCGCAAACCAGCCCCGCGCCGGCGACCGGCAACGGAACCGGCGCTGATCGTCCACGAAGAGCTGCGTGAGCCCCCAACCGCCCGACGCGATCTCCGGGACACGCAGCCGCCACCGGCCATCGTCGCCGACTCGCCAGCCCTCGAGGCGCCGCCCGCCGCTCAGCACCGGTCGCGCTCCGGGCGCGGCGCGGTAGATCACGGGGACCTTGCCCCCGGAGTCCTGCGGACCGAGGGCGAGCGCCTCACCGAGCTCGTGCGTGCCGTCGCCGATTTCGACGACGATGGGCGGACCGCGGCGCAGTCGACCCGGCGCGCTCGAGCGCAGCTCGCGCACCGCGCGAATTGCGCGCTCGACGGTCGCGAAAGGACCGTCCGAGCCATCAGGCGTCGGCTCCGCGACGGCTCCGGACCATGAGTCGCGTCCATGCCTCGCGACGTGGACGTCGGCGCCAGGCTCGACGACCAGCACGTCGTCGACCTCGACGGTGCACCCCGCCGGGACCGCGAAGCGGATCTCGCGAGCGGAGCCCGCGGTCTCGAGCGCCACGCTCGTCTCGCTCCACGCGCTGGTGGCGAGACCGGTGAGCGTGCTCGCCGCGACGACGACGTCATCGCCGGCGAGCGAGACCTCGATGGTGTCGCAGCCCGACAGCCGGTAGTCGAACCGCACCACCGTCCACCTGGCGAGGGGACGGTCGCCTCGCATGTCGACGCGGATCGACGAGGCCTCGCCTTCCGGCCGCGCGCGCGACCGCGCCGTCTTCCACGCGCGCGGTGGATCGTGCCGGACGATGTCGAAGTCGCCCGGCCATTCGACGCCCTGCCGTCCGGTGTCGAACCAGCCGGTGAAGTGGACACGGCGCGGGAACGGATCGCGGGCAGACTCGTCGCCCGCGTCGAAGAGCACGATGTCGTCGATGAGGAGCTCCGCATCGGGTCGCGCGTAGAACTGGATGTCGTCGATGCGCTCGTCCGCGGCGAGCGGTCCCCCGCTGCCGTCGGGACGCCGCGCCGCCGTCATGTCGACGGTGACACTCGTCCAGCGCCCGAGCTCCAGCCCGGTGAGCGTCAGGTGCCGGTGGTAGCCCCTGGAGAGGCTGAAGATCTGCACTTTCAGCCGATCATCGCCGCGCAGGAAGTAGCGGAACCCGAGCCGCGTCCGCGGGCCCACCGGCGGTCCCGGCACCGGATTGAAGATCACGGCGCGGTAGATGGCCCGCGGATCCCCCATCCGCCGATCGAAGTTGCGGCACGGGACGGCGCGACACGCCCGCCCCCCGCCCGGCGGGACGTTCGCCGTCTCGAGCCGACCCGCGAGCCACCAGCGTCGCTCGATCGCCGTGGTGTAGTCCTCGGCGACGTGCACCCGCGCCGGAAAGGGACCGCGCGCGACCGGAGTCGAGACGTTGGTGGTCAGCGGGTCGAGCGACATCCGCGGCCCGGCCGCCGCGATGCGGGAGGCGTGCCAGGCGAGGAACGCCTCGCCGCGACTCCCGCTCGCCACGATCGCGTTCGGCGCGCCGTCGACGACGCCCGTCGAGCCGTCGTCGGCCACCTCGAGTCGCACCCGCTCCACCTCGACGAAGCGCGTGTCGATGGCCACCGCCACCGCGAGCGGATCGTAGAGGACTGTCCCGAAGCCGCCGCCCGCGGTGAGCTCCTCGAGCGCCCGCAGATGCCGGGCGACCAGGCCGCGAGACGCGTCGAGCCGCGTGCGCGGCGCCGGCGCCAGCACGAGACCCGCGGTGGCGTCGAGCGGCACGATGGTGAGCGGCGCCCCCGAGGCGAGCACGACGCGCGCCGCGGCGACGTCGGACCGCATGTTGTACTCGGGCTCCGGACGTGGCGCGCCGCCGTAGCCGATCCGGATCGAGCCGCCCATGACGACCAGGCGACCGATCCGCGCCACGCTCCGCGGCCTCTCGGTGACGAGCCGCGCGATGTTGGTGAGCGGCCCGACCGCGACGATGGTCACCTCGCCGGGTCGAGCGCGCAGCGTCTCGTCGATCAGTTCGACCGCCCCGGCCTCCACCGGCCGCTTGTGGGCGGCCCGCAGACCGTACTGGAACTGCCCGTCGAGAACCGGCCGGCCCCCCTCGGGCTCCGCCGAAGGCGACCCGACCGCCACCGGCACCCCACGACGCTCGACCGCGTCGAGAAACCGGCACGCGATCATCGCCCCCGTCCGCGGATCGATCCCCGTCGTCGTCACACCGACCAGCTCGATCCCCGGCGCCGCAACCGCCAGGGCCAGCGCGTGCGCATCGTCGAGCGACTCCCCGAGATCGGTGTCGAGGATGACGGGCACCGGCGCGGCGAGGGTGGGCACGGTGATGACCAGGGTGGCGAGGATCACGAAAAGGCGTGCGGGCATGGCCTCGATTGTAACCCGGCGGCTGGGATGTTGTCGGCCGCGTGTTGGTTTGCGAGAATCGTCAGAGTCGGAGTCGGGGTCGGAATCGGTCATCGGAGTCGGAATCGGAATCGGTCATCGGAATCGGAATCCGAGTCGAAATCGGTATCGATCGCCCTGACGTGGCAATGACCACCCTCCGAGCAATCACCATCACCCTCACCATCGCAGGCGTCACCAGCTGCGCCCCGCAGACGCCGCTGCTCCTCCCGTGGGAGGACCGCCCGGCCGCGTGGGACCACATCGAGTCGGTCGATCCGTCCGAAGAGCCCGCGGCGCGGCGGGAGTCGTCGCGGGATCCGGCGCGCGAGCGTCGCATTCACCGTGACCGGTGGTACGAGCGCGAGCGCCAGATGCTGCGCTGGAAGCGCTACCTGAGGCGGATCGAGGAGCAGGGTTACCGTGACCCGTACTGGCCGATCGACACGGGCGCCTACGACGACCGGTAGCGGTCGCCGGACGAAAAAAGCCCCGCGCGCGTTCGGCGCACGGGGCTGGTTTCTGGAGCGCCCGATGGGAATCGAACCCACGTAGCCGGCTTGGGAAGCCGGAGCATTGCCATTATGCTACGGGCGCCGAGCTCTTCAGAAATCGCGTCCGTTGTTATATAGCTCCGGACGCGGGCGGTCAATCATGCGCTGCGCAGGGCGCGGACCTTGAGGTTCTTGAACTCGACCAGGTCGGTCTCGTGGTGCACCTGGAACGAGATCGGTCCCTTTTGCACCGGTCCGGTCTGCACGTGATCGGTCACCAGCTCGTTGTTGATGAAGACCCGGATGCGTGGGCCCGCGGCCTCGATGCGCATGGTGAACCACTCGCCGTCCTTGGTCTCGACGCGCCTGGCGTGGGCGCCCTTCCAGATCGAGCCGGTCCAGAACTCCGGGTCCCCGTGGTCGATCTGGATCTCGTGCCCGTCCGGCCACCGGCCGCGGTGCGCCATCAGGCCGGAGCTGCGGATGTAGATGCCGCTGTTGCCGCGACGGTCGCCGCGATCGGAGATGCGGACGTCGGCGGTCAGAATGAAGTCGTCGAAGGTCTCCTCGGTCGCCAGCACGCCCTTCCCGTCGGTGCCGGTCAGGATGCCGCCGCGGGCCGTCCACTTGCCGTCACGAGTCGGCTCGCGGAAACCGGAGAGATCGTTCCCGTTGAAGAGCAGCTTCCACCCGCTCTTCGTCTGCTCGCCGTTCAGTCGGTTCTCGCGCTTGGCGATGTAGGTCTTCTCGCAGTTGCCGCAACAGAAGGCGATCTTCTGGCCCTCGCTGACGATCCAGTGATCGGGATTCGCCGGCTTGCCGCTGACCGGGCAGACGGCGGGCTTGTCCTCGTCCGCCACCGCCGGCGCGGCGCTGGCGAGACACATCGTCGAGAGCACGAGAACGGCGAGTGCGGAACGGACCATCGGGCTTCCTCCGGCAGGCTATCGAGCGCGGTACGATTCAAGCAGTGGAATCGATACAGGGTGCGACACGCGGCGAGCGGACGCCGCGAACATCGGGCTCCACTTTATCGTCTCGCATCGGGCGGGTCAACGCGCGCGGCGCGAAACGTCACGGCGCCGTCCCGCATGGTGAGGAGGTTCGGGCGCTCTCGATCGAGGAACGCCTGCAGCGGATCGGCACCCGCGGTCACGCCGGCGAGGTCGGCGACGGCGAGGCTCGCCGCGGCGCCGCGCTCGAGACGACCCGCGCCGGGGAAGCAACGAGCGAGGTCGGCGCCGGTGGCGAGACGCCAGATCGTGCGCGCCGGGAGCTCGGGAAAGAGCCCGCGCACGGCGCGCATCTCGGCGGAGAGGGCAAAGCGCTCGACGCTGGCCGCGGAGTCCGTCCCGAGCCCGACCGGCACGCCGGCCTCGAGCAGGCGCGGGAGCGGATGCGCCGGACGACCGAAGAACCGGTGCGTGCCCGCGCAGAGGACGACGGCGGCGCCGCGGTCGCGCACCAGCTCCACGTCGGAAGCGGTCAGGTCGTTGGCGTGCACGAGGAGCGTGTTCGCGTCGAGCGCATCGAGGCGGTCGAGGTACTCGACGGGGCGGCGCCGCGGCGGTCGGAAGTCCGCGACCGGCACGCCGAGGCGCTCGAGGAAGTCGCGGAACGGTCCGCGACCGCTGTCGAGGAAGGTCGCCTCGGCCGGGTCCTCGGCGACGTGAATCGAGAAGGGCCGTTCGCCGCACAGCGTCTTCGCCGCCCGGATCAGCTTCGCGCTGGCCGAGTACGGCGCGTGCGGACCGAGGCCGGGGCGCGGAACGGCACTGCCGGCCCGCCGCTCGTCGAGCCACGCGCGCGCCGCGTCGATCACCTCCGAGGCGCGGGCTCCGTCGAATCCGATCAGCTCGCGGACGAGCACGCCGTCGACGGTCGCCGCGGCGAGCGCGCCCTCCGAGACGCCGTCGAACGAGAAGTCCACCACCGCCGTCACGCCGTCGGCGATCAGGGCGGCGAGCCCGTCGGCGGCGGCGCGCTCGAGGTCGGCCCTGTCGAGCGCGAGACGCGCGGCGCGAACGCGCTCGAGCCAGTGGGTGAAGCTGCTTCCGGCCGGCACGCGACCAGCGAGCCCCGAGAGGTCGAGGTGGCAATGCGCGTTGACGAGACCGGGGTGGATCAGGCCGTCGGGGAAGTCGAGCGCCGTCTCGCGTCCGCCGCCGCCCTCACCGGTCGCCGCCTCCAGGACCTCGGCGACCCGCCCGCCGGCGATTCGCAGTCCCCCACGCCGCACCAGCCGATCGCCGGTGAAGAGCCACTTCGCGCGCAGGATGCCGTCGGGCTGGTCACCGTGTCGGGTCTTCACGACCTGGCGCCTTCGTCGGGCTGGCGGCGATCACCGCGGCAGGGCACGCCGGGTCGATCGGCGAAGAATACATCCCGGATCGGGCACGGGGACGCGACGGCCGGTCGTGGTACCATTGGCGGCCGTCATGATCGATTCTCACGCTCACCTCTACTTCGATCGCTTCGACGACGACCGCGAGGACGTCATCGCGAACGCTCGCGCCGCCGGCATCACCTCGGTCATCAACATCGGCATCGATCCAACCACCAGCCGCGCCGCCGTGGCGCTCGCCGCCGAGCACGACGGCTTCCGCGCCGCGGTCGGAGTCCACCCGACGAGCGAGGTCGACGACCTCGACCGCGCTCTCGAGGAGATCGCGGCCATCGTCCGCGATCACCGGCAGCGCGTCGTGGCGATCGGCGAGATCGGCCTCGATTTTTACTGGAAGAACGTCGCACCTCAAGAGCAGTATCCGCGGCTTCACCGGCAGCTCGCCCTCGCGCGCGAGCTCGATCTGCCGGTGGTGTTCCACTGCCGCGACGCCCTCGCGGAGCTCTTCGAGGTGCTCGAGGGGGAATCGGAGCTGCCGCCGGGCGTCTTCCACTGTTTCTCGGGCACGCCGGCGGACGTGGAGCGAGCGCTGGCGCTCGACTATCACGTGTCGTTCGCCGGCAACGTCACCTACCCGAAGGCGAAGGCGCTGCAGCGGAGCGCCGCAGCCGTGCCGCCGGAGCGGCTGCTGCTCGAGACCGACGCGCCCTTTCTGGCTCCGCAGCCGGTGCGCGGCAAGCGGAACGAGCCGGCCTTTCTGGTGCACACGCGGGACTTCCTCGCGGATCTCCACGGGCTCGACGCGGGCGAGCTCGGCGAGCTCGCCGAGCGCACCACGCGGACGCTCTTCCGCATGGAGCCGTGAATCCGTCCCGGCTGCGGCAGCGGCACCGTGAACCGGCTCACTCGCTCTCGAGCACCCACTGCGCCGCGTAGCAGCGCAGCGCCGGACCATCCTTGAGGTTGAGCTTGCGCTTGATGTTCTCGCGGTGCGTGTGGATGGTCTTCACGCTCAGGTGGAGCTTCTCCGCGATCTCGCGCGACGGCTCGCCGCGTCCGATCAGCTGGAAGATCTCGAGCTCGCGGTCCGTGAGCGTGTCGACCGCTGATTCCTCGACCGCGGGCTCGTCTCGGCCCGCGCGCCGGACCAGCTTGCTGACGAGGTCGACGCTGAAGAAGGCCTGACCGCGAGTCACCTGTCGCAGGGCCTCGATCATCCGATCGCCCGGCTCCTGCTTGTCAACGTATCCCATCGCCCCTGCCCGCAGGGCGCGCTCGCCGTACAGGGATTCGCGATGCATCGAGGAAACCAGCACTCGCACCTCCGGATGCCGGCTCTTGATCGATTTGATCAGATCGATGCCGCTGCCGTTCTTGAGAGAAATGTCGACGATGACCACGTCCGGCTTGGCCTCGCCGATCTTGCGCAACGCCTCGCCGAGACCCTCGGCCTCCCCGCAGACGACGAAGTCCGGCTCGTCCTCCATGAGGTGCTCGAGTCCCCGCCGCACGAGGACATGGTCGTCGACGATGAAGACGCGGATCGGCCTGCTCGGCCTCGCCTCGAACTGTCCGTCAATGGCCACCGTCGCCTCCACGATTGATGGTGCACGTCACGGCCGTGCCTCCACGGGGACCGCGCGCGATGACGAACGCTCCGCCGATCACCCCCGCGCGGTACCGCATGGTCTGCAGCCCGATTCCCGGACCGGTGTCCTCGGGGATCCCGCTGCCGTCGTCGAGGACGGAGAGCCGTATCGCGTTGCGCTCGGCCTCGAGCTCGATCGTGATGCGCTGCGCCCCCGCGTGTTTCACGGCGTTGTTCGTGGCCTCCTGCGCGATGCGAAACAGGTGAGTCGCGGTGTTGTTGTCCTCGATCGGCGCCGGCTCGTCGCAACGAAACTCGCACTCGACGCCGGAGCTTCGCTGCGTGGTGGCGGCGAGCTCCTCGAGAGACGACCGCAGCCCCTGGGCGTCGATGTCGACCGGGCACAGCCGTCTCGAGAGGCGGCTGATCTCGCGCTTGACGTGCTGCACGGCCTCGGAGAGCTCCTCGACCAGCCGCCGCTTCGATCCGAAATCACTCGCGAGCTTTTTCCTGAGGCTCTCGAGCGTCATGCCGATGCCGGTCATCTGCTGGCCGATGCTGTCGTGGAGCTCCTGCCCGAAGCTGCGCTGCTGCGTCCACACGGCGTCGACCAGCTTCTCCTGCAAGCGCCGCCGCTCGACGACGCGCCCGAACTGCGTGCCGACCTCCTGGAGCGTCTTCAGCGTCTCGGGATCGCGTGACAGGAGTCGCCTCGAGAAGAACTCGAGGACCGAGACCACCTCTCTGCCGATCATCACCGGGACGGCGACCGCCGAGCAGAGGCCCTGCTCGCCGATCGCCTGCCTGAGAAAGGCGGGATTGCCGCGGATGTCATCGATCCACTCGGGCTTGCCCGACTGCGCCACCCGGCCGATCAGCCCCTCGCCACGCCGGTAGAAGGCGGGCGCCTTGATCGCGTCGACGTCCTCGATCTCGACCCCGGGCCGGATGTACCAGATGTCGGTGGGCACGCACTCGTGGGTCCGGCCGGGAGCGATCGTGTAGGCGTGCCCGACGCACCACCCGCCGCTCTCGCAAACACGTTTGACCGCATAGCGGAGGGCCTGGCTCACGGTCTCGGCGCGGTTCGCGGCGGCCGTGACGTCCTGGAGGAGGGACAGCAGCGCCGTGCGCTTGGCGACGCGCTGCTCGAGGGAGTCGTTGAGCTCGCGGAGGCGATCCGGGCGGCTCTCGGTGCGCCGGCGCCGGGGCGCCGGCACGACGGTCCGCCGTGAGGCTCTCTTCCTGACGTCCATCCGTATCGACTCGGCGACCGGCGGGCCAACCCGCCCCGCCGACGCAGCGCACTCGAGCTGACGTCGATATCGCGAGACACGGACCCGGCTTCCACGATTGTAGTCGGGCCGCGCCGGCCGGTACAGTGCGAGGTCGAGACAGCGACCCCGGCGGCCCCCTGAAGAGGGGTCGGGGAAGAGGACAGTGGGATATCCTCTTCCCCGGCGGAAAAGAAGTGAAGAGAGACGAAGGTTCGGGTTGTCTTACGCGGACGTTATGGGAGCATATCGAGGCTCGACGCACAATCGGCCGAGATCGGAAAGACACGGACGGATGGTCCTAGTTGCGGCTAGGAGAAAGACCTAGGCCCGAGGGCCGTCTCTGGAAGCGGCGTGGTGACGCGGGCGGCGCTCAGGGCTCCGGCTGCTCGATCCCGAGCTTGTCCTCGAGGATCCGAAGGCGGCGCTCGAAGCCGTCGTCGCGACGCGCCTGCTGGGAGCGGAGCTCGGCGATGTCCTTCAGATAGGCCTGATTCTCGCGCGCGACGACCTCGAGGCGGCTCTCGATCAGGCGCATCTCCCGGCGCAGCTCGTCGAGCCGCTTGCGGTCCTCGTCACGGTCGGTCTTGAGTCCCTCGACCTCGCCACGGACGGTCGCGAGCCGGGTCTCGAGGGCATTCATCTCGGCTTCCTGCTCGCGAGTCCTCGCCTCGACGACCTGCAGGCGGGTCTCGTGGTCGTCGAGACGCCCCGTCGCCTCGACGCGGACCCGCTGGATCTCGTCCTTCTGCTCGTCGAGGCGCCGCTCGATCGAGCCCGATCTCCAGACGTGGTACGTGACGCCACCCGCGAGCCCGACAACCGCCACCGCGAGAACGCCCTGAGTGAGTTTCACTGGTCGGTCTCCTCCAGATACCCGGCCACGCTCCGACCGTTTTCGGGATCGCTTCCCGGATGTCGGCTCCCCGTGCCCGCGATTTCAGGAGATATCGCCATCTCCATACCCGACCCCTCTCCACGCATCGGCCGTCCCGCGCATCGGCCGTCCGTGTCCGTCGGCCGCCTCCCCCGGACGCGGGGCGGATTGGCTGACAAACCACCGCCCGACCGACACGAATTGTCGACTCTCGGCGCCGCCGGGCCCGCACGGCCCCCGGAGCGAACACCAGAACTGACTGTAACGCAACATCCTGCGAAGAACCACCGCGAAACCCCCCGTCCGGCACGAAAGTGGCACAGGGACATGGTGGAGAGAGCTCCGGTGGGGCTGGTCACAGGGGGGGTGCGGCGAGCAGAGGGACGGGTCATGAACGGATGCGAGCGCAGGAGAGCGCGGGGCAGGGGATCTCGGAAGAAGGGATTCACGTTGATCGAGTTGATGATGGTGATCCTCGTCCTCTCGATCCTGTTGACGGCGGCGATTCCGGGCATCTCGAACGCCAAGCGACGGGCGAACGAGGCCTCCGCGATCGCGGCCCTGAGATTGATATCACAGGCGCAGAGCCAGTACCGGGTACGCTACGGATCGTTCACGAGCGTCCCGCAACTCGAGTCGTCCGGGCTGATCAGCGATGACTTCCAGGACAGCGAGAAGTCCGGATACAGTTTCGAGAACGCGGCCGCGCCCACGGGGGGAGACTGGTCGGTCCGGGCGAATCCGACGTCGCCGGGAGTATCGGGAGACCGCTACTTCTTCGTCGATACGTCCGGAGTGATCCGGTACAACGACTCGACGCAGGCGTCGGCGATCGACGCCGCGATCGAGTAGCAGCGCGAACGTCGCGCGAAGGAACCGAGAGCTTCTGGATCCTGGTGGACGCCTCGCACTCTGGGGAGGGTGCGAGGCTCTTTTTTTGGGGAAAGGTCCTCGAACACCCCCCCGCGCCCCCGTCCTCGTCC
>JBFFXF010000194.1:0-14065 GCA_041569895.1 Planctomycetota bacterium | reverse complement strand
TCTCTGTCTCGGTCTCTGTCTCGGTCTCTGTCTCGGTCTCTGTCTCGGACATCGAGAACGGGGATCAGAGCTCGCCGTGGTTGAACGTATCCCCCGGCGGCGGTCGGCCGTCGAGGGCGGCGAGAATGGCCCGCGCGATGCGCCGCGAGACCGCGTCCATCGCCTCGCGTGTCGATCCGGCGACGTGCGGTGTGAAGAGCGTGTTCGGCGCGGTCGCGAGGGGATGGTCGGGGGGGAGCGGCTCCTGCTCGAAGACGTCGAGCGCGGCGCCCGCGAGGCGGCCGTCCCCGAGTGCGGCCGCGAGCGCCTTGCCGTCGACGACGGCGCCGCGTGAGGTGTTCACCAGGTATGAGCCGGGGCGCATGCGCGCGAGCGCGGCCGCGTCGACCATGCCGCGGGTCTCGTCGGTGAGGGGCACGTGGAGCGAGACGATGTTCGCCGACGCCAGGAGGTCTCCGAGCGTGTCCCGGAAGGTGACGGGGAACGGACGGTCGCCGCGGTCGACGTACGGGTCGTGGGCGATGACGTTCATGTCGAGGCCGACCGCCGCCTTTTTCGCCAGCAGCGTGCCGATGCGTCCGAGTCCGACGATGCCGAGCGTCCGACCGGAGAGCTCCGTGCCGAGAAAGTCCTCGCGGCGCCAGGGACGACCGGCGCGCACCGTGGCGCTGGCGGCCTCGAAGCGCCGCAGGAGTGCGAGCATCATTCCGAGGGCGTGCTCCGCGACCGCGTTGGAGTTGGCGCCGGCGGCGTAGAGCACGGGAATCCCGCGCCGGGACGCGGCGTCGCAGTCGATGTTGTCGACGCCCGCGCCGTGTTTGGCGATGACGCGCAGGCGTGGGGCGCTCTCGATCTCCGCGGCGCCGATCGGGAAGAGCCGCACGATGACGGCGTCGGCATCGACGAGCTCCTGCCGCTCCCTCCCGGGGGCCGGGTCGACGCAGCGGCAGCTCGCCTCCAGGATCTCGCGACCGGCGTCGCCGATCGGCTCCATGATGAGAACGGTCGGTCGCACCGCCCCTTCCTCGATTCGCTACTTGACCGCGAAGAAGTTGAATCCGCTCACCTGCCGGCCGCTGAAGAAGCGGTCGGCCCAGTGGAAGCAGTGCTGGATCTTCGCCAGCCGTCCCGGAAGGAGGTTGAGGAGAGTCATGACGTTGCCGCGCACCGGGCTCGTCTCGACGCTCGCGAAGTCCCGCAGCAGGTACCGGACGCCCTCCTCGGTGAAGCGATAGTAGTCCTCGTAGTGATCGGGCTGCGCGTGGTACCCGTACAGGAACGGCACGTAGCCGAAGAGCGAGCCGCCCGGCTTGAGGACGCGGTGGATCTCGCGCACGGCCTGAAACGGGTCATAGACATGCTCGAGGATCGAGATGCAGATCACGCCGTCGTACGAGCCCGACTCGACCATGTGGAGATGGCAGATGTCCGCGACGATGTCGGGCTCGGTCGTCGGATCGAAATCGCACGTGACGTAGGTGTTCCGCTCGAAGAGCTCCGCGTCGCTCCGCGCCGAACGCCCGAAGTCGAGAATCGTGCGGCACCCATCCCGCATGCCCTCGAGCTTTTCCCTGCGAAACCGTTCCCAGTCGTACATGCCGCGGCGCATGGTAACGCCCCGGGGCGTCGCCGACAATCCCTCGGCCGATACCGAGACCGATGACCGATTCCGACACCGATTCCGATTCCGATTCCGACTCCAACGTTGCAAAAACGTACCCGTACCCGTACCCGTACCCGTACCCGTTCCCGTACCCGTTCCCGTGCCCGTTCCCGTGCCCGTGCCCGTTCCCGTGCCCGTGCCCGTTCCCGTCCTCGAGGGCTCTGGTATCGGAGTCCGATGACCGACTCCGATACGGATGGCCGATACCGACTCCGACTCCGACTCCGATGACCGATTCCGATGACCGATGCCGACTCCGATGACCGATTCGGACTCGGTCGTCTGGCCTCTGACCTCTGATCTCTGATCTCTGGTCTCCGGTCTCCGGTCTCCGGTCTCAGCGGGTCTCCAGGTTTTCCCGCATGGCCTGCAGCGCCGCCGCGTCGAGAAAGCCCCAGAATTTCAGTCGGGCGCGGTCCTCGACGTCGTCCGAGAAGGCGTCGATCAGGAGGAAGTCGACGAAGCGGCCGACGAGCTCGAAGCGGCGCCGGTCGCCCTTTCGGACCCGGTCGATGGCCCGCTTGCGCTGGAAATCGACGACGTCTCCCGGCTCGAAGAACACGCGGATGTCGTCGATGACGATTGATGCGCCGACCGGCTCGAGTCGGAGGATCTCGAACGGCCCGGAGACTCCCAGGGGGAAGAACTCCCGCAGCGTGAACCGATAGCGCCGGAACTTCCCGGTGCGGCCGAGGTAGACGATGCCGTCCTCGTGCGTGTCCAGGAAGGTCGCCGAGTTGAGGATGCGCACCGCGGCCGCGTCGGCCATCGCGGCGACCGCCGGCCCGTCGTCGGGCGGCGAGAACCCCGGTGAGCGGACGACGTCGACCGCCGCCGCGAGGTCCGCGTCCGCCGCGGCGATGTCGGGGTCGTCGAGGTTTCGCCGGATGCGCTTGCGCGCCCGCAGGAGCTGCCTGCGCGTCCCCCGCACGCGCTCGAGTCCGAGCTGGATGATCGCCTTGTCGGCGTGGATCAGAGCCCGGTCGAGCCGTCGGGCAGTGCGGCGCTGGGAGCTCGCCGCGTCGACGACGGCCGTCGACGTCAGCACGAGAAGCAGGACCGTGACGACCAGTCGACCGCGCAGGCGACTCGAACACTCGGACATGACCATCGTTCGACTCCAGTGGAAGAGGCGAAGAGCCCGGCCCCCGGGCTCTCATGCGATGATGGTGGGACGTGACGGCCCCGCCGTCAATTCACTCCGCGCCGCCGGTCAGTCACCGAGCCGCGGGGCCAGCCAGTCCCGTGACCGTCGCGCCGCCTCCGCGGCCGGCATCACCCCCGCAAACGCCTGGTGGACCGTGACATAGGAGCCGTAGCCGACGTCGCGCAGGGCGCGCATGACGTCGTCGTAGAGCACGCCGCCCGACTCCCAGATGCCGATGTGCCGGAGCGGCACGCGGCCGCGCGTCCAGGTCTCGACGCTGTCCTGGCCGGCGCCCGAGAGGCTGTGGTTCTGGACGTAGACGTTCACCAGCCACGGCTCGATCGTCCGCACCGCCGCGACGTAATCCTGGCCGCTGATCATCCAGTTGGCCGGCTCGTAGATCAGCCCGAAGTTGGCGCGGTCGACGGCGCGCAGCACGCGGACGCTTCCCTCGACCGTCTCGAAGAGGCTCGCGGTGTGCGACTGGTGAGCGAGCCGGATGCCTCGCTCGGCCGCCTCGTCCGCGGCTCGCCGGGCCGCCGCGATGTCGTCGTCGACCTTCATGCACACGCGGATCAGATCGGCGCCGAAGAGCTCGGCGAGGTCGAGGTAGGGGGTGATCTTCCGCAACCCGGCCGGACCGTGCTCGTCGTTTCGCGGCACGGCGAAGTCGCCGGTCACCATCGAGACCGCCAGGCCGGCGGCACGGATCTTCGAGGCCATCGCCTCGAGCTCCTCGCGGGACGTGTGGACGCCGGCGAGCGACGCGCGCATGCAGAGCGCCTCGAAGCCGAGCGAGCGGGCCAGCTCGACGAGCTCGTCGAGGGACATCGTCACCCGTGTCTTGTCCGAGAAGGACTCCGCGATTCGCACGGAAAGAGAGAGCTTCATCGTCGATCTCCGTCCGGGACGCCGCGAACGCCATTCTCGTCGACCTGTGGAGGAATGCAACGCCACCCGCTATCCTGGCGAGTGTCTCGCAGAGGGAGAACGATCTCATGAGCAGCGGCATCAAGGACGCGGTCGCCCGTCTGGCGCTTCCGGACGGCGTCGAGCGAGCGCGGGCGGCGACGTCCCTCGCCTTCACCGAGGGGCCGGCCGTCGACGAGGACGGGCGCCTCTACTTCTCCGACATCCTCAACAACCGGATCCTCGAGCGCGCCGAGGACGGGACGCTCGGCGTGTTCCGCGAGCCCAGCCACCGCACCAACGGTCAGACCTTCGACCGCGAGGGTCGGCTCTATCATTGCGAGGGCGCGGAGTTCGGGCCTGGCGGGGGGCGTCGCGTGACCCGAACCGACCTCCGCACGGGCGAGTACACGGTGATCACCGACTCGTACGACGGCGTGCGATACAACTCGCCGAACGACATCTGCGTCGACGGCGAGGGCCGCATCTACTTCACCGACCCCTGCTACGACGACCGCTCGATCATGGAGATGGAGATCGAGGGGGTCTACCGGATCGATCCCGACGGTACGGTGAAGCGCGTCATCGAGCAGCCGGCGATCCAGCGCCCCAACGGCATCGCCGTGACGCAGGACTCGCGCCGGCTCTACCTGATCGACAGCTGCCCGGTCAAGGGAGGCAACCGCAAGGTCTGGGCGTTCGATCTCGACGACAGCGGCAATCCGTTGAACCAGCGCCTGGTCTTCGACTTCGCTCCCGGCCGCGGGGGCGACGGCATGCGACTCGATGTCGCCGGAAACCTCTGGGTCGCGGCCGGGATCATGACCCCGCGTCACGAGCACGAGACCGGTGACGTGCCGCCGGGCGTGTACGTCATGACGCCCGCGGGCAAGCTTCTCGGTCGCATACCGATCCACGAGGACGTCATCACGAACCTCGCCTTCGGCGGGCGGGACGGCAAGACGCTGTACATCACCGCCGGGAAGACCGTCTACACGACGCGCGTCGCCATCGCGGGTCAGGTGGCGTACCCGAAGTTCGAGCGATGAGGATCGAGCGGTGAAGCGTGGAGGTCGATGGCCGCTCGCGCTCGGCGCCGTCGCCGTGGCGGTCGTCCTGATGAGCCTCGAGCGACCGCTCGCGCGCGCGTGGTATCGCCGGGCGATCGAACGCGAGGCGCCGGAGGAGCGATGGAACGCCGTGGCCCAGCTCGCCGCTCGTGGGGGCGCCGCGCGGGACGTCGCCGAGGAGTGGTACCTCCAGTGGCTCGACATCCCCGGCGACACGCTCGAGCGGTGGCGGGCGGTGGCGCAGCTCGTCGCGCTCGGCTCGAGCGAGGCGTCGTCGCACCTCCTCGCGGCGGTCGAGGACCTCGATGCCGGCGTGCGCACCCGGGCCCTCGAGATCCTGCTCTCGGTCGAGCCGTCGCCGGACCATTCCAACGACCTCGTCCGCCGGGCGCTCGCGGTCGATCCGTGGCGCCTCGAGCGGCTGGCGCTTGTCGGGCGCAGGACGGACGGTGTCGTGCGCGGCCTCGAGAGCGTCGTCGCGGATCGCGCCGCGTCGGAGAACCTGCGCGCCGCCGCCATCGAGTGTCTCGGGCTGATCGGCGGGGCCGCCTCGTCGGCCGTGCCGGTCCTCGAGCACGCGTGCGACGACCCGGCGCTCGGGGTTCGCGCGCTCCTGACGCTCGGTCGCATCGGCTCCGCCGGCGTGCCGCGGCTGATCGCCGCGCTCGAGGATGACTCGAGCGACGTGCGCCTCTTCGCCGCGGTGGCGCTCGGACGGGCGGGGGGCCTGGCCGGCGTGGCGCGCCCGCAGCTCGAGGCGCGCCTCGAGGACCCCGATGCCGGCGTGAGAGCGGCGGCGCGAGAGGCGCTCGAGCGCATCACGCGCTGAGGCAGTGATGTTGGCGCGGTGGCGCTGGCGCTGGAGCAGTCGCCTCGAAAAAGGCAGCGACCCGTTGTCGCGCGCGGCGTCCCGGTCAGCCGATCGACGCCACCAGCGCCGCCAGCCCGATGATCCCGAAGCACGCGGCGACGCACACGCCGAAGCCGATCATGTCGGTCGTCGTCGGGCGCTGGAACTCGAGGTCGGATCCGGGGAAGAGCTTTCGCTTCTCGATGCGGTCGAGGTCGGTGAGCGCCTCCTCGAGGTTGTAGCGGTCGGTCGCCGGATCCGGGTGCACGGGCGTCTTCATCTTTGAGTAGTAGCGGTCCAGCCCCTCGCGGCTGTTCCGCCGCGTGAACAGGCTGACGAGGATCATGATCACGAACGGCCCGATGATCTTCGGGGGCAGCTCGAGAGTCGCGAGCGTCGCACTCGACTTTCGCCAGAGGTCGACGCCGATCCACTGGTAGAGCAGGAAGTCGAGCTGGAAGTCACCGAAGCCACGCAACCGGACGTTCGCGTCGTGAGCCATGACGATTCGCTCGGTGCGCTCGTCGACCCGCTCCGGATCGCCGACCGGCTTTCGCTCGACTCCCTGCAGACGATTCCCCTGCTCGTCGACCGGATGGACGCCGCCGGACCAGAAGACCGAGCGGCCTCCCTCGGTGGTGGTCTCCGTGATCGGGTCGCCGAGTCCGAGCGGCTGCGGGCGCTCTCCGACACGCGCGAGGGCCTCCCCGCGGGCGGCGGGGTCCTCGAGCGCGTTCGCCTGCTCCCAGAGCGCGATTCGCGCCTTGCGCCGCGCCACGTCGGAGGGAACCGCCGGTCGGGTGACCCGCGTGACGACGACGCGGTTCGTCGTGTGGTACGTCCCCAGGTCACGCAGTCCGGAAAAGAGCAGCGGGATGATGACCGGCAGCACGAAGAACGTCAGGGCACAGAAGGCGATCGTCGCCCACGCGGCCGCGGCGGTGGCGCGACGCCAGTACATGCCGACCCAGAAGACGGCCGCGAAGAGGACCGGCACGATCCAGGTGAGCTGGAGCTGCTCGAAGACGTCCATCATCTTCAGCGAGACGAGCACCGCGCCACCGACGATGATGACGCCGGTCATCCGCGCCACCAGCACATAGCGGGCCTCGGTGGCGTTGGGGACGAATACCGCGTAGATGTTCCGCACCACGAGACCGGAGCCGACGATCATGTAGGCGTCGATCGAGCTCATCAGCGCCGCCAGGAGGCAGGCGAGCATCAGCCCTCGCAGCCCGGGGGAGAGGAGCTCCCGCGAGGCGACGCCCCATGTCTTGTCGGGGTCGTCGGCGAGCTCCGGGTGGTCGGCGTAGAGGGCCAGGGCGATGAGCGCGGTGAGCACCCAGCCGACGGTGCAGAAGCGCTTCAGGAAGTTGCCGACGACGAGCCCGACGCGCGCGCTGGTCTCGTTCTTCGCCGAGCCGCCGCCGGTGGCGATGAAGTGAGGCTGCACGACGACGCCGATCAGATTGATGATCACCACGGCGACGATGCGGTGGAGCGGGAACTCGCTCGAGCTTGCCGACCCGACGATGGCGAAGTGCTCCTCGGGGAGCTGCTCGTGGATGATGCGGAAGCCCGCCATCAGGCCGTCGCCCTCCGACCCGAACTTCTCCACCAGCGCGTCGAGCCCGAAGGGAATGAGCAGGATCGACAGCAGGATGATCGCCATCCCCTGGATCAGGTCGGTGAAGTAGGCCGCTCTCAGACCGCCCGCGATGCCGTAGATCAGCACGACGATGCCGATCACCGGCACGAGCAGGTTCTCGATCGGATAGGTCTGACCGAACAACTGAAAGTGCGTCATCTCGAGAATCGGCGCCGCGACCTTGCCGATCGCCGAGAAGAGCATCGACCCGTAAACGATCTGGAAGAGGATGCCGAAGACCGCGTACGCCGCGCCCATCGAGCGCGACTCGTAGCGCTCGACGAACCAGTCGCCGAGCGTCAGGTGGCGCATGCGCCGGTACCACACGCCCGTGATCCAGTAGAACGGCGTCACGAAGAGCCAGTACATGACGCTCCACATGCCGCTCATGCCGCTCGTGAAGGTCGTACGGCCGGTGTTGACCGGATCGCTCGAGCCCGTGCCCGCGCCGAAGGCGGCGAACGTCTGGAGGAGCTTGCCGAACGACCGCCCGCCCATGAAGAAGTCCTCTTGCGCGTGGATCCGCCGCGCGCTGTACACGCCGATGCCGATCATCACGAGGAAGTATGCGGCGAGAACGGCGATATCGAGGACGTGCATTCGGGAACTCCAGAGTCGCGGAACTCGGATTCTCGGGAACGCGGTCGGCGAATTCAAGGGGAATCGTTGTGCCGGGTGGCGGCAGATCAACCAGGGAGGAGCACGGTCCGGAGCTCGGGCAGGGAGAGTCGACTTTGGGGGCTTGCTGTCAGACGATTCATGAGGAAGGCAGGAAATTCAGGAAGGCAGGAAACGGATGAAGGTCGAGGTTCGTGAGCTTTCGCTCGACTCCCCGAATGTCGAGAGGACGGGCGTTCGATCAGATCCGTGCGTGCCGTTCTCTGTCCTTTCTTTTCCTGCTTTCGTCTTCTTCCTGCTTTCCTTCTAGATGCGTCGCAGGGTTTCGCTTGCGCAGTCGAGCAGCCTTTCGGGGACGGGCACGGGCACCGAAGGTCAATTCAGAAGGGGGCGAAGCACGGTCGGCGCGGGCCGCTGCAGTCGAGCTCGTCGGGCGTCAGGTCGATGTCGGGGACGTCCGGGCCGGGGTGCGGCGGTGGGGGGCCGCCCTGGAAGAGGAAGTTCAGGATGAAGACCGCGTCGGTGATGTTGATCGCCCCGTCATCGTTGGCGTCCGCGCCGTCGTCGCACGGCAGGGGTTCCTGGCTGACGAAGAGCGAGATGAGAATGAAGACAGCGTCCGAGATGTCCACGGAGTCGTCGAGGTTGGAGTCGCCCCGCAGGAACACCAGGAAGCCGTCGATGGTGCCCGGGACGTACGCGTCGTGGACGTCCGTGACGCCGAAGCCCTGCACCGGCGAGCCGCCTGGTATGTAGATCGCGAAGTCGAGCGCGGCTGCTCCGATGCCGTGGCGCGGATTCTCCATGTCGATGTCGCTGAGCCAGATGTTACGACAGACGTCGTAGCCTTCGGTCTCCCTGAAGATGCCCCTCGGGTCCTGGGAGTTTCCCTCGCCACCGAAGACGAAGAGCATGCCCTCGAGCGCCGCCGCCGCGATGCCGGCGCGTGCGGTGGGCATCGGCGCCAGACGCGCCCAGCGCTTCGTTGCGGGGTCGTACGCCTCGAGCGCGTCGAAGAGCCGGCCGGCGCGACCGCCGACCGCATAGAACACGCCGTCGATGGAGGCGGCCGCGAGGTGGTTTCGCGCCGTCGGCATGTCGGGGAGCGACTCCCAGCGGTTCTTGGCAGCGATGTAGACCGCGGCGTCGGCGAAGGACGTGCCGCCATCCTGGCCACCGGCGACGTAGATGCGATCCTCGATGGCCGCCACGCCCATGGCGCCTCGTGGCCAGGGCATGTCGCGCACCCGCGACCACTCGCCGGTCGACGGGTCGAACGCGAAGACCGACCGGACGCCACGGAACGACGAGTTCAGGCCGCCGACCGCGAACACCTTGCCGAGGGCCGCCGCAGCGCCGACGTGGTGGAGCCGCGTGTCACCCGGGAGCGGTCGGACCTGCTCCCATTTCTCGGTGTCGACGTCGAACCGCTCGACCGCGCCCGTCGCGCCGCGGTTGCCGAGGATGCCGCCGATGACGTAGATCTTGCGGTCGAGCTCGGCCACGCCGACCTCCTGGCGCGGCGTCGGCACGGGCGGCAGCGGCATCCAGTGGCTGGCGACCTTCGCCGTGAGGGGACCGGGCGGCGCAATCGACAGCGCAGCGAGGAGCAGGACGGCCGTCAGACGGTGCATGGGTGAGACCTCCGGGCACATTATAGACCCCGTCGCGGAGCGCCTCGCGAAAAAACGAAAGCGCTCCGCGCGCGGGCGCGTCCTCCAGCGGGTCCCGGCCGCGGCCGACAAGAGGATGTGAGCGCCATCGGAAACCTCCTCGGAAAGCTGACCTCGCCCTACGCCCTCGTCGAGACGCTCCTCGCCAGGCAGATCGTGACGTTCTCGGAACACGTCACGGGGCGGGCGATCGATCTCGGCTGCGGCGACTTTCGCTTCTCGCGTCTGCTCCGCCCGCGCCTGAGCGAGCTCGTCGGCGTCGACAACTGGGTCGCCGGCCGATATCACTCGCGGCTTCCCGAGGGCGTGAGGTTCTTCTACGCCAGCGCCGAGCGGACACCGTTCGCCGACCGGTCGTTCGACACGGCGATCTGCACGGAGGTGCTCGAGCACGCCCGCGAGCCGGAGCGAGTCGTCGCGGAATGCGTGCGCATCCTGCGCCCCGGCGGCGTCGCGCTGGTGAGCGTCCCGTTCGCGTTCTTCGTCCACGGCGCTCCGAACGATTTCAGGCGCTACACCATCTACGGGCTCGAGCGGCTTCTCGAGGGCGCGGGTCTCGACGTCGTCGAGTACTCGCTCGTCGGCGGCACGTTCCTGACCATCGGCAACCACCTGGCGACCTACTTCGGCTTCCGGCCGTGGCGCGCGCTGCGACGGTGGTTCAGTCGCCTCGCGCTCTGCGCCGTCAACGCGGTGAGCTTATCGATCGCTCGCCTGTCGCGGCCCGCGCCGCGACTTCGCGGGATCGACGCGGCGCTCAACGACCGGACGTTTCCGCTCGGCTATGTTGTGCTGGCCCGCAAGCGCCAATCCGCGGAGGTCAGCCCTCCGCGCGACGACGGCAAGGTCGACGCGGTGTGCCCGGAGTGCCACGCGCCGCTCGACTTCGCGCCCGCCGAGATCACCTGCGCGTCGTGCGGGCGGGTCTTCTCGTATCACGACGGCGTGCCGGTGCTCGCGGATCGCGAGCTCCTGCACCTCGAGAACGAGACCACCGGCGAGGTGGTGCGGCTGTGACTCCCGTGGTCGAGAGGTCCCCCGGCGGCGTCACCTGGCGATCAGCTTCTCCGCGACCACCGGGTTCTTGAGCACGCCGACGCCATCGATCTCGACCTCGACGACATCACCCGGCTTCAGCGACTTCGTCTTGCCCGGCGTGCCGGTGAAGATGAGATCGCCCGGCTCGAGCGTGCAGTAGCGGCTGATGAAGCTGACGGTCTCCGCGACGCCGTGGATCATGTTCTTCGTGTTCGTCTTCTGCCGCGTCTCCCCGTTGACGCGCAGCGTCATCTCGAGTCCGGAGTAGTCGTCCCGTTTCAGGATGAACGGACCGCACGGACCGAAGGTGTCCGACGCCTTGGCGCGCCACCACTGGACATCGGCGTCCGACGGCCGGCCGCAGGCCTCGCACCGTCTGGTGCCGTTCTGCCAGATGCGCGCGCTGATGTCGTTGCCGCACGTGATGCCGAGGACATGCTCGAGCGCGCGTTCGACCGGGACGTCGACGGCTCGCTTGCCGATGACGACGACCACCTCGGCCTCGTAGTGAACCTCGGTGGTGTCGGCCGGGAGCACGATCGGGCCGTCGTGGCGCTGCAGGCACGAGGGCAGCTTCAGGAAGGGCTGCGGGATCGCGGGAGGCGGACTGTCGCCGAGGTGATCGCGATAGTTGCCCGCGAGCGCGAAGACCTTGGTCGGCTCGGTGGGAACGAGCAGCTTGACGTCCTTCAGCGCGTGCGTCTGATCGCTCTTTCGCCACTCTCCGAAGATGTCGCCGCGGATGCGGCGCACCCGATCGCCCTCGACGACGCCGTACGCGACGGTGTCGCCGACCTGAAAGCGCGCGAAGCGAATCCCCGCGGCGGCGGGCGGCGATCCGGCGGAGTCACCGGAACGGGTGCTGTCGCCGATGACCAGACAGGAGATGGCGATCGCCAGCGCGATCGTGAATCGCATGTGCATGATGTCCTCCGCGGAATGGGCCGATGCGAACGGTTCCTCGTGCGAAGCGTGCGACCGTCGGCCGCACCGCTTGCCGGGCGTCCATGCTACCTGTCGGACGACTCAGGAGGAAGGCAGGAAAGTCGGGGAAAGCAGGAAGGGGCCTTTCCCGATCGGAATCGGAATCGGAATCGGTATCGGTCATCGGAGTCGGAATCGGCATCGGCCATCGGTGTCGGCGTCGGTCATCGGACTCCGCGATCAGAGCCCTCGAGGACGGGCACGGGAACGGGAACGGGAACGGGTACGGGTACGGGTACGTTTTTGCAACGATGGGGTCCGATGCCGGAGGACCAACGACCCTTCTTTCCCCCTCTGCGGAATCTGCGTAATCTGCGGAGATCCGCGTTCCGCTCTCCCCGCGTATCAGCGCCTGTGATACCCGCGCCGGGAAAGCTCGATGCGAAAGAGGCCGAAGGAGCCGGCGGCTGGCGCGTGCGCCGTGATGTAGAGCGTGCGCTCCCCGGAGCCGGTGCCGAAGACGCAGTTGGTCGGGTCGCCCGGTGTCCGGATCAGCGCCAGGTGCTCGCCGTCCGGCCCGAAGACGTAGACCCCCGCCTCCTCGCCCGAGCCGGCCGTGGCGTAGATCGCGCCGTCGACGTCCATCGTCATGCCATCGATGCCGCGGCTCGTCGGTCCGAACCGATGGAGCACGCGCTTCCCCGAGAGCGTGCCGTCATCCAGGACGTCGAAGACGAGGAGCTCGCGCGGTCCGCCCTCCCGGTTGTCGTTGTCGGCGACGTACACCCGGCTCCCGTCGATCGACACCAGGATGCCGTTCGGTCGCGACACGTCGCGCGTCGCGAGCTTCACCGTCCCGTCGGCCTCGACGAGGAAGACGCCCTCGAACTCGAGCTCGCGCGGCTCGTCGCCGACGTAACGCGGGTCCGTGAAGTACACGCGACCGCGTCCGTCGAGGCAGAGGTCGTTGGGGCTGTTGAACCGCTTGCCGCGCCAGCGGTCGGCGAGAGTGCGCACGGCGCCGTCCGCTTCGGTGACCGACACGCGCCGATTGCCGCCGTTGGCGCCCTCGCAGACGAAGAGCCTCCCCGCGCCGTCGACCATCATGCCGTTGGCGCGTCCACTCGGCTCGCGGAAGACCGTCGTCGCGCCGGTGCGCGGATCGAATCGCAGGATGCGATTGCCGATGTCGGAGAAGAGCACCGTCCCGTCGGCAGCGATCGCGCCGCCCTCCGTGAACTCCCCACCGCTCCACACGAGCTCGAGCGCGCTCGACGCCGGCACGACCGAATTCTGCGCCGTCGGCACGAACACGCCGGGCGCGGTACAGGCGGAGAGCAGCAACGCAAGCGCGAGCAGCGCCCACCATCTGGATCCGGACCCCTGCCGTCTCCGATCAGCCGCCAGACGCCGCGGGCGGGACCGGAAGACGAACCACAAGGAAAGCAGGAAGAGCAGGAAAGCAGGAAAAGAATCTGGTTCCGTTTCCTGCCTTCCTGAGTTTCCTGCCTTCCTCATGAATCGTCTGACAGAAAAACCTCCGAAGTGGACTCTCCCTCTCCGAGCTTGACACGCGCTGATCTGCGCAATCTGCGTAATCTGTGTAATCTGCGTTCCTCCTTTTCCTCAATACACGTGCATCGTCCCATCCGCCCGGCGGACGATCGGCATGTACGCCCGGCGGTACGGGAACCTCTTCGCGGCCGCCTCGTCGATGTCGATGCCGAGGCCCGGCCTGTCGTCGACGACCGCCGAGCCGTCGTGGTAGTGCGCGCCGCCGGGGAAGACGTCGCGGGTCTCTCTCGGGAAGTCCGACCACTCGAGGACGCCGAAGTTGGGAATCGTCAGGTTGACGTGCACGGACGCCGCCTGGCCGATCGGGCCGATGTCGCGCGCGCCGTGTGACGCGCTCTTCACCTGGTACGGCTCCGCGAGCGTGAAGATCTTCTTCGCCTCGGTGATGCCGCCGACGTGCTGCGGCTTGATGCGGATGTAGTCGATCCACTGGTTGACGAAGAGCGGCAGGCAGTCCCAGCGGGAGACGAAGAGCTCGCCCATCGCCAGCGGCGTCGTCGACGCCTCGCGCACGAGCTTGAAGCTCTCCTTGTGGTCCGGACGCACGACGTCCTCCAGGAAGAAGAGACGGTAGGGCTCGAGGCTCTTCGCGAGGTGCGCCGCCTGCTGTGGCGTGATCTGCTCGTGCACGTCGTGGCAGAGCTCGACCTCGTCACCGAGGTGCTCCCGCAGGTGCGCGAACATCCGGGGCGTGTCGAGGAGGTACCGCGTCGGCTCGAAGACCTGGGTGGCAGGAATGCCGGGGCGCGGCGCGGGGATGGTGCCGACCATGCCGGGGCCACCGTAGCCGCCGTGCTGGACGCGGATCACGCGGTAGCCGCGACCCTGGAAGCCGCGCACGGACTCGACGATCGCCTCGTACGTGGATCCGCCGGCGTGACCGTAGACGGTGCAGCCCTCGCGCGCCTTGCCGCCGAGGAGCTGGTAGACGGGGAGCCCGGCGACCTTGC
>JBFFXF010000193.1:0-14072 GCA_041569895.1 Planctomycetota bacterium | reverse complement strand
CGTCGCGGCGTGTCGCCGCGACGACGACCCGGGGCGCATCGTCACCGGCGGGATCGATGCGAGCCAGGTTGCGCTCGAGGTCGCGCCTCCGTGGTCCGCGGTCGATCGCCAGCACCGCGGCGGGCCTCGATGGCGTCCGGACGGCGGCCACCTGCTCGGTATGCGGGCCCGGACGTGACGTTCGCCGTCGAGGTGACGCGCGACGGCGCTCGAGCACCGGACGCGTCGGCTGCCGGCCGGCCTCGTCCGGCGCCGGCGGAGTCGCCACGGCGACGGGGCGCGGCGAGTACGTCGTCCCCGGTGGCTCTTCCCGTCGCGACGGCGCCACGGGTGACGGCGTCACCGCGCCCGGTCTGTCGGCCAGCGCGGAGGGCGATGGCCGGCCCTCGGGCTCGCGGGTCGGAGGCGCGCGTGTGACCGGCGTGACCGCGGCAAGCGTGATCTCGTGCCGCGCAGTCGCGACCTCGTCTCGCCGGCTCGCCACGCGCCTCGGCTCGGGGCGTCGGCGCGGAATCGTCGGTGTCTCCGGCGCGGGCTCCGCCGCCGGCGGACCGCGCTCGCGCTCGATGGCGACGTTGGCCGTCGGATCCGGGAGAGCGGTGTCGTCATCGGGTGGCAGCGCCTCCGGCAGTCGCTCCTCGGGAAGCGATTCGCCGCGAGCGGGAAGCGGCGGGGCGACGGGCGCGAGCGGCGCATCGAGCGGGGGCAACGTCGCCGGCGCGGGCGCGACCCGCGCCGAGGCGACCGGCGTCTCGACGACTCGATCACGCTGGCGGCGTGAGGAGTCCAGCTCGGGAACGACCGGCGTCGCAGCCTCTGGCGCCGGCGTGTCACGCGGCTCCACGGGGGGCGCCCTGTCGAGGTCCAGATCCGCCGCGAGCGGCTGTGGATCGGGGAGCGCCGTCGTGGCGGGCGCCGTCAACTCCGGCACGGGAGCCGGAGCGTCGAGCGGCGTCTCCGTCGGGAGCTCGGCGGACCGGAGCGGTGTCACCGTCAACGGCTCGACCCGTTCGAGCTCGCGCATCTGCGTGTCATCGCGCGGAGGCGGTCGGCGCACGAGCTCCGCACCGAGCGAGGGCAGCTCGTCGCTTCCCGCCGACGCGACCGCCTCGCGGATGTCGACGCCGACCTCTTCCTCCGGCAGTCCCTCGACGGCGATCTCGAAGAGCTCGTGCTTCTCCTCGACGTCGAGGGCCTGCAGGAGCACGCGGTGCACGCGGTGGCGATTCATCCAGAGCGCCAGCAGGAGGTGCACGAGGATGGCGATCAGGAAGCATCGCGCCAGGAGGTTGAGCGTTCCCAGCCGGCCGCGGAGCAGCCGCAGGAAGAGCAGGCAGAAGAGCAGGTAGAGCAGCAGGATCAGCAGCCCCGTCGGGATCGCGGCGATGAGATCGGCGAGAAAGGCGAGCACGGCGGCGAGGCTCCAGTAGGGGCCCTCGCGCTCGCGCGTCACGAAGACCTCGCGCGATCGCGTCACGAAGATGTCCTCGTGCCCGTCCCGCTCGCGGGCGAAGTAGAGCTCGAAGCCGCCGCTGCTCAGCGCCGGGTCGAGCTCGTGCGCCGTCGAGTTGACCAGCGGTCCGAGCGACTCCGGCACGGTGGTCTCGCCGCCGATCAGACGCACGCGATAGAGGTCGAAGCCTCCCGCGCCGCCGGGGCGGTTGCTCGCGAAGTAGAGGAAGTCCCGGGCGGGCGAGACCGCCGTCGCGCCCTCGGCCCAGGCGCCGTTGAGCGCGAGGAGCGCTCGAGCGGGCGCCAGGGTCCACGATCCGGCAATCGACGGTCCGGTGGCGGCCCCGTCGACCACGGGATCGGGGACGCGGTCGGCGACGAAGATGTCGTAGTTGGCGGAACGGAGCCGGGCGCGAATCGTCGCGGTCCACGGTCCGCGTCGCTCCTCGCCGGCCCGGCGATCGCTCGTGAAGTAGAGACGGGCCCCGTCGGCGGACGGCGCCGGATCGAGCTCGTTCCACGCCGTGTTCACCGCCGCGCCGGCGTTCTCGGGCGCGCTCCAGCTGCCGTCGCCGGCGCGAACGCTGACCCAGATGTCGTGGCCGCCGTGTCCGCCGTCACGGTCCGACGAGAAAAAGAGCAGATCGCCGTCCGGACTGAACGCGGCGCCGAGCTCGTCCGCCGGCGTGTTCAGGGCGCCAAGCGGCTGCGGGTCGACCCAGCGGCCTCGCGAGCGCGCGGCCGCCCAGAGGTCCGCGTCGCCTCCGGCGCGGCCTCGCGTAAACACGAGGAGGTCGCCGTCGGGACTGACGCACGGCTCGTACTCGTCGCTGTCCGCGGCGTTGATCTGCGGCCCGACGTCACGCGGCTCTTCCCAGAGGATCTCCCGGATCGAATCGCGGGCCTCGCTCTCGGGCGCGCGTACGTTCTCGCCGTCGGTGTAGTAGCTCACCCGGCGCTCGATGATGAACGGCGCGGCCAGCGCGGCGACGGCGACGACGGCGAGCGCGACGATCCACGGTCTCCAGCGCCGCTGGCTTCCGGGGCGTCCCACGGGTCACTCCTCCATCTCGACCTGTCTCGTGATGATGTAGGGGCGCTGCACGCCGGCGCGCTCGATGGTCTCGAGCGCCAGCGCCACGTTGCCGTAGGCCGTGCGCTTGTCCGCGCGCACCTGCACCTTGAGCGGCGCCGGCACACGCTCGCGGCGGTCGCGGATCAGCTCCTGGAGCTCGGCGTGCGTCATCGGCTCGCCGTAGACGCGCAGCGTCCCGTCGCGGACCACGTTGACGATGATGTTCCTGTCGAGGCCGCGGCTGAGGCTGCCCGGCACGCGGTTCTCGGGGAGGAGAACGTCCTGCTCGCGCTCCTTCTCGGCGAACGTCGTCGCCGTCAGGAAGAAGATGATCAACAGGAAGATGACGTCGACCATCGGGGCGATGTTGAGGTGCAGCTCCTCGCGACGCGAATCGACCTTGATCATGACGCCGCCTCGCTCTCCGGCCGGTTGGCGTCGACGAAGTCGACGACCAGGTTGTCGATGGCGTGCGTGTAGTTGTCGACGCGCGACATGATCCAGTGGTACGCGATCATCGCGGGGATGGCGACGAGCAGCCCGGCCGCGGTGGTGATCAGCGCCTGGTAGATTCCCGGCGCGAGCGCCTGGCCCGAGCCGAGCCCCTGTATCGCCACCTCGCGGAAGGCCTGGATCATGCCGGTGACCGTTCCGAGGAGACCGAGGAGGGGCGCGACGCTCGCGATGACGACGAAGAGTCGCGTGTAGCGTCGCAGGAAGAAGACCTCGCGCCGTGCGGCGACGTTGACCGCGTCCTCGAGCTCGTCACGGGGCCGGCGGATGGTGTCTGCCGCGACGCGGACAATGCGAGCCGCCGCCGAGGGGTGGGCGTCGCAGATCGCTCCGGCGCGGCCCGCCCCGCCGGCGCCGTTGCGCGTCAGCTCCTGGACGGCGGTGACGAACGGCGAGGGCAGGACGCGGGATCGCCGCGTGCTGATCAGTCGCTCGATGAGGAACGCGACGAGCAGGATGCTGCAGAGGCCGATCGGGATCATCAGATAGCCGCCGGCGATGGCGAAGTCGAGGTAGGTCTCGGGATGCTCGCCGCGGACCGTGTCGTCGCCGGCGCTCGGGGCGCCCGCGCCGTCCGCCGTGCTCGCCTCTCCCGCGGCGCCCGGAGGAATGCTTCCGGACTTCGCCGTCGGCGAGGGCGAGCGCTCGTCGCCGGTGGGGACGGCCTGGGCGAACGTGATCCCGGCGAGCGTCATGACGACGATCGCGGTCGCGACAATCCGCGCCGGTTTCGGCGGATCAAGGGTTCTCATTCGTTTACCTCCTCGAGCCGCTTGCGCCCGGCCCTGGCCTCACTGGAATCCCCGAAGCGTTCGACCAGCTCTTTCCACTGCTGCGCCGCGGCCGGCCCATCGCCGGCCGCCTGGTACGCGAGGCCGGCCGCGAGGAGAGACCGGCGGAGCCAGTCGCGGTACTCTCCCTCGAAGTCGAAGTTCGCCGCCACGGCGAGAAACTCGCGCGCCGACTCACGGTAGCGGCGCCGGTCCATGTAGCACTCGCCGATGTGATACTGCGCGCGCGCCGCCACCACCGCCCGTGTCCCGGAGACCACCTCGCGGAAGGCCTTGACCGCCTCGTCGAAGCGATCGAGGTACTGCAGCGCGAATCCGGCAGCGAAGCGCCCCTCGTGGAGGAGCGGCCCGTCGGCGTGATGCTCGACGAGCTGACGGGCGAACTTCAGCGCGGTCTCGTACTCGCGGAGGCGGTGGTGGCATTCGGCCAGCCGCAGCAGCGTCTCGGCGTGGAGGGCCACGGCCGTCTTGCTGGTGTCCTCGAGCACTCGCCGGAATCGCTTCACGGCTTCCCGCTCGCCGCGCGTCGACATCCACGACCGAGCCGCCTGGAAGAGCGCGCGCGTTGCGAGCTCGCCGCCGGCCCCGGCGACGGCATCGAAGCGCTCGCGGGCGCGCACGTGATCGTTCTCCTCGGCGTCGATGAAGGCCAGCCCGAAGCGCGCGCGCGCCAGGACCTTCTCGCGCCGATCGCGGTCGAGCGTCGAGGCGGACTCCGCCCGCTCCAGCGCCGACTCGAGCCAGCGCCGCGCCTCCGACAGCGCGCGACGGTTGAAGAGGTGCTCGCCGAGCTCGAGGCGCGCGTCGAGCGCGTACTCGCTCTCGGGATGCTCCGCGATGAGAACGCGGTAAGAGGACTCGAGCGCGGCGCGCGCCGCCTCCCGGTCGTCGTCCTCGACGCCGTCGGTGTCGGCGATCGCGGCGTGGCTCCACGCCTGCACGTAGAGCGCCTCGGCGCGCTCCGGCGTCGCGCCCCGGCGATCGCCGACGAGCGGGGCGATCGCATCGAGCGCGTCACGCGGCCGCGAGTCGTCGAGGCACGTCCACGCGAGACGCAGGCGGATCTCGGCTGTCCTCGCGCTCTCGCCGTGCCGGTCGAGGAAGTCCCGCAGCGCCGTCTCGGCACCGTCCATGCCGAGATCGTCGAGCGCGGCGGCGCGCTGGTAGCGAGCGTCGGCGAGGAGTGCCGCGTCGGCCGAGCCGGAGAGCGTCGCGATCGCCGTGTCGAGCACCGCGAGCGCACGCCGCGGTCGATCGAGCTTCCTCTCGACCCAGGCGGCGCGGAGCAGCGCCCGTGCGGCGGCTGTTCGATCGCCGGATGCGCTCGCCGCGGCGCGGTACTCGTCGGCCGCGCGCTCGAGGTCGCCGAGCTTCACGCACGCCTCGGCGAGGCCGAGGCGGACGCGGGGGGCGAGCGCGTCACGCGGCCACGTGCGCAGGAAGTCCTCGAAGCTGTCCCGCGCGCGCGCCGGCTCGTCGAGCCACTGGTGGCAGAGACCGCGATGGAGCACCGCGGTCGAGAGGTTGTCGCGCGCGACCGCCGTGCGATCGCGCCGGGCGTCGTCGATGAAACGGCCGTAGAGCGTCACCGCGCGTGACAGGCGACGGCGCGCCTCGTCGTCGAACTCCGCTCCCTCGCGGGGCTGGTACCGCTGGACGAGAGCGTCGGCGAGATAGAACGACAGCGAGCGCTCGAGGGCGGCGTCGGTCTCGCCGGCGACCGTCGGCGTCTTGAAGACTTCCTCGAGCGTCTCGATGGCGGCGTCGAACGATCCGGCGTGGTAGTGCGCCAGGCCCGCGAGCGATCGCAGCCGTCGCGCCTCGGACGGAGTCTCGGCGAGCGCCGCCGCGCGTGCGTAGTGCTCGCCGGCGGCCGAGCGCTCGGCGTCCGGCAACGCCCCCGCGGGAGCCTCGAGCGCGTTGCGCGCCGAGATCTCGAGAGACTCGACGAGAAAGCGCGCCGTCCCGGGCCGATGGCGGCTGCGGTACAGTCTGCCGGCCGCGGCGCACCGGGCGTGCTCGCCGGCGCGAAGGAACGCCACCGCCGTCTTGTGCAGGGCCTCCTCGGCGAGGTCGGGCGTGTCGCGACGGTGGCGCTCCGCCACCTCGCCGAAGGTCGCCGCGGCGCGTGCGAGCGAATCGCCGCCGTGCGCGAGCAGCGCTTCCGCGAGCCAGTAGATGGCCCGCGCAAGCTGCTCGCGGTCGACGGGCGAGCGCTCGCGCGCACGGTCGACGACGCCGGTGAGCACGGCGACGGCCCGGTCGAGGTCGGGGCTCGACGCGAGCAGCAGCGCCTGGCCGAGCCGGAAGCTGGCGCGCTCGCGCAACTCGACGTCGACGTCGACCCTCGACGCCACGAGCGCGTCGAGGCGGCTCGCGGCCTCGTCGTAGCGGCGCAGATCGAAGAGCGCCAGCCCCTCGTGGAGCAGGGCGCGGTCGACGAGCGGCGAGTCGCGATGTCGCTGACGGAAGCGGGCGAGCCGTTCCGCCGCGGCCTCGAGCGCGCGTGGCGTCCTCGTCTCCTGGAGAACGATCGCCGCGTGGTACTCCGCCTCGATCGCCCGCTCGCCGCCACGCGCCGCGAGGCGCTCGAATCGTGCCAGCGCGCTCTGCAGCTTTCCCTCTCGCTGCTCGAGCCGTCCGAGGAGGTAGATCGCCTCCGCCCACAGCGGGTCCTCCTCGAACTCCGGCGCGCCGAGGAGCGAGAGTGTCGCGATCGCCGGTTCGTAATCCGCCCTGCGACCCGTCGCCTCGGCCTCCCGGGCGAGCTCGTACCGGGAGAGCGCCAGGAAGTAGATTCCGCGCGCGCACGCTCGCGCCCCGCGCCAGCGGTCGAGGCCGTCGCGCAGCGGCGTCAGCGCGCCGATCGCGTCTCGGTACGCTCGCGCGCGGTGCATTGCCTCGCCGGCCGAGGCGAGCGCCAGCACGTGCAAGTCACGGAGAAGCTCCCGTCGATCCGCGGGCGCATCGGCCGGCAGCTCGTCGAGCTCGCCGAGCCGCAGTCGCGCCGCGCGACGGTAGCTCGACGCGGCCTCGAGGAGCAGGCGACGACTCGTCGCGTCTCCCGTCGTCGGAGCGGCTGCGAGCGATTCGAGCGAGGCGCCGAGGTAGAAGCTCGCGTCGGCCGCCCAGCGTCTCGACTCGTCGCGCGCTGCAAGGCGCAGATCGCCGGCCGCGTCGCCGTGTCGCCCGAGTCGGTTGAAGCAGTAGCCGCGCGCGAAACGCGCCTCGACCGCGTCGGCGTGGCGCGGATACTTCTCGAGGAAGTCCCCGAACGCCGAGGCGGCGTCCTTCCAGTTCTGCTGCCGGTAGAGCCGGCTCGCGGTGTTGAAGAGGAGCGACGCGCCGAGATCCTCGTCTCGCTGCGCCGCCGGCGATGTCGCCGCGGCCTCGGGCACGAAGGTGAGCGTGACCGGGAGCGCGGCCACGCACGCGATCACGACGACAGTGACAGCCGGTAGACCCGTGCGATCGGCGAGGCACGGGAGCGGACGGACCCTCATCCCTCTCTCCACTGTGTTCCCCCCTGTCATGTTCCCCTGGGATCCGGGCGCGTCCGCGCGACCGCGTGGCACGCTCCTCCGCGCCACGCCGACGGGCATTGTACGGCAGCGTCGCGGGGTCGCGAAGCACTCTCTTGGGCCGGAGTTCGACGTGTCGCGGCGACGGCGAGGATCGCTGATCGCTGGCGTGTCGCGATTGGCGGCGGGACGCGCGCCGTGGCTGAAAAACGCGGGACTTTGCACATCCGATCCTCTACAGTGTCGCGGTCATGACGGCCGGGCCGATTCTTTACGACACGCACATGCACACGCCCCTCTGCAAGCACGCCGTCGGTGAGCCGGAGGAGTACGCGGCCGTCGCCGAGAAGCGCGGCCTCGCCGGCATCACGGTGACGTGTCACAACCCGGCCCCGGGGTGGTCACCGAAGGTGCGCATGGACGAGGAGCAGTTCGACGAGTACGTCGATCTGGTCGATCGAGCGCGCCGGGAGTGGGCGGGGCGCGTCGACGTGCTGCTCGGTCTCGAGAGCGACTTCGTCCCCGGCATGGAGTCATGGCTCGAGGATCTCCACGCGCGCGCGCCGCTCAACTACGTGCTCGGTTCGGTGCACACGCATCTGCCGCAATACCGCAAGCGCTACTACCGCGGCGACTCGCGCGAGTTCCAGCGTACGTACTTCGAGCACCTCGCGCTGGCAGCGGAGACGCGGCTCGTCGACTCGCTCGCTCACCCCGACCTGGTCAAGAACGACGATCCCGAGGCGTGGGAGCCGGGCGAGATCCTCGATGACATCCGCCGCGCCCTCGACCGCGTCGCGGCGACCAGGACCGCCATGGAGCTCAACACCTCGGGGCTCCAGAAGCGTGTCCGCGAGATGAACCCGTGCCCGGCGATCCTCCACGAGATGCGCGCGCGGGACATCCCGGTGGTGATCGGCTCCGACGCCCACCGACCCGATCGCGTCGCGGCGGACTTCGAGCAGGCCCTCGACCTCCTCGAGAAAGTGGGCTACGAGGAGATCCGGTACTACGTCGAGCGTGACGCGGTCCACGTGAAGATCCACAAGGCGCGAGCGAGCCTGCGGTAACGGCGACGAGGAATGGGCGGACGCGTCGGTTGTCGCCTCTGATCTCTGATCTCTGATCTCTGATCTCTGAGTCGGTCATCGGAATCGGGATCGGTCATCGGAATCGGAGTCGGAATCGGCATCGGCATCGGGTCTCGGCATCGGACTCCGCACGCTCGGACCCGACGTCGGAGACGCAGGCGACGACGCGGGCTTTCGGGCACGGGAACGGGCACGGGTACGGGAACGGGAACGGGAACGGGTACGGGTACGGGTACGGGTACGAGGACGAGGACGAGGACGAGGACGAGAGGGGGGGCGACAAGATCTCACAACCCCGATCTTGCCCCTCCCTCACCCCGCTGGTTCGATGAGAGCATGAGCGCATCTCGCATCCGACCAGCTCGCATCCGATCAGCCATCGCCATCCTCGCCCTCTGCGCCCTCCCCGCCCACGCCGCCGAGATCGAGCCGCTCGCCGTCGGTTCGACCGTTGCCGACTTCGCGCTGCGCGATCTCGACGGGGTCGAGCGCCGGCTCGCCGACTGCGCCGGGAAGAAGGCGATCGTCCTGGCGTTCAACGGCCTCGGATGTCCGGTCTCGGAGCTCTACGCGCGCCGGCTCGAGCGCCTCCACCACGAGTACTCCGGTCGCGGCGTGCAGTTCCTCGGCGTCAACGCGAACCAGTTCGACACCGTGTTCGACCTGCGCTCCTTCGCGAGCGGGCACGGGATCACGTTCCCGATTCTGAAGGACCACGAGAACCGCATCGCCGACATGCTCGGAGTCGAGCGCACGACCGAGGTGCTCGTGCTCGACTCCGCGCGCGTCCTCCGCTATCGGGGCCGTGTCGACGATCAGTACAGCCTCACGGAGCGCTCGGTGGGCATCCGCAAGGACCGGCCCGAGACGGAATACCTCGCGAGCGCGCTCGAGGCGGTTCTCCGCGGCGAGGAGGTGCCCGTCAAGACGACCGCCGCCGCCGGGTGCGTCATCGGCCGCCGTCGTGTGATCCGGGACGCCGATTCGATCACCTTCCACCGCGACGTCGAACCGATCATCCAGAAGCGGTGCCAGCCGTGCCACCGGGAGGGACAGATCGCGCCGTTTCCGCTCATCGAGTTCGAGGACGTCGCCGGATGGGCGGGGATGATTCGCGAGGTCGTCGTCAACCGCCGCATGCCGCCGTGGCACGCCGATCCCGAGCATGGCGTCTTCTCCAATGACCGCAGTCTTTCTCCGCAGGAGGTCGCGACGCTCGTTGGCTGGATCGACAACGGCGCGCCTCGCGGCGTGCCCGCCGACGCGCCCGAGCCGGTGTCCTTCCCCGAGGGCTGGCAGGTCGGTGAGCCGGACGCCGTCTTCGAGATCCCGGAGCCCTTCGATGTCCCCGCCGCGGGCGCGGTGCCGTACCGCTACGCGGTCGTCGAGACGGGGCTGAAGGAGGATCGCTGGGTGGTCGCGTCGGAGGTGCAGGCCGGCGAGAGAGGCGTCGTGCACCACATCCTCGTCTTCGCGGTCGATCCCGACGACCCGCGTCGCTGGCGGAGGGAGACCGGCGGCGGCACCCGGGGCTACTTCTCGATCATGGTCCCGGGCGAGCGGCCGGTCGTCCATCCGGACGGCATGGCGAAGCGGCTGCCGGCGGGAGCGACCCTGATTTTCCAGATCCACTACACGCCGAACGGGCGCGCCGTCCGGGACCGGTCGCGTGTCGGCTTCGTCTTTGCCCGCAAGCCGATCACGGCCGAGGTGCACACGCGAAGCGCCGTCAATCGGGCGGGGCTGCTCATCCCACCGCGCGCCGAGCGCCACGAGATCCGCGCCACGTACCGTTTCCGCCGTCCGGCCAAGCTGCTCGGCCTCCTGCCGCACATGCACCTCCGCGGGGAGTCGTTCCGCTACCAGCTCCACTTGCCGTCGAGCGTCCGCGTGTCGGCGCCGCCGCGGTTCGATCTGCTCGCTCCCGAGTGGCTCTCCCGCTGCCGCTACGACGGCGCGACGCGACGGCTGACGTGGGCCGGCGCCATGCCGGACGACGTCCACGAGAGACTGCGCTCGATGTACGAGTCGAGCGCCGACCGCGACGCCATCGATCGGCTCCGCCGCGAGGCCCGCACGGAGATTCTCCTCAACGTGCCGAGGTACGACTTCGGCTGGCAGAACACCTACCGGCTGGCCGAGCCGAGGACGGTGCCGCGCGAGACGCTCCTCGAGTGCATCGCGCACTACAACAACTCGCGCTTCAACCCGGCGCTGACGAGCGACATGTGGTCGAAGACGGTGCTCTGGGGCGATCAGACGTGGGATGAGATGATGATCGGCTACTTCGACTTCGTCAGCGCGGAGCGGTCCTTTTAGCGACGTCTGATCTCTGATCTGTCTCAAACATCGGAATCGGACCCCAACGTTGCAAAAACTCGTCCTCGTCCTCGTCCTCGAAGGCTCCGTCGCGGAGTCCGATGGACGCACTCCCCCGCTCCGGCCCCGAACGCCGGGAGCGTCGCCCCTCTCGCCTGCTGCGGCCTGCAGCAGCGCTGCGTTTCTGTGCAGCTCCGAGCGTCCGACAGCGTTGTGCTCGAATTCGAGCATCGTGGATTAATTCCCGCACTGGCAGGAGGTTGAGCCCTGCCGGGCGGGGGCCGCGCCGAGCAGGCCTCCCGGGGGAACAACGTTTGCGACCATTCGGCGGTGTCTTTCCTACTTCTCACCCATCGGCTTGATCTGATCCAGACGCGTGCTGACCGGAGACGGTCGATGGCGAACTCGGGATTGGAGGTACTTTGCACATGAACGGACGCGTGCGTGCGCGACAGTTCCTGGGGGTTTGCCGGGCGCTGATCCTGGTGCTCGCGCTCACATCGCCGGTGGCCCTTGCGCAGGAGGCCGCCGCCGAGGTGCCCGGATCGGCGGTGACCCTCTCGGCCGGCACCGACATCGCGTCGGCCTACTATTTCCGCGGCATCCCGCAGGAGGACCAGGGAGTCATCCTGCAGCCGTACGTCGACATCGGCTTCGAGCTCCTCGAGCAGAACGACGACAACCCGATCGGCATCTCGGTCAACTTCGGCACGTGGAACAGTCTCCACAGCAACACGCCCTCGAACCCGTGGTACGAGTCCGACTTCTACGCGGGCACGACGCTGTCGCTTCCGGCCAACTTCAGCTTCGACTTCATCTACACGTACTATTACGGCCCCAACCTGGGCGACTTCTTCGCGGAGGACCTCACCTTCGCTCTCAGCTACGATGACAGCGAGTTGATGTCCGACACCTTCGGCGAGGACTTCCCGCTGACGTTCTCGCCGTCGGTGGCGGTGATTCGCGAGATCGACGGCGGCGCGGACGGCCTCGGTGACACCGGGCACCTCGGAACGTACATCGAGATCGGTCTCGAGCCCGCCGCCGAGGTGCTGTCCGACACCGACTACCCGGTGTCGGTGTCGCTGCCGATGACGCTCGGCCTCAACACGGAGGATTACTACGAGACGGCGTCCGGCGAGGACAACGATGACGGCTTCGGTTTCTTCCAGATCGGCGTCGCCGTCGGCGTGCCGCTGTCCTTCATCCCGGCTCGCTTCGGCAAGTGGTCGGGAAGCGGCGCGGTCTACGCGATCTTCCTCGGCGACTCGGCGCAGGAGATCGGGTCGACCGACTTCGGCGTCAGCAGCGACTTCGACGACGTCGAGTTCTGGACTTCGTGGGGGGTCAGCGTCGAGTACTGATCTCGACCGCCCCGGGTGATTCGAAATGAGCGAGGGCGTGGAGTCTTTCGGGGCTCCACGTCCTCTTTTTTTGCCCGCCGGTCCACGGCCGTTCGGTACAATGCGGCTCTCTATTCGATTCAGACACGACATCAACCAACCTGCGAGACTCGACTCATCGAGGGAGCCATGAAGCGAACGACACGACGTGTGCTGGCGTTGCTGGTGATCTGCGCGGCCGCGGTCTCCGCGGCGGCGATCCGGGCCGAGGACCACTGGGTCGTCTACGAGGGCGAGAAGGGGCCGGGGCGCGGCAAGCACATCGTGCTGATCTCCGGTGACGAGGAGTACCGCTCCGAGGAGACGCTGCCGCAGCTCGGCAAGATCCTCGCGAAGCATCACGGGTTCAAGTGCACGGTGCTCTTCGCGATCGACCCGAAGGACGGCACCATCAACCCAGACGTCAACGACAACATACCCGGGCTCGAGGCGCTCGAGAACGCCGACCTGATGATCATCTTCACGCGATTCCGCGACCTCCCGGACGATCAGATGCGACACATCGTCAAGTGGGTGGACGCCGGCAAGCCGGTCGTGGGCCTGCGCACGGCGACCCATGCCTTCAACATTCCCGGCGGCAAGAAGTACGCGCATTACAGCTTCCGGAACGCGGTGTGGAAGGATGGCTTTGGGCGCCAGGTCCTCGGCGAGACGTGGATCAATCATCACGGCAGGCATGGCAGCCAGAGCACGCGGGGCGTCATCGCGGAGGGCATGAAGGACCATCCGATTCTTCGCGGCGTCGAGGACATCTGGGGTCCCACTGACGTCTACGGCGTGCGCCTGCCGCTGCCTGGCGACAGCAAGCCGCTCGTCCTCGGACAGGTGCTCGAGGGGATGAAACCCGACTCGAAGCCGCTCGAGGGCAAGAAGAACGACCCGATGATGCCGGTCGCGTGGGTGAGAAGCTACGAGGGGAAGGAGGGCGCGAAGGGCCGCGTGTTCACGACGACGATGGGCGCCTCGCAGGACTTCGAGAGCGAGGGCCTGCGCCGCCTGCTCGTCAACGCGTGCTACTGGGCCATCGGCATGGAGAAGAAGATCCCCGAGCGCTCGAAGGTCGACATCGTCGGCACCTTCGAGACCCGACCGTTCAAGTTCAAGGGCTTCAAGCGCGGCGTCAAGCCCGCCGACCACCGCATGTGAACTACTTCGCATACGGATCGAACCTCCACGTCAAACGGCTGCTGGAGCGTGTCCCGTCGGCGCGGGTCGTGGCGGTGGGGCGCCTCGGGGGCTTCGATTTGCGCTTTCACAAGCGCGGGCAGGACGACTCGGCGAAGTGCAACGCGTTCGAGACGGGGAGACCGGCGGACGTCCTGCACGGCGTGATCTACTCGATCCGCACCGGCGAGCGCATCGGGCTCGACCGCGCCGAGGGTGTCGGCATCGGTTACGAGGTCCGCGAGCTCACCGTGACGACTGCCGGCGGCGAGCTGCGCGCGTTCTCCTACATCGCCCAGCCCGAGTTCATCGACGACTCGCTGCGCCCGTTCGACTGGTACCGCGACCTCGTCCTCGCCGGCGCCCGCGCGCACGGCCTGCCGGCGGCGCAGATCTCGGGGATCGAGCGCATCGAGACGGTGCGTGATCCGGACGAGGGGAGGCGGGGGCGGTATATTGCGCTGCTGTCGGAGTGATTCGGTTCCGATGGCCGATTCCGATGTCCGATTCCGATACCGATTCCGACCCCATCGTTGCAAAAACGTACCCGTACCCGTACCCGTTCCCGTTCCCGTTCCCGTGCCCGTGCCCGTTCCCGTCCTCGAAACTGTGGTATCGGAGTCCGATGACCGACTCCGATACCGATGTCCGATACCGATCCCGATTCCGACTCCGTTGACCGACTCCGACTCCGACTCGATGCGCGGGGTTTCGTGTGCGGCGGGGGGCGGCGGCGTCGCTCG
>JBFFXF010000192.1:0-14092 GCA_041569895.1 Planctomycetota bacterium | reverse complement strand
GGGCCCCGGCTGACTGGTTCGGTGAAAACGAACGCCACATTGTAAAATCGACGCGCGACCCGTCAAGGTTTTTCGGATCCCGTGGCCGTCACACCGGCGGCATCGGCGCGCAGACGCTCGCGGGCCCACCGCACGCTCTCCTCGAGCACCGCATCGCCTCTCGCGCCGCGGCTCGCGAGGTCGTCGAGCAACGGCGCGAAGTCCGGGTCGCCGCTGTTGCCGATGGCGATGATGACGTTCCTGAGGAAGCCGGGAAAGCGCGCGCGGCGCACCGCGCTGCGCGGGAACCGTCGCCGGAACGCGTCGGCGTCGTCGAGCGTCGCGAGGTCGCGCAGAGACGGCGCGACGTTCTCGGGCCGCGGGTCGAGCTCCGGATCGGGCGCCGACCCGCCGCCCTCCCGCGCCGCGTGACGACGCGACCATTCCGGCTGGTTGAAGGGGCAGACATCCTGGCAGATGTCGCAACCGAAGACCAGGTTCCCGAGGTGTTCGCGGAGCTCGACCGGCACCGCGCCGCGGTTCTCGATCGTCTGGTACGAGATGCACCGGCTGGAATCGACCCGATACGGTCCTACGATCGCGTTGGTCGGACACGCGTCGACGCACAGCCGGCATGTCGCGCAGTGATCAGTGGCGGGCGGATCCGGCTCGAGCTCGAGCGTCGTGATGACCGCACCGAGGAAGAAGTACGACCCGGCGACCGGATCGATGACGCAGGCGTTCTTGCCGATCCAGCCGACGCCCGCTCGCTCGGCCCAGGCGCGCTCGAGCACCGGGCCGGTGTCGACGTAGTAGCGAAAGCGCTCGCCCTCGAACTCGGCGGCCAGACGGCGACAGGCATCGCGCAGCCGCGTCTCGATGACCCGGTGGTAGTCGGTCCCGCGCGCGTAGCTCGAGATCACCGCCCGATCCGGCGCGACGGGCTCGTCGCCGCCGGCGCCTCCGCGGTAGTGCAGCGCGACGACGATCACCGTGCGCGCGCCATCGACGACGCGGCGCGGATCGAGACGTCGCGCCGCGTTGCGTGCCAGGTAGTGCATATCCGCCGCGTGGCCGTCGCGCAGCCACTCCTCGAAGCGCTCGGCGTGAGGAGCGCGCCCGGCGCGGGCGAAGCCGACCCTGGCGAATCCGGCGCGGAGGAGGAGGTCGCGGACACGAGAGGTCGCCGTCTCGCCCGCGGGAGCGGTCACGCCCGTCCCGCGTCGGCGCTGCCGACGGCGCCCTCCCGCGTCGAGCTCTCCTGGACGACACCCGCGATGAACGCGACCGGCTCGTTCCGCTCGCGCGCGATGCGCGTCAGGCGATCGTAGTCGCCCGCGAGCTGACAGAGCTCGTAGACGCTCGGCTGCTGGCACGGACCGATCCCCTCCGTCGCGTCGAACTCGAGCGCCAGGTCGATGGCCTCGTCGAGGCATCCCATGCGCTTCAGCACCGTGAGCACGGCGCGCGCCGGGTAGTGTCGCACGTGGTCCTCGATCGCCTTGCGTCCCTTGGCGATGAAGTGCTCGGCCGCCTGTCGTGCCGCCTCGCGGTCGCCACGCGCGTTGGCGAGGACGCCCTCGAAGTACCGCTGGTGGTCCGGATAGTAGTCGTCGAAAGGCGGCTCGCTCTCGTACTGGTACATGCTCGAGAGCCGGCGACCGTACTCGGTGAGCTCGATGGCGAGCTCGAGATCCGCCGGGTCGTTGAGGTACGAGCAGAACCGCACGACCGACCAGAGGTGCGACGAGTCGATGAAGTACGCGTCCTCCTCGAAGAGGTCCGGCCTCGAGCGGATCAGTTGCATGAGGGTCTCGTCGCCGGGCTTCGCGCCACCGTACTCCTCGACGACCGCGCGGATGTTTTCGAGCAACTCGTCGTAGAGCGCCCGCATCAGGACCCGGGCGCAGGCCTCCTGCTCCGCGGGCCGCATCGTCAGGTTGAACTGCTCGAAGTTGGTGATCGCGCTGCAGATCCCGTAGTGGTGCACGACCGTCTCGAGCCCTCGTGAGGGGTAGACCCCCTCGTTGATGGCGATCTCGATGATGGTGTCGACGTCCTTGCGGCGAGTGCCGGGCTCGATCTTCTCGATGGTCTCGCGGACCACGCCCGTGTCGCCCACGGCGCGCAGGTAGGGCCACGCGCGCCCGACGTCGCCGGACTCGAGGAAGAGCCCGCCGACGCGGCGGCACGCGGCCGCGATCGCCTCCTCGTGCGGCTCGACGAGGTGATCGGGCACGTCGGTCGCCAGCCCGATCTGGATCAGCGGCATGCCGAGCTCGTGACGGCTGCGCATGACCAGCACCTCGAAGAGCTCCTGATACTTTCCCTGTTTCTCGAGCTCTCCGGTGAGCCTGTCGAACGCGCCCTCCGAGCCCGAGTCGGAGAGCGCCGCCTCGACGGCGGCGTAGAGGTCGTTGCCGTCGTCCGCGCTGCCGCCGACACCTCGAGTGTCCTGGTCCCTGTCGCTGTCGTTCATGTGGTCATTCTACACGCGTTTCGGATCAGCGCGCTACCGCGCCGTGGTGCCGCCGTCGAGCACGAGCACCTGCCCGGTGACGAAGGACGCCCGATCGCTCGCCAGAAAGAGCGCCGCCGGCGCGATCTGGTCCGGCCCGGCGAGGCCCGGCAGCATCTGGGACGCGAGATACCGGTCGCGGGTCGCGTCGTCCTCCCAGAGCGCGCGTGAGAAATCCGTGCGCACGAGGCCCGGGGCGATCCCGTTGACGCGCACGCCCGCCGGGCCGAGCTCCATCGCGAGGGAGCGCGTCAGCATGATCAACGCGGACTTTGTCATGCTGTAGAGCGCGCTCGACGGCTGCGGGCGGATGCCGGAGATCGAGGCGACGTTGATGATCGATCCCCGCCCGCGCGCGACCATGCCCGGTGCCACCAGGCGCGCCAGGCGCAGCGCGGCGAGCACGTTGATCTCCATCATCTTGTGGAACTGCTCGTCGGTCGACTCGAGCACCGGTCCGAACTGGATGTTGGTGGCGGCGTTGTTGACGAGGATGTCGATCGGGCCGGCGTCACTCTCCATGCGCTCGACGAGCGCCGCGACGCGGTCCGGCCGCCCGACGTGGCATTCGATCGGTGTCACCTTGCCCGGCAGATCGGCCATCTCGGCGGCCGCGGCTTCGAGCACGTCCGCCTTGCGGCTCGCGATGACGCAGTGGGCGCCCGCTGCGGCGAGCGCGCGGGTGATCGCCTTGCCGATCCCGCGTCCTCCGCCGGTGACGAGGGCGACGCGTCCCTCGAGCTCGCCCGATGCGTTTTTCTCGACCATGTCGAGGAGGCTTTCCGTGAGCCGCGTGGGGAGTAGCAAAAGCTCACCACGACCCGGCCGACGGGGACCCGGTGAGCCAACGAAGGGAATCATCACACAGGCGGAGGATTCGTCAAGGGCGTGGCCGGTTTCCAGCTGATCAACCGGAGGCAGCGCGCTATCATGCACGGTCTGCGCGGGGCCGGCGGCACGCATCCGGGAACGCGCACGTGCGGGAGCTTCAGGGGGAAGGAATCAGATGAAAGCGACGGACACGGTCGAGCTGCAGCCGGCGCCGCCGAAGAAGAAGGCGCCTCGTAAACGCAAGTTCTCCAATGAGCCGATCGCGGACTTCACCGAGGAGAAGCCGCGCGCGGGCATCGAGGCCGCGCTCGGCAAGCTCTCGCGGGCGCGGCCACGCAAGCACCTGCTGCGAATCGGCGACCAATCGATCGACACCGGGGAGTGGATCGAGTCACGCGATCCGGCACAGCCCGAGACGCTCATCGGCCGCGTGGCGCGGGCGGGCGTCGAGCACGTCGACCGCGCCGTCGAGGTCGCGACCACGGCGTTCGAGACGTGGAAGCGTGTTCCGTTCGACGAGCGCGCCGAGGTGATCCTCAAGGCGGCGAGGGTCTTCAGACGGCGCCGCTACGAGCTCGACGCGCTGATGGTGCGCGAGGCGGGCAAGAGCTGGATGGAGGCCGACGCCGACACCGCCGAGGCGATCGACTTCCTCGAGTTCTACGGCCGCGAGATGCTGCGCTACGGCGCCGACCCGCAGCTCCCGGAGGTGCCGGGCGAGGACAACCGCCTCGACTACCTGCCGCTCGGCGTCATCGCCGTGATCCCGCCGTGGAACTTCCCGGTGGCGATTCTCACCGGCATGACGGCGGCGGCGATCGTCGCGGGAAACACGGTGCTCCTCAAGCCGTCGAGCGAGACGCCGGTGCTCGCCGCGAAGGTGGTCGAGCTCCTCGAGAAGGCCGGCGTGCCGCCCGGCGTGCTCTGTTTCATCCCCGGCGGCGGCTCCGACATCGGCGACCACCTGGTGTCGCATCCGGGAGTGCGCGCGATCTCGTTCACGGGGTCGATGGAGGTCGGACTGCGCATCAACGAGCTCGCGGCGCGCACGCCGGACAATCAGCTCTGGATCAAGCGGGTCATCGCCGAGATGGGCGGCAAGGACGCGATCCTCGTCGACGAGACCGCCGACCTCGACGCCGCGGCCGAGGGGATCGTCGCCTCGGCATTCGGATATCAGGGTCAGAAGTGCTCGGCCTGCTCGAGGCTGATCGCCGTCGACGAGATCCATGACGAGCTCATCGAGCGCGTCGTCGAACGGGCGCGTCACCTGACGATCGGCCCGGTGGAGGATCCGGCGACCCAGGTCGGCCCGGTGATCAGCGCCGCGGCGATGGAGAAGATCCTCGGTTACATCGAGGTCGGACGCGGCGAGGGCACGCTCGTCCTCGGCGGCGGCCGGGCCCGGGTCCCCGGACGGGAGAAGGGGTATTTCATCGAGCCGACCATCTTCACCGGCGTCGCGCCCGATGCCCGCATCGCGCAGGAGGAGATCTTCGGCCCGGTGCTCGCGTGCATCCGCGCGCAGGACATCGACGACGGCCTCCGCATCGCCAACGGGACGCGATACGGACTTACCGGCGCGATCTACTCGCGCAGCCGAGAGCGCCTCGAGCGCGCTCGCAGCGACTTCCACGTCGGCAATCTCTATCTCAATCGGAAATGCACCGGGGCGCTCGTCGGCGGACAGCCGTTCGGCGGCTTCAACCGCAGCGGCACCGATTCGAAGGCGGGCGGGAGCGACTACCTGCTTCTCTTCCTGCAGGCGAAGTCGGTCTCCGAGAAACTCTGATCGACGGCCGTGCACGACAGCGACGCGACACGCCCTGACGACACCGCCCCGCGGCAGTCGCCGTCCGGCCCGCCGCCGGATGTGCAGGCTCGCGTCCGCATCACCGGCATCGTGCAGGGCGTCTGCTTCCGGCACGAGACCCGTGTCGAGGCGCGCCGGCTCGGCGTCCTCGGCTGGGTCCGCAACCGCCGGGACGGCGCGGTCGAGGGCGTCTTCGAGGGCCCGCGCGACCGCGTCGACGCGCTCATCCGCTGGTGCGGTCGCGGACCGCCGGCGGCCCGGGTCGACGACGTCCGCGTCGAGTGGGGGGACGCCACCGGAGAATTCGCCGACTTCCGGGTGACGCACTGACCAGACATGCAGGAGAGAACGCTCGTCCCCCTCCCGTACACGTTCCCGTTCCCGTCCCCGTGCCCGCAACCGTGAAACGTGAACCGAAAACGGCCCCGGGGAACGATCCGGAAGATCACTCCGAATCCCGCTCCCGACTGCTATCATGTGACCCCATGAGGAGAGAGCCCGGACATGCCGCGACGTCGAGACGCCACGCCGCCGTGGTGGCGCTCGTGCTCGCCAACGGCGTCGCGCCGCTCCGCGGCCAGGAGGACGCGCGGGCGATCACCTACCACGAGCACGTCGCGCCGATCTTCCGCGAGCGCTGCATCGGCTGTCACGGCGGCGAGAAGCCGAAGAGCGGTCTCGACCTCGAGTCGCTCGAGAGCGCCATGCGGGGCGGTGACGAGGGGCCGCCGCTCCTCCCGGGCAAGCCGGACGAGAGCCTGCTCTTCCTGCTGATCAGCGGCGCGGAGCGGCCACTGATGCCGCCGCGCAAGCAGGGCAAGCTCGAGCCGGCGGAGATCGCCACCATCCGCGCCTGGATCGAGGGCGGGTGCCGGCCAGGCGAGCCGCCGGTGGAAGCCGCGCCGTACTCGCGACCCCTCGAGCCACCGCAGTACGCTCGCGCGCCGGCGGTGCGGGCGCTCGAGTACTCCGCGGACGGCGCGCTGCTCTTCGTGGCCGCCTTCCGCGAGGTGGTCGTCCGCGACACCACCCGTCGCGGGCAGGGGTTGCCGGCGGCGCGACTGGTCGGCGAGGCCGACCAGATCAACGCGCTCGACCTGTCGCCCGACGGCGGGTTGCTCGCGGCGGCTGGTGGCAACGCGGCGCGCTTCGGCGAGCTGCAGCTCTGGAGCGTCGAGCGGCGCGAGCTGGTCCGCTTTCTGCGCATCGGCCAGGACACGCTCTACGCCGTGGCGTTCTCGCCCGACGGACGTCATATCGCGGTCGCGGGGACCGATCGCGCCATCCACGTGATCGAGACCGAGACCGGGAACGAGGTCCTCGTCGCCGAGAACCACTCCGACTGGGTCTTCGGCGTCGCCTGGGATGTCGAGGGAGGCCGGATCGCGTCGGGCAGTCGCGACAAGACGGTGAAGGTGAGCGCCGTCGCGGACGGCGCGCTGATACGCAGCCTCGGCGACCTCGGCGGCCAGGTGCTGCGCGTCGCCTCCCGGCCCGGGAGCGCCGAGATCGTCGCCGCGGGCGAGAGCGGCGTGCCGGTGCTCTTCGATCTCGCCAAGCTCGCCGAGGTGCGCAAGATCGAGTCGCAGCCGGGCGAGGTGCTCGCGGTCGCGTTCAGCCCCGACGGCTCGCTTCTCGCGGTCGGCGGCTCCTCTCGCGAGGTGCGTGTGTACGGAGCCGAGGACGGCGAGCGTCGCGCGCGCTTCGAGCTCCCCGAGCGATGGGTCTACGCGCTCGCCATCGCGGGCGGCAACCGCTTCGTCACGGCGTCGGGCTACGACGGCGTCGTCCACGTGTTCGATCTCGACTCGAACAAGGAGGCGTACTCGTTCGTGCCGGTCCCGGTGGGGCGCTCGCAGCGCTTCTGAACGCGTGGACGGCAAGATCCTCATCACCGGCGCCGGTGGCCAGCTCGGACGCGCCGTCGCGGCGCGGCTCGGCGCGACCGGCGACGTCGTCGCCCTGACTCGCCAGGACCTCGACATCACCGATCCCGCCCGGCTGGAAGCGACGCTCGGTCGCGTCCGTCCGCGCTGGGTGATCAACTGCGCCGCGTGGACCGCGGTCGATCTCGCCGAGGAGGACAGCGCGGGCGCCTACCGTCTCAACGATGGAGCGGCGGGACAGGTCGCCGACGCGGCGGCGCGCGTCGGGGCCACCGTGGTCCACTTCAGCACGGACTACGTGTTCGACGGCCGTTCGTCGCGGCCGTACGTCGAGACCGACGAGCCGGCGCCGATCAACGTCTACGGCGCATCGAAGCTCGCCGGCGAGCGTCGACTGCTGGAGCACGGCGTGCCGGTCGCCATCCTGCGCACCTCCTGGCTCTATGGCGACGCGGGGAAGAACTTCTTCCGGACGATGCTCGAGCTCGGCGCCAGGAACGCCGGGTCGGGACGGCCGCTGCCGGTGGTCGACGACCAGGTTGGCACGCCCACGGACGTGCACTCGCTCGCGGCCCAGGTCGAGGTGGTCCTCGCCGAGGGGCTCTCCGGGCTCTTCCACGCCTCCAGCCAGGGCCAGGCCTCGTGGTGCGAGTTCGCCCGGGCGATCCTGGGAGGCGCCGGGCTCGACGTGACGGTCGAGCCTGTGGACAGCGACGCCTTCCCGTGCCCGGCGGCGCGCCCCGCCTATTCCGTGCTCGAGAATCGGCGGCTCGGCGAGCTCGGCGTCGACCGCATGCCCGACTGGCGTGCGGGGCTCGAGTCGGTGCTCGAGCGCTGGCGGACGGGCAGCCGCTGACGGTCGCTCCAGGGCCGCGTCCCGCGGCGAAGCCCCCAAAAAAAAACCGGGAGGACGCTCGACGCCTCCCGGCTTCCCCTCGTTCTGGAAGCGCTCAAACCCGAACAGCCTCCCGGTCCCGGTGCGTCGGAACGCCCCGGGAAGGTCAAGATTATCGGAATGTACGGGTCGTTTCAAGGGGGCTGTATGCCGGAGAAGTGGGGGGGCGAAAGGAAAGTCGCTCCAGATGCCGAAGAACAAGGGCACGTTCTGCGGGGTGGGTCGTCCCGCGGGCAGGAACCGGAGAACGATCGGTGGATATCGAGCAGTCGGAGGGACCCGACGGCCTCGAGCTGAAGCTGAAGGGCAATCTGACCAAGGAGTGCGTCCCCGCGCTCAAGGACGCGGTTTCGCGCTACGCCGGCGAGCATGGAGACCTCCTCCTCGACATGTCGGAGGTCTCCTATATCGACAGCTCGGGCCTCGGCGCCCTGATCTTCGCGCACAAGACGTCGTTGCGACGGGGCGGGGCGCTGATCCTGGTCAACATGTCCCCGATGGTCACCAAGTTCCTGCAGGCGACGGGACTGCTGGCGCACTTCCAGCACGAGACCCGGCCAGAGGGAGCCTGAGGGCGGCCAGAGCCGATCGCGTGCGTCACGATCTCGTGGCGAGGGGGTGACGGAATCCGCGGTCTCGCATCCCTCGAGAGAAACCGCCGGCGGCTCACGACTGCGTCGACAGGGTCTTCTTGACGACTTTCGGGATCACGTCGGAGCGCAGGTACTGCTCCATCATCCGGAAGCGCGAGTCGATCAGCCCCTTGAACTCCTCGGTCTTGCCGAGCTCGACGAGTTGCTTGTTGAGCCGCTCGGTGATCTGCTTCTGGAGGGCGGGCACGAGGTGCTGCAGCGTCATCGAGCGAAACGACTCCTCGCAGATGCGCTTCAGCGCATCTGCGGGGAAGACGGCGTCGCCGAGAGCCTTCTTCTCGTCTTCCGGCAGCTTCTGGATCGAGCGCAGGAGCATCTTCTCGAGGACGTTGCCCTCGAGCAGCAGTGCGCCGAGAGCCTCGGACACCATGCGCTTGACGTCGGGACCCGATTCCGCCGCCGACTGCTCCGGCGCGGCCTCGGCGAGGATCTTCTCGAGCGCCGACCGGAAGGACTTCCAGGTTTCGTCTTTGATGTTCACACCGGATCGCGATTCACTCATGACTCTCGTCCGTGCGGGCCGCAGGCGGCCCGGGTGCCGAGGGTGCCGTTCAACGCACGTGGTCGAAGCTCGGAGTGACTGCCCGCGACGGTCCCACGAGCCATCAAGGGATATCGGAGACAGCGGCGGACTTGTTTACCTCAGGTTGGGGAGATGCCGGTAACGCAACACGCGGACGAGGGCGGGAGCAGGAGCCGCTCCGGTTGCCGGGATCCGGGAACGGGCACGGGAACGGGGACGGGAACGGGAACGGAAGGCGGCGGAGGCGACTCGGGATCCAGCCGCGCGAGACGCCAGCGAGGGGGAGCGATAAGCCATGAGCGGGTCCGGAAACGACGCGGTCGAGGAGGTGCTCGCCGTGCCACGCGCGACACTCGACGCCGCCGGCTTGCTGGAGACGGGTTTCCGCGCCGGCGGACACCTCACCGCGCTGCCGATCGTCGAGGCGGAGGGCGTCTTCCTGCCGCGCCCGCGCGCCGAGGACGACCCGTCGTGGAAGCAGATCATCCCGTACGCCGTGGTGCGATGTCGCGAGCTCGTCTTCATGCTGCGGCGCACGGCGCGAGGCGCCGAGAGCCGCCTCCACGAGCTTCTCAGCATCGGAGTCGGAGGACACGTCAACCCCGCGCCGGTGGACGCGCGGCAGCGCGTCGAGGACGGGCTGCGGCGCGAGCTCGAGGAGGAGCTCGCCTGGGGCGCGCCGTACCGCTGTCCCGCCTACCGCTATCACGCTCTTGGCACCATCAACGACGACGCCAACGATGTCGGACGTGTCCACTTCGGCATCGTATATCTGGTTGAAACCGAGAGTACGGACGTGTATGTACGGGAGACGGACCTCCTGGAGGGCGGGTTCGTCACCCCGGCGGAGATCCGCGAGCAGCGCCACGCGCTGGAGTCGTGGTCTCGCCAGGTCTTCGACGCAGTCCTGAATAGGTCGGCGGAGTGAGCCCGGGGGAGCACGGGAACCGATTTCGTGGGAAACTCGGAGAAGTCCATCGATGGGAGCGCGGGAAGCTCGATCCCCGTTCCGAAGCCGGCCGCCCAGCGCATCTCGCTCTACCTCCGTCACCTCGAGGCGCTCCAGGCGCAGGGCACCGAGACCATCTCGTCCCGGGAGCTCGGCTCGGCGCTCGGCCTCACCGCGGCGCAGGTGCGCAAGGACCTCGGCCACTTCGGGCAGTTCGGCTTCCCCGGGGTCGGCTACAAGATCCCCGAGCTCATCCGCCAGATCCGCCGCATCATCGGCACTGACCGCGTCTGGAACGTGGCGCTGGTCGGCATGGGAAACCTCGGCACGGCGCTGACGCGTTATCGGGGCTTCGAGAAGAAGGGGTTCCAGATTGTCGCGGTCTTCGACGCCGACCCGCGGGTCGTCGGCAAGAAGGCCTGCGGCACCGAGGTGCTGCCGATCGACGACCTGGCCACGGTGGTGCGGGAGCGCGACATCCAGCTCGGCATCCTGGCGGTTCCCGCCGAGGAGGCGCAGGCGGTCGCGGACCGCATGGCGGCCGCCGGAATCCAGGGGATCCTCAACTTCGCCCCGCGGGTCCTCACCCTCCCGGAGACCGTCCACAGCGTCACGGTCGACATGGCGATCCAGCTCGAACAGCTCACGTTGATGCTGTCGCAGGGCCGCTGACTTCGGTATCCGCCGCCTCCGCCGCTCGTCCTCGTCCTCGTCCTCGAGATCCTCCGATCGCCACGGCGCCCGATCGGCCGAATCCCGGGGGCAGGGGAACGGGCACGGGAACGGGGACGCGGACCAGCCGGAACCACCGTTGACGCAAGCCGAGACTCTACTTATAATCGGTCGTTTTCGTCATTTCCGGGGCCGGGCCGCCCCGGCTCCGGCCGCTCCCAACGGGGCGTGCCGCCTCCGGGACGGCGGAGAGACCGGTTACCCGGTGGTGTAATTGGTAACACAGCAGGTTTTGGTCCTGCATTTCGAGGTTCGAGTCCTCGCCGGGTAACCAGCTTCTTGGCGCCGGGGACCCGCCCCTCCGTTGGCTCGAGCGATGCGAGCGGCGCGCCCCCGACCGCCCCGGATCCCGAGCCGTCGCACCGAGCGCAGCGATGTTGATGTCCGTCATACTGGCCGCCGGCAAGGGCACGCGGATGGTGTCGGACCTGCCGAAGGTCCTCCACCCGGTGCTCGGCGTGCCGCTTCTCGACCACGTCGTCGAGAAGGTGGCGGCGCTCGGGTGCGAGCCTCGCGTGGTGGTGGTCGGACACGGCCGCGACCTGGTGACGTCCCGATTCGACGGACGGGGACTCGTCTGGGCTCTCCAGGAGCCGCAGCTCGGCACTGGGCACGCGGCGTCGGTGGGCGTCGAGCGCGGCGTCGAGGTGGCCGGAGAGGACGGCGATGTGCTGATCCTCAACGGCGACCTGCCGCTCCTCGAGATGGCGACGCTCGAGCGCCTCCTCGAGAGACACCGCGCCGCCGGAGCCGACCTCAGCTTGCTGACGTGCGAGAAGAGCGATCCGACGGGGTACGGTCGCATCGCCAGGGACGACGCGCAGCGCCTCGTCGACATCGTCGAGGAGAGCGACGCGGACGAGGCGATGCGCGCGCGTCGCGAGATCAATGTCGGCGTCTACGTCTTTCGCATCCGCGTCTTCCGCGAGCTCTTCGCGCGCACCGGCGCGAACAACGCGCAGAACGAGTACTACCTCACCGACGTCGTCGTCGCGGCGGCGCGGGGAGGACTGGTCGTCGAGACCGTGCCGGTCGAGTCCGAGGCGGAGATCGCCCAGATCAACACGCGGCGCGAGCTCGCGGAGGTCTCCGAGACCCTGCGGGCGCGGCTCCTCGACGAGCTCATGGACGGCGGCGTGACGATGATCGACCCGAGCACGGTGCACGTCGAGCTCGGCGTCCGCATCGGCAAGGACACGACCATCCTGCCGTACGTCTACATCGAGCACGATGTCGAGATCGGCTCGGGGTGCGAGATCGGCCCGTTCACGCACCTGCGGCCGGGAACGCGCATCGGCGACAACGTGCGCGTGGGCAATTTCGTCGAGATCAAGGCGTCCTCGGTGGCGTCGCGCAGCAAGGTGAGTCACCTCGCCTACGTCGGCGACGCCGAGGTCGGCGAGGACGTCAACGTCGGCGCCGGGACGATCTTCGCCAATTACGACGGCGTCCGGAAGAACCGCACCGTGGTCAAGAGCGGCGCCTTCATCGGCAGCGGCACGATTCTCGTCGCGCCGGTGACGGTGGGGGAGCGCGCTGTGACCGGAGCGGGGGCGGTGGTGACCAGGGGAAAGGACGTGCCCGACGGCTCGGTGGTCGTCGGTGTCCCGGCGAAGCAGCTGCGGGAGGCGAGTCGTCCTCGCGCCTGATGGCGAGCGGGACACACCGAGGCGACAAGAGCAGGAACGGAGAGCACAGATCGGAGCTCCGGAGCGATGGAAGAGTACACACTGAAGGTGAAATCGAGAGAGAAGCTCGGACGCGCCGCCACCAGGGCCCTGCGCCGGAGCGGCTACCTCCCCGTGAACGTCTACGGTCACAAGAAGGCGAACCGTCACGTCGCCATCGAGCACAGGGAGCTCGACCGGTTCATCCGCGCCGGCCACCGACTGCTGACGCTCGACGACGGCAAGAAGCCGGAGCACGGAGTCGTCACGGAGATCCAGTACGACAGCCTCGGCACGAGGATGATCCACGTCGACGTGACGAGGGTCGATCGCGAGGAACGCATCACCATGGCGGTGCCCGTGGCGACCTTCGGCGTCTCGAAGGGACAGACGGCCGGCGGCACGCTCGACATCAACCTGAAGGAGCTCGAGATCGAGGGGCCAGCGGGCTCCATCCCCGAGAAGATCGAGATCCCCATCGCCGAGCTCGAGATCGGCCAGAGCGTACGCGTCCGCGATCTGACGCCACCGCCGAGCTGCAAGTTCGAGCACGACGAGGACGAGGTCATCCTCGCCGTCCACACCAAGGTGGTGGTCGAGGAAGAGCCGATCATCGTCGAGGAGTCCCTCGAGCCCGAGGTGATCTCGCGCAAGAAGGAGGACGAGGAGGATTCGGACAAGGAATCGAAGGACTGATCCGACGGTCGGGGGCTCCACGTGCGATTCGTGGTCGGACTCGGAAACCCTGGAAGGAAGTACGTCGGGACGCCCCACAACGTCGGCTTCGAAGTCGTCGATCGCCTGGCGGGTGACCGCGTGGAGGACTTTCGCCGTCGTTTCAAGGCAGAGTACGTCGACGTCACCATCGGGGACGAGCGCGTGTATCTGATCAAGCCGCAGACCTTCATGAACCTGAGCGGACCGGCCGTCCAGAACGTCGTCAGCTACTTCGGCGGAAGCCCGGACGAGATGCTCGTCGTCCACGACGACATCGATCTCCCGCTGAAGACGCTGCGGTTCCGCGCGCGGGGCAGCAGCGGCGGCCATCGTGGCGTCGAGTCGCTGCTGACGGCGTTCGGGGGACGCGACTTCGCGCGGCTGAAGATCGGCGTCGGGCGCGGCGGCGAGACCGGGGTGGAGATCGATCCGGCCGATCACGTGACCTCGCGCTTCTCGGCCGCGGAACGCGAGCGAGTCAACGAAATCCTCGATCGCGCCGCGAGCGCCGTCGAGGTGTGGATCACGGAGGGCATCGAACCGGCCGCCCGGCGATTCAACTGAACCCGGGGACCGCGAGAGCAGGGAAGCGGCACGAACACGAGAACAGAGCCCGTCGACAAGGAGGCTTCAGTTGAGACTGTACGAAGGATTGTTTCTGGTCGACTCGAACGTCGCCGCCAAGGACTGGTCGGGGATCGAGAAGCACATACTCGATCTCCTCGCCAAGCAGAAAGTGCAGATCGAGCACACCGAGAAATGGCCCGATCGCCGTCTCGCGTACGAGATCAAGGGGTGCAAGAAGGGTACGTACTTCCTGGTCTACTTCAACGCGGAGCCGGGCGCGATCGACGAGGTGAAGCGAGACGTGGCGCTCTCCGAGCGCATCCTGCGCGTCCTCTTCATCTGCGAGCCCGGCCTCGACGAGG
>JBFFXF010000191.1:0-14127 GCA_041569895.1 Planctomycetota bacterium | reverse complement strand
GTCGGAGTCCGAGACCGAGTCCGAGACAGAGGACCGATTCCGACTCCGATACCGACCCCGACTCCGATTCCGACTCCGATACCGATACCGAACGCCGAGTCGCCGAAACGCTCTTTGAAGAACCGAGACCTCAATCTGCGTCATCTGCGAAATCTGCGTTCCCGTCCTCGTCGTTCGTCGTCCGCGCCGTCCGACGTGTTCGAGGACGAGGACGAGGACGAGGACGGGCGCGGTCCGGGACCCGCTACCCCCGCGGATGGAACTTTCGATGCGCCGCCTTGAGCTGCGATCGCTCGACGTGGGTGTAGATCTCCGTCGTGTCGACCTTCGCGTGGCCGAGCATCTCCTGGACGATTCTCAGGTCGGCGCCGTTGTGGAGGAGATGGGTGGCGAAGGAGTGGCGCAGGGTGTGGGGGGTGACGCGGCCGACGATGCCCGCGGCGACGACGCTGGCCAGGAGGATGGCGCGGACCGATTCACGGCCGAGGGGGCGTCCGCTGCGGCTCAGGAAGACGCGGTTCGTTCCGCTGCTTCGTCGCGGGGCGCCGGCGGTGGTCACCGGCGGGTCGGGTGAGCGGGCGGCGAGGCGCGGGCGCTCGACGGTGAGGTACTCCTTGATGGCGTCGAGCGCCGTCTTGCTGATCGGCACGACGCGCTCCTTCGATCCCTTGCCGACGCAGCGGAGCACCTCGAGGTCCCAGTGGATGTCGTCGAGCTCGAGGTCGATCACCTCCGAGACGCGCAGCCCGGACGCGTAGAGGGTCTCGAGGATGGCGCGGTCCCGCAAGGGGTGGCGGCTCTCGCGCTCGCGCGTCGCCTCGAGGAGGCGCTCCATCTGGCGCTCGTCGAGCACGAGGGGCAGGTTTCGGCCGATCTTCGGCGTGTCGAGAAAGCGGGCGGGATTCTCCTCGATGAGCCCCTCGAGGACGAGAAAGCGGAAGAACGTCCGCACCGCGGCGAGGCTCCGGCGAACCGACCGCGGGTGGAGACCGCGGCGACGCTCGGCGACGAGGAACTCGAAGACCTCCTGCTCGCCGACGCGAGAGAGGTCCCGGCGCAGGGCTGCCGGCAGGCCTCCCAGGAAACGGTCGACGTCGCGCCGGTACGCCGCGACGGTGTTTCCGGAGAAACCGCGCTCGAGGTCGAGGTAGGCGAGGAACCGCTCGAGCCAGCGGCGGTGCCTCAGCCGGTCCGCGTCACTTCCCTGCACTTCGATTCGCGTCCGTCTGTCGATCGCGAGCTCTTCCGGGGTCCGGTGACTTCCGGCTCCCGGTTGTCTTCAACAGGCAGCTCATTATAATCGGGCCACCGCGCGGCAGACCAAGCCATTCCGGAGAGCGAATCGACATGAGCGCCACGCCCTCGCTCGCCGTCAAGCTCGGCCGCCTCGAGGCCCGCAACCCGATCTTCAGCGCCTCCGGGACATTCGGATATGGCGAGGAGATGGAGCCGTTCCTCGATCCGGGCGTGTACGGCGGCATCATCGGCAAGAGCATCTCGCTGGCGCCGCGTCTCGGCAACGCGACGCCGCGGATCGCCGAGACGCCGTCCGGCATGCTCAACTCGATCGGCCTGCAGAATCCCGGCTTCGATGCCTTCGTGCGCGATTACCTTCCCCGCATGCGCGCGTACGGCACGCTCGTGGTCGTCAACCTGGTGGGTGACACGATCGAGGAGTACGTCGAGATGGCGCAGCGTCTCGAGGACGAGGAGGGTGTCGACGCGATCGAGCTCAACATCTCGTGCCCGAACTGCCCCGTCGGCGGCATGGAGTTCGGGATCGATCCCGTGGCGACGCGCGTCCTCGTCGAGCGGGTCCGGAGCGTCTCGAGCCGCCCGATTGTCGCCAAGCTGACGCCGAACGTCACCGATATCACATCCATCGCCCGGGCCGCGGAGGAGGCGGGCGCGGACGCGCTCAGCGTCATCAACACCTTCATGGGCATGGCGATCGACTGGCGCCGCCGTCGCCCCGTGATTCCGGGCGGGTCGGGCGGTCTCAGCGGTCCGGCGATCAAGCCGCTCGCCCTGCGCATGGTATGGCAGGTGGCGACCAGCTGCTCGATTCCGGTAATGGGAATCGGCGGCATCACCACGGCCGACGATGTGATGGAGTTTTTCGTCGCGGGGGCGAGTGCGGTCCAGATCGGCACCGTGCAGTTCGTGCGGCCGCGCTGCGTGGAGGAGATTCTCGACGATCTGACCCGCATTCTCGCCGAGGAGGGGCTCGAGTCGATCGCCGACGTCGTCGGGACGCTCGAGATCGAATCGCCCGTGATGCCCGGCTCGGCCGTCGAGGGCCGCTCGAGCAGTTGATCGCGTTCGTTGATGTGGCGAGCGGGAGGAGTCAGAATAACGGATCGTCTCGGCGACACGGCAGAGTAGCCCGGCCATGGTGAACATCTTCGCGAAATTCAACCGCGCGCTCCTGAAGGTCTTCGGGAGCCGCAACGAGCGCATCGTCAAGGCGTACGGGCCGGTCGTCGCGCGGATCAACGAGTTCGAGCCGGACGTCAAGAAGCTCAGTGATGAGCGGCTCGAGGCGAAGACCATCGAGTTCCGCGACCGCCTCGATCGCGGCGAGACCATCGACGACCTCCTCCCCGAGGCCTTCGCGGCGGTCCGCGAGGCCGCCTTTCGCAACCTGAGAACGGCCTCCGGCGTGCCGATGCGCCACTTCGACGTGCAGCTCATCGGCGGCATGGTGCTCCACGAGGGGAAGGCCGCGGAGATGGCGACCGGCGAGGGCAAGACGCTCGTCGCGACGCTGCCCGCCTACCTCAATGCGCTGACGGGGAAGGGCGTCCACATCATCACGGTCAACGACTACCTCGCCCAGCGCGACCGCGACTGGATGTCGCCGGTTTTCGAGGCGCTCGGCATGAAGGCGGGCGCCATCCAGAGCGGCATGGACTCGCTCGAGCGCCAGGCCGAGTACGCCTGCGACATCACCTACGGGACCAACAACGAGTTCGGGTTCGACTATCTTCGCGACAACATGAAGACGCGGCTGGAGGATCAGGTCCAGCAGCGTGGCCGGCAATACGCAATCGTCGACGAGGTCGACAGCATCCTGATCGACGAGGCGCGCACGCCGCTGATCATCTCCGGACCCGCGCACCTCTCCACCGACAAGTACTACGTCGCCAATCGCGTCGCCAAGAGGCTGACGCGAGGCCGCCACTTCGAGATCAAGGAGAAGGAGAAGGACGCGTACCTGAGCACCGAGGAGGGCATCGAGTACGCGCAGAAGCTGGTCGGCGTCGACAGCTTCTACTCGGGGAAGAACATGGAGTGGCCGCACCTGGTCCAGCAGGCCCTCCGCGCGCACCACCTCTATCAGCGCGACGTCGACTACGTCGTGCGCGAGGGCGAGGTCGTCATCGTCGACGAGTTCACCGGCCGTCTGATGGAGGGGCGCACCTGGAGCGAGGGGCTGCACCAGGCGATCGAGGCGAAGGAGAACCTCCAGATCCGGCAGGAGAACCAGACCCTCGCCACCATCACGCTCCAGAACTACTTCAAGCTCTACACCAAGCTCGCCGGCATGACCGGCACGGCGATGACGGAGGCGAACGAGTTCTTCAGCATCTACAAGCTGGACTGCGTCGCCGTTCCGACCAACAGGCCGGTGCGCCGGCTCGATCACGGCGATTCCGTCTACCGGACGGCGAAGGAAAAGTACTACGCCATCGTCGAGGAGATCGAGGAGATCCACAACGACGGCCGGCCGATCCTCGTCGGCACGACGTCGATCGAGCGCTCGGAGCTCCTCAGCGGCATGCTGACGCGGCGCGGCATCAGGCACGAGGTGCTCAACGCGAAGCAGCACGAGCGCGAGGCCGACATCGTCGCCGGCGCCGGCCAGCCGGGATGCGTCACCATCGCGACCAACATGGCCGGTCGCGGCACCGACATCGTCCTCGGCGAGGGCGTCGCGGCGAAGGGCGGGCTCCACGTCCTCGGCACGGAGCGCCACGAGGCGCGTCGCATCGACAACCAGCTGCGGGGACGCTGCGCGCGCCAGGGCGACCCGGGGTCGTCGAAGTTCTTCCTGTCGCTCGAGGACGACCTGATGCGGCGCTTCGCGTCGGATCGGGTGAGCTCGATCCTCAAGAAGCTCGGCATGAAGGAGGGAGACGAGATCTCCCACCCCTGGGTGACGCGGGCGATCCAGAAGGCGCAGCGCAAGGTCGAGAACTACCACTTCGAGATCCGCAAGAACCTGCTCGAGTACGACGGCGTCATGAACGAGCAGCGCCTGATCGTCTACGGGCAGCGCCAGGAGGTGCTCGAGGGGAAGGACCTCTCGGAGACGGTGCTCGGCATGGCGGAGAAGTCGATCCGACGGCACGTCTACGCCGCGATCCAGAACGTCCCGGAAGTGGTCGTGGACGAGGAGACAGGCGAGGAGCCGGAGCCGTACGACCCGAAGGCCGAGATCAGGGCCTTCGCGTCGCGCCTGTACGACATCGAGATCGACGACCTTGGCGTCGCGTCCCGCGACGAGCCGGCCGGGCACGAGGAGACCATCGTCGAGCGCCTCGTCGACGCCTACCGCAAGCGCTACCAGGAGCGCGTCGAGGAAAACGGCGAGGACGGCATGCGCCTCGTCGAGCGCTTCGTGCTGCTGAGCCTCACCGACGACAAGTGGAAGGACCACCTGCTGGCGATGGACCACCTGCGCCACAGCATCGGGCTGCGCGGGTACGGGCAGATCGACCCGAAGATCGCCTACAAGCAGGAGGGCTACCAGATGTTCTCGGAGATGCTCGAGGCCCTCAACGACGAGATCTCGAGCATGGTCCTCAAGCTGCGCGTCCGCAAGGAGGACGAGGCGAGCCTCGGCACCAACCTCGACAACGCCGAGTACAAGCACGAGAGCGTCCCGCCGGCGGTGCAGGAAGCCCACGCTCGCGCCCAGGCCGCCCAGGCCGCGGCGGACCAGGCCGGCACGGGCGGCGCCTCCGAGCCGATCAAGCCGATCGTCAACAAGGGCCCCAAGGTCGGCCGCAACGACCCGTGCCCGTGCGGCAGCGGAAAGAAGTACAAGAAGTGCTGCGGCCAGACGGCTTGAGTCGTCCCCGTCCCCGTCCCCGTTCCCGTTCCCGTTCCCGTTCCCGTTCCCGGTCCCGTGCCCGAAGGCTGCTCGACTCCGCCAGGAATGCAGAGCGCCGGAACGGCCGAAGGGCGACGAGGACGGGAACGCAGATTACGCAGATTGAAGAGAAAAGGCTCTCCGCCTCTGTCATCGGTCTCTGTCATCGGACTCGGCCATCGGACTCGGTCATCGGACTCGGACCTCGGACTCGGATCTCGGAATCGGAATCGGAATCGGAGTCGGAGTCGGTATCAAACGCTCAACCCCTCCCGCTCCCCCGTCGTCCCTCATGCGCTACCTCCTCGACCTCGCCTACTACTGCCTGACCCCCGTCCTCCTCGCCGCGCTCTGTCTGCGGCGGCGGTTCCGCGCCGGGCTCGGGGAGAAGCTGGGTGGCGTGGCGGCGCTGCCTCGCGAGCGGCGGCGGCTGCTCGTGCACGCGGTGTCGGTGGGGGAGGTGCGCACGGCGTTGCCGCTCATCGACGGCTTCCGGCGGCGGCGTCCGGAATGGGACGTCATCGTCACCACGACCACCGATTCGGGTCGCGAGACGGCCCGGCGGGCGCTCGGTGACGAGGTCCCGGTGGTCTACTTCCCGCTCGACTACTCGTGGGCGGTCCGGCGCACGCTCCGGGCGCTCGAGCCGAGCGCGGTGGTGCTCGTCGAGCTCGAGCTCTGGCCGAACTTTCTGCTCGCCTGCCGGGCGGCGGGGGTCCCCGCGCTCGTCGTCAACGGGCGGTTGACCGAGCGATCGGCCGGGCGATATCGGCTCGCGGGACCGGCCGGACGCTTCCTTTTCTCGCTGCCGACCGCGTTCGCGGTGCAGAACGAGGACTACGCGGCGCGCTTCGCCGGGCTCGGCGTCGAGCGCGAGCGCATCGCGGTGCTCGGCAACCTGAAGTTCGACGCGCCGGTTCCCGAGACGCCGCCGGCCAGCGAGACCCTGGCGCGGCTCGGCTGGGAGGCGAGCGACAACGGATCCGCGCCGCCGATCGTCATGGGCGGATGCACCCATCCGGGCGAGGAGCGGGCCCTGCTCGAATCTCTGTCGTCGGCGGGGGGCAACCCGTGCGTCGTCCTCGCGCCGCGGCACATCGAGCGCTCCGACGAGGTGGTCGGCGAGGCGCAGCGGGCGGGCGTCGGCGCGGTGGCGCGCTGGAGCGAGCTGCGGGACGGCGGGACGGCGCCCTCGGGTCTGCGCGTCCTGGTCGTCGACGCCATCGGCGAGCTCGATCGCTTCTACTCGATCGCGGACCTGGCGTTCGTGGGTGGGAGCCTCGTGCCGCACGGCGGCCACAACATGCTCGAGCCCGCCCGCCACGGCAAGCCGGTGGTCTTCGGCCCGGCGGTGCACAACTTCGAGGACGTGGCGCGTCACCTCCTCGGGCGCGGGGGCGCCGAGCAGGTCGCCGACGGTGCGGGGCTGGCCGGAGCCATCACGCGACTGCTCGAGGACCCGGAAGCCCGACGCGACATGGGCGCCCGCGCCGCGGCCGCCAGCCAGGAGCTCCGGGGCGCGCTCGATCGCCACCTCGACTGGATCGAGAAGAGTCTCGAGGCGATCCCGGAGCGGCCCGCTCCCGGTTTTTGATTCCCGTCAAGGGCGTTCCTCCGTATCATGCCTCGTTTGATCGAAGGGCGTTCACGGCTGACAGGAGGCGACATGGGGGAGCGGACACTGTTCACGTCAGAGGCGATCACCATGGGGCATCCCGACAAGATCGCCGACCAGATCTCGGACGCGATCCTGGATGCGATCCTGTCGCAGGACCCGATGGCGCGGGTCGCCTGCGAGACGCTCGTGACCACCGGGCTGGCGTTCGTCGCGGGCGAGATCTCGACGACGTGCTATGTCGACATACCCATCGTCGTCCGTGACACCATCCGCGAGATCGGCTACACCGACGCGAGCATGGGCTTCGATTACGAGACGTGCGCCGTCCTCACGAGCATCCAGCAGCAGTCGGAGGACATCTCGCTCGGCGTCACCGAGGGGCAGGGGCTCCACAAGGAGCAGGGCGCCGGCGATCAGGGCCTGATGTTCGGCTACGCGTGCGACGAGACCACCGAGCTGATGCCGCTGCCGATCACGCTCGCTCGCGGCATCGTCGAGGAGCTCGCCAGGCTGCGCCGCTCCGGCGAGATCCACTACCTCCGCCCCGACGGCAAGAGTCAGGTCACCGTCGAGTACGATAACGGCCGGCCGAGCCGCGTCGACACGGTGGTCATCTCCACGCAGCACACGCCCGAGGTCGCCTACGACAAGATTCGCGAGGACATGATCGAGCGCATCGTCCGGAACATCGTGCCGGCCGAGCTGCTCGACGAGGAGACGATCTACCATATCAACCCGACGGGTCGCTTCGTGATCGGCGGGCCGCACGGCGATGCGGGCCTCACCGGTCGCAAGGTCATCGTGGACACCTACGGCGGCGTCGGGCGGCACGGCGGTGGCGCGTTCTCGGGCAAGGATCCGAGCAAGGTCGATCGCAGCGCCACATACATGGCGCGGTACATCGCCAAGAACATCGTCGCGGCCGGGCTCGCCAGCAAGTGCGAGGTGCAGCTGTCGTATGCGATCGGCGTCGCCGACCCGGTCTCGATCGCCGTCGACACGTTCGGCACCGCGAAGATCGCCGAGGAGAAGATCCAGAAGCTGGTGCGGAAGCACTTCCCGCTGAAGCCGAAGGGGATCATCGAGGCGCTCAACCTCCGGCGGCCGATCTACAAGGAGACCGCCCGTTTCGGACACTTCGGCCGCAACCACCCCGACTACACGTGGGAGCGGACCGATCGGGCGCAGGCGCTCCGGGACGAGGGCGGGGTCTGATTCCGGGCACGGGAACGGGAACGGGAACGGGAACGGGAACGGGTACGGGTACGGGTACGGGTACGGGTACGAGGAAAGGTCTCGGACACTCCCGCCCCGAGCGGATGGATATCGCGGTCACGCTCGATCATGTGTCGAAGACCTTCCGCGACGTTCTCGGTCGCAGCCGCGTCGAGGCCGTCCGCGGGCTCTCGCTCGAGGTCCCCCGCGGCGAGATCTTTGGCCTCCTCGGACCGAACGGCTCCGGCAAGACGACCACCATCTCGATGATCCTCGGGCTGCTGCGGCCGACCGCCGGGCATCTCGAGGTGCTCGGCCGCCCGCCGGGATCGAGCGACATCCGCAACCGGATCGGCTACCTGCCGGAGGACTTCGCGCCGCCCGACCTCCTCCGCGGTGAGGAGGTGCTCCGCTACTACGGCGGCTTTCACGCCATCCCCGCGCCGGAGCTCGATCGCCGCATCGAGGACGCGCTCGCGCTCCTCGACATGACCGAGGCGCGCCGGCGGCGATTTCGCGACTACTCGAAGGGAATGCGCCGGCGGATCGGGCTGGCCCAGGCGCTGCTCCACGAGCCCGAGCTCCTCGTGCTCGACGAGCCCACCAACGGGCTCGACCCCATCGGCGTCCAGACCGTCAAGACCATCCTGCTCGACCTGCGCGAGCGGGGCCGCACGGTGGTCATCTGCTCGCACGTCCTCCCCGAGCTCGAGGTGATCTGCGACCGGATCGCCATTCTGCACCGCGGCGAGTGCATCTGCTCCGGCCGCACCGCCGACCTGCTGAGCGCCGCACGACGCTTCCAGGTGGTCCTCGACGACGTCGACCGCGCCGCCGCGGAGAGCGCCGCAAGCGTCCTCCGCGACCAGGGGTTCCAGGTCACCGAGGTCGAGCCGGTCCGCCAGAGCCTCGAATCGCTGTTCATGGACCGGGTTGCGGGGCCGGAGGGGGAGGCGGGATCGGGGGAGTGAGCTTGGAAGCTCGTCCCCCGTCCCCGTTCCCGTGCCCGTGCCCGTTCCCGTTCCCGTTCCAGTGCCCGTACCCGAAAGCCTCCGTCGTCGCACCATCCCCAACGTCGGGGCCGAGCGATCGAGGGCCGAGACCGAGACCGGAGACCGGAGACCGATCCGGATTCCGACTCCGATTCCGATTCCGATTCCGAGGTCCGAGATCAGAGATCCGAGACCAGAGACCAGAGAAGCGGTGTCCTCTCCCCCATCTGCGTGCTCTGCGTCATCTGCGGATGCTCCATCCCCCCAATCTGCGCACTCTGCGTCATCTGCGGATGCTCCATCCCCCCAATCTGCGCACTCTGCGTCATCTGCGGATGCCCCATCCCCAGTCTGCGTCATCTGCGGAGCGTTCTTGACGCAACTAAAGCGCCCGCAACAGCTAAAGCTGGTCCCGGCGCGCCCTCGATTCCTGCCGTATACTTCTTGTGGAGACCCTTTTTTCGAGGTCGCGGAATCGCTGACCTCGCTCCTTCCTCCACTCGCCGGCGGTTCCGTTCGATAGGAAGAAGGAGGAGCGAGCGGTTTTTTGGAGGCACGCCATGCCTCTGGGTGGTTCGGAGCGCAAGGTCGCGGAGCGGCGGGAGCTCGCCGGTTCCCTCCGAGGGCTTGCCGTCGGTGTCCCCGGCGGTCCGGCCGAGCTCGCGCTGATCGACGACCTGGACGGTGTGAAGGCCTTCTTCGCCCGCTGGAGCGAGCGTGGCGCCCGGGTTCTGCTCGCGCCGACGCTCCACGCCACCCCGGCCGGGCTGCAGCGGATCGGCGTCCGGCAGTGCTGCTGGGACGTCAACCGACTCGCCGTCGAGGCGCTCCAGGAGGTCGCCGTGGCGGCGCCGGGCGAGGTGCTCGTCGCCGGCCAGATCGGGCCCTACAACGACCCCTCGGCGGGCGGACCGCTCGACGACCCCGCGGCGATTCCCTTCGACAGGATCTACGCGCAGTACCACGAGCAGGCGAAGCCGCTCGCCGTCGCCGGACCGGACCTCGTCGTCCTCCGCGGCATCGACGACCTCCGCGTGCTCCGTGCGGCCATCGTGGCGCTCCGGGAGCTCTGGAGCGGCCCGGTGGCGGTGGTCATGGACGGGCGCCTCCATGGCGCCGACCGCGCCCGGGCCGCCCGGGCGCTCGAGTCGCTGGGGCTTCTCGGCGTCGGGGCGGCGGGATTCGCGACCGCGCCCGGACGCGGTGTCGAGGCGCTGCCGCTCGACCTGATCGAGCGCAGCCCGGTCGCGTCGAGCGCCGTCGAGCTCCACGACCTCGACGCCTGCCGGGGCCCCGGCGCGCGACGCACGATCGAGGGTCTGCTCGCGGGGCCGGTCGACCTCGTGCTCGTCAGCTCGGAGCCGCCCCCGGTGGAGCTCGATCTCGGCGCCGCCGGGCGGGGACAGCCCGAGTCCGTGGTGACCATCGCCTCCGCCACGTCCGCCATGACCTTGCCCGCCATGACCTCCGTCCCGGCGCAGGGCGCGCCCACCCGGCGCGACATCCTCGCCGTGGTCCGCGAGTCGGTCGTCTCGCGGCTCGCCGCCGCGGGCATCCCGGACCTCGACCGGCTGTTTCCGGCGGGCGACACGCGGACGCGCCACGTCGGGGTGCTCGGCTCGGGGTGGCAGCGCTCCGGCGAGGCCGAGCTCGCTCTCGTGGCAGCGCGAAACGGCATCGCCTGCGGCCTCGCCGGCGTGTCGGCGACGCCCGCCGCGCTCGAGCGCTGCGCCAAGGCGGCCGCGGAGTCGGCCTTCCTCGTCTTCGAGGAGGCGGACGGCGGCCTCGACCACGAGTGCGCTGCCTACCTGACCCGACGGTACGGCGCCCGGGTGGTGCTGCGACCGACCGCGGTCGCCGCCTCGCCGGCGAGCCAGCCCGACCTCGAGGCGGTCGTCCAGGGCGTGCTCGATGCCCTCGACTCGGCCGGCGGCGCGGCTCTCCGCGAGGGCCAGGTCTGGATCGACCTCACCGCCCTGCTCCCGGATCTGCCGCACGACCCCGGCAGCGCGGGGCTGGCCGAGACGCTCGCCCGTCTCGGGGAGCGACTCGGCGTGCGCTGGGCCTACACCGTGGAGACCCCGGACGGCCAGCAGCCGGCGGCGCTCTCCCGCGCGTTCGACGCCGTCGATCTGGTGATCCTCCGGAACGACGCCGCCCGACCTCAGGGATAGATCCGGTAGAGCATCCGCGGGAAGGGGATGCACTCCCGGACGTGCTCGGTGCCGCAGATCCACGCCACCGTGCGCTCGATTCCGAGCCCGTACCCGGCGTGCTTCACCGAGCCGTAGCGCCGGAGGTCGAGGTACCATTCGAACGCCTCGCGGGGCAGGTCGTGCTCGGCGATGCGCTGCTCGAGCGCGGCGAGGTCGTCCTCGCGCTGTCCGCCACCGATGATCTCGCCGACGCCCTCGGGCGCGATCATGTCGACGTTGAGGGCGTACTTCGGGTTGTCGGGATCGCGCTTCATGTAGAACGCCTTGACGCCGGCCGGATAGCGGTGGATCAGCACCGGCAGCTCGAAGGACTCCGAGATCGCGGTCTCGTCCGGCGCGCCGAAGTCGCTGCCCCACGTGAAGTCGTTCCCCTTCTCCTTGAGGATCTTCACCGCCTCGTCGTAGGTGATCCGCGGAAAGGGCGGCTTGACGCGCTCCAGGCGCGAGAGGTCGCGCTCGAGCGTTTCGAGCTCGCGGCCGCGATGCTCGAGCACGTGCTGCACGATCGACGTCACCATCTCCTCGGCGAGTGTCATGACGTCGCCGAGGTCGGCGTAGGCGACCTCGGGCTCGACCATCCAGAACTCCGTCAGGTGCCGCCGGGTCTTCGACTTCTCGGCGCGGAAGGTCGGTCCGAACGTGTAGACCTTGCCGAACGCGAGCGCGCCCGCCTCGGCGTAGAGCTGCCCGCTCTGTGACAGGAAGGCGGTCTCGTCCTCGAAGTAGCTCACCTCGAAGAGGTTCGTCGTGCCCTCGCAGGCGGCCGGCGTGAAGATCGGCGCGTCGAGGCAGATGAAGCCGTTGTCCTCGAAGAAGCGCCGGATCGCGGTGATCACCCCATCGCGGATTCGCAGTATGGCGTTCTGCTTTTTCGAGCGCAGCCAGAGGTGCCGGTTGCTGAGCAGGAAATCGGGCCCGTGGTCCTTCTTCGAGATCGGATACTCGCTCTCGGGCCGGTGGTGGACCTCGACGCCGCGCGCGATCAGCTCCACGCCACCGGGCGCCCGCTCGTCGACGTGGACCGATCCGGTGACGCTCAGGGACGTCTCGTACGGCAGCTTGCCGCACTCCTCGAAGACCTCCTCGGGCACGTCCCGCTTCCCCATGACGACCTGGACGAAGCCGCTCCCGTCACGCAGCTGCAGGAAGTGGATCTTTCCCTTCGAGCGACGATTGTGGAGCCAGCCATTGACCTGGACCTCCTCGTCAGCGTGGTTCGCGAGGTCGATTATTCGCACGACTCGTGGCATGAGCTCTCTCCGGTGCTTTACCCGGGCTTCTCTCCCGACTTCCCTCCCGGCTCGACGCCGGCGTGACCGTAGAGACGTTCTCGTCGGATGTACTCGGCGACGCCCGCCGCGAGGTCGTCCTCGAACGGCTCGCCCGCCGCGATGGCGCGCCGGATTTCGGTCGACGAGACCGGCACCGGCTCCATCTCGAGGCGATCGCGCTCGCAGGCCTCGCGCAGCGCCGGCGACGCGCCGGCGAGCGCCTCGAGGCCGTTCTGGTCCGCCTGCGGACGCGGCACGGTGATGATGCGCGCGAGCTCGACGATGCGATCGATCCGGCGCCAGCCGGGCAGCTCGGGGATCGAGTCCGCGCCGACGATGAAGTAGATCTCCGCGCGCGGGTGCAGCCGGCGGATCTCCTCGAGCGTGTCGACCGTGTACGACACACCCGGGCGGGACACCTCGATGTCGCAGGCCGCCATGCGCGGCTCGTCGCGCACGGCCAGGCGCACCATCTCGAGCCGATCGCGGGCGTCCGCGTCGACGCGCCGCTTGTGCGGTGGTGTCCCCGAGGGCACCAGGAGGACGCTGTCGAGCGCCTTGCGTTCGATGGCCGCGCGGGCCATGGCGATATGGCCGCGGTGGATCGGGTCGAAGGTCCCGCCCAGGACGCCGATTCGCGAGATCGAGTCCCCGGGCGACATGGCGCGCATGATACGCCCGGTGCCGCACGGCGGCGACTGTTTTATCGAGCGCGCGACGCGCCGGGAGGGCGGTTATGAAACGCGCCAATCGGCGGTCTCGTGAGCGGCGGCCAGTGGCGCCGATGCGTCGCGTCGGCCGATGGACGCGTGCGCGTAAGTGTTTTCGCGGACGCTGTTTGAAAGGCTCGGCGAGGCGGTTTTCGCTTGCATCGAGAGGGTGCGTGGCTATACTCTCGACGGACTTTCCCCGGGGGGAACTGATCACCTGCCGCGACCCGACCGCCGCTCAGCGAGGCCCGTTTCCCGGGGTGTCGCTGCGGGGGCGGCGACGAGTGGATGCCAAAGACGATCGGAGTACCCAGAGAGATCAAGGAAGACGAGGGGCGGGTCGCGCTGTCCCCGGCGGGACTGCACGAGCTCGTCCGCGCCGGCCACGCCGTCCTCGTCGAGCGGGGAGCCGGTCGGGAGAGCGGATTCGACGACGCCGAGTACGAGACCGCGGGCGCGCGGCTCGTCGAGACCGCGGCGGAGATCTACCACGAGAGCGACATCGTGGTCAAGGTGAAGGAGCCGCTCGAGCGCGAGTATCCGCTGATCCGTCGCGGTCAGATCCTCTTCACGTTTTTCCACTTCGCCGCGAGCCGCGAGCTCACCGACGCGATGCTCCAGTCGGGCGCGAGCTGCATCGCGTACGAGACCATCGAGGCGGAGGACAGGCAGCTGCTGCCGCTGCTGACGCCGATGAGCGAGGTCGCCGGGCGCATGTCGGTCTTCGAGGGGTCGAAGTGCCTGGAGAGCCCGGCGGGAGGGCGGGGGGTGCTCATCTCGGGCATCCCCGGGGTGGAGTCGGCCCGCGTCGTCATCCTCGGCGGCGGCGTCGTCGGCCTCAACGCCGCGAAGCTGGCGGCGGGCCTCGGCGCTCAGGTGACCATCTTCGACATCGACCTCGACAGGCTGCGGTACCTCTCGGACATCTTGCCCCCGAACGTGGTGACGATCTTCTCGACGCCGTACGATGTGCGGCGCAAGCTCTACGATGCGGACCTGGTGATCGG
>JBFFXF010000190.1:0-14171 GCA_041569895.1 Planctomycetota bacterium | reverse complement strand
GAGATCCCGCAGGCGCGCCGAGATGATCTCCTCCGAGCTCGCGGGCAGAAACGCGAGCTGGTCATCGGGGGACGTCGGCGAGGCCGGCTGGACGCGCCCGCCGTCCGACGGAGCGGTGGCGGTCCCATCGGCGCCGTTGGCGCCGAGCTCGGCGAGGTTCTGGAGCCCGGTGGCGCGGATGATCTCGTCGACGAGCCGGGGCGCGCCGTCGCTCGCCTCGTGAATCCGACGCACCGTCGTCCTCGCGAACCGCGCGCCCGGGTAGCGCCGCTTGAGCCATTCCTCGAGCTCGTCCGGACCGGGAGAGCGAATGCGCAGCTCGAGGCACTGCGGATTCGATCGCAGCAGCTCGATGGCGTGCGGGCCGGCGACGCTCGTGGCCACGTCCGGGTCATCCTCGGCGCCGACGTGCGCCGGCCCCGAGGCGGTCTCCGAGTGCAGGCCGATCACCAGCACGCGGTGTCCACCACCGCCGCCGTCCTCGGTCTCACCGCTCCGCGCCGGCTCGTGGCCCGCATCCGCCTGCTGGCGCCTCCACAGGAGGTGGGTCAGGTCACGAACCAGATCGAGCGTGTCCCGGTCGGCGAGCGCGAGCTCCTCGAGGACGAGCACGACGGGGCTGCTGCGCGCGGCCTGGATCAGGAACTCCGCGATGGTCTCGACGAAATCGAGCCGGGACTCCCTCGCCGAGAGGTGCCGCCGCTCCGGGCCTCCGTTCTCCGCCTCCACCGACGGCACGAGGAGCGAGAGCGCGGATCGAAATCGGCGGAACGGGGGAGAGTCGATATCGACGCGCCGGATGACGTGGCGCAGCGCCTCGGTGATCGGGTGGTAGGGGAAGCGCGCCGGCTGCCGCGCCCTGCCGGGGCAGAAGACGCACTCCGACAGCGAGGCGAGCACCTCGATCTCCTCGACCAGCCGGTGGACGTAGTTGCCCTCGTCGACCTCGACCAGCACGAGACTGTGCGAGGTTTCGCCGAAACGGAGCGACTCGAGCTCGCTCCGCAGCAACTCGAGCTCCCGCTCCCAGCCGATCGCGGGGATACGCCCGCGAGCGCGGGGAGGCGTCCGGGACGCGCCGCCGGCCATCGCCGCGACACGCTCGTAGGCCGCCGATGCCGTCTGCGGGCGCCGTGCGGGGTCGAGACGGGTCAGGTCGACGACGAGGTCGACGAACTCGGGAGGCGTCCCGGCGAGGAGCGGCGGGATCGGCAGATCGTCGCCGGACCGCAGCGCCTCGATCCACGACTCGAGCGAATCGACCGGGAACGGAAACGCGCCGCCGACCGCCTGGACGAGCGCGATGCCGACCGAGTAGAGGTCGCTGCGCCCGTCGGCGAACGAGCCGGAAACCGTCTCGGGCGCGATGTAGGGGACCGTCCCCTTGATCTCGCGTCCGAGCGGTGTCGTCTCGCGCTGCGCGAATCCGAAGTCGATGATCCTCGAGTCGAACCCCGCCGGAGCGGTCGACCCGTTCGAGCGCTCGTCGCGCGGGACCAGGAGCAGGTTCTCCGGCTTGAGGTCGTGGTGCACCAGGTTGTGCGCGTGGATGCACTCGAGGCCCTGGAAGATTCCTGCCAGCGCATGGAAGAAGACGCGCCAGCGATCGCTCGAGTCGAGATCCGCGCGCGTCGGAAAGAGCCGCAGAAACGCCTCGCGCAGATCGAGGCCGTCGATGTACTCGAAGCTGATGAACGCGTCGCCCGGCTGCGGAGCGCGGCGGAGCTGCGTGCCGGGCGCGGCGTCGTCGGCGCCCGCCACCACGGCGCCGTGGACCACCGCGTCCGCCACCACCCCGCGCGCCACCACCCCGCGCGCCACCACCCCGCCATGTGGCATGTCGACGTGATCGACCTTGCCGAGGCTGTAGACCTCCGCGATGTTCGGGTGGTGGATGCGACGCAGGACCTCGAACTCCCGCCGCGCCGCCGTCCAGGTGTCGTCCCGCTCGAGCCGGAGCACCTTGAGCGCCGTCAGGCGGTTCCCCGATCCCAGGTCATGCGCCAGAAACACCGACGAGCTGTCGCCGCTGCGGGCGATCTCGCTGACCGCTTCGTACCGGTGATTCAGTCTCCAGGCGCAACGCACGTCCGTCTCCTGGACGCGTCTCCCCCCGGGGGGGACGGCGGGCGGGTGTTGTGAAAAAGTCTCAGTCGTCCGAGAGCGGGCGTCACCGCCGGCGACCCCGACTCTCGGCAGTCATTCTAAGTCGGCCACCGGTGGGGTTCCAGCGATTCTGTGGCGATTTTGCCACATTCCCGGACCACGGGACTGGTCGGGGGTGCGGGGGTGTGGCGGGTTTCGCACGTCCCCTCATTCCCGTTCCCGTTGCTCCCGTGCCCGTTCCCGTGCCCGGGCGGCTCGGGATTGAGGAATGCGGATGACGTGACCGTGGTTCGTGACCGTGACCGTGACCGTGGACCGTGACCGTGGACCGTGGACCGTGAACCGTGGACGGTGAGAATGGACCGCCCGAGACGGTCATCGGAGTCGGCCATCGGAATCGGAATCGGGGTCGGTATCGGGATCGGAGTCGGGGTCGGAATGGTCGGAATCGGAGTCGGGTCGGTCGAGGACGAGACGGCCATCTCCTCGAGCAGCCTATCGGGAACGGGCACGGGAACGGGCACGGGAACGGGAACGGGAACGAGGGTGCCCCCGAATCAGTACAGCGACTCCTGCACTTCCCTGTCCAGCTGGTATTTGCTGATTTTGTTGTACAGGCTGGTCTTGGGGATCTGCAGCTGCTTGGCGACCTGGCTCTTGTTGCCCTGGCTGGCGAGGAGGGCGCGCTTGATCAGGGCGCGCTCGACCTTCTCGAGCGCCTCCTTGAGGGTGAGGCAGCGGAGCTCCTCCTCGAGGTTCGAGGAGAGCATGTCGAGGCCCTCGCCGCGGCGGATGACGTCGGAGAGGAGGTTGGCCTCGATGCGCGCGTCGGAGATCGCGAACAGGCGCTTCACCTCGTTCTGGAGCTCGCGGATGTTGCCGGGCCAGTTGTACTTGGTCAGCAGCTGCATGGCGGCCGGCGAGATCACCTTCTCGGTGCCGGTCTCCTTGGCGAGCTGTGCGAGGAAGAACTCGACGAGCTCCGGGACGTCCTCGCGGCGCTCCCTCAGGGGCGGCAGCCGGAGGTTGATGACGTTGAGGCGGTAGTAGAGGTCCTCGCGAAAGTTGGCTCGCCGCACCTCCTGCAGGAGGTCCTTGTTGGTCGCGGAGATGATGCGAACGTCGACCTTGATGTACTCCTTGCCGCCGACCCGGCGGACGACGCCCTCCTGGAGGCTGCGCAGCAGCTTCTTCTGCATCGCGGGGCTCATGTCGCCGACCTCGTCCAGGAAGAGCGTGCCGCCGTCGGCGAGCTCGAAGAGTCCCTTGTGGTCGCGCGTCGCCCCGGTGAACGCTCCCTTGACGTAGCCGAAGAGCTCGCTCTCGAGGAGCGTCTCGGTGAGCGCGCCGCAGTTCTCCGAGACGAAGTCGCGGTCCTTGCGCGGGCTGTTGCGGTGGATCGCCGTCGCGACGAGCTCCTTTCCGGTGCCGCTCTCGCCGTTGATCAGGACGGGCGCACTCGACGTGCGAATCCGGTCGAGCAGCTGGAAGATCTCGACCATCGGCGCGCTCGACGCCACGATCGAGTCGTAGTTCCCCTTGAAGCCCTGCCGGCCGGTCTTTCGTGCCCGCGAGCGCGGCGCCTGCGCGGCGGTCGATTCCACCGACTTCAGCTTCTCGCGCTGTGTCAGCAGGTCGGACCAGAGCGAGCGATTCTCGTGCGTCAGCTTCTCGACCGCGTACCGGAAGCCGATGGTCCGCAGCAGAATCAGCAGCCGGTCCGCCTGTCGCTCGGCGATGGAGATCGGCTGGAAGCGGTGGTCGAGGTAGACGACCGCGTGGCACACGTTCCTCGCCACGAGCGGGACCACCGCGAATCCGCGCGCCGGTGTGCTGTCGCCGCCCGACCCGGAACCCTTCTCGACGGCGTCGAGACAGAAGATCGCGTGGTGGTCGCGCACCGCGGCCTCGAGATCGGCCGTCGGGATTTTCGCCTCCGGACGCGAGATCGGCTCCTTGTCGTAGTCGAGTGCCAGCAGACACTGGCCGACCTCCGACGCCGCCTCGGTCGCTCCCCCGGCGCCGACCGACGAGCCGGTGACATCGAAGAAGAAGACGCGCTCCGCGCCGGTGATCTCCTGCACCTCGATCAGTGCCGCGCGGATCCACTCGACACCGCTCGTCCGATCGGTGGCGAGCTCCGCCAGGAGGCGCAGGCCGAGGTCGCCGCCCTCGCCCTGGGGGATCTCCCTGTCGGCGAGACCGCCGCCCTCGCCCTCATCGGGAATCTGGTTCCACCGGGCGGCGAGCGCCTCGGACGTCACGCGGGTCGTGGTCTTCTCCAGGTGCTCGCTCATCAAGCTCGACGGTACGCTGGTTCGTGGCGTTCGACGTGCACCCGGCGCCCCACCCGCCGGAACGACGCGGAACGACGCGGAACGACGCGGACGGACGCGGATCAGACCCCCGCCCGCTTCCGGAAACCGGCGCGGGGATCGGGACGACGGCAGCCGTCGACCGGTGTACACTCTCTCCATTGTCGGTTTGACAGCGGCCCGGTGATCTGCTTTTTTTTGAGGCGTCGAGCTGTTCCCATTGACCGCAGCGCCCGAGAAACGGAGTGGACAGCGCGGTCCGGAGAGCGCGGGGCTCTCCAGCTTGTGGACAGTTTCTCGCCGTCGGGAACGCGACGCACGTCGTCGGGCGACGAGATCGGCGGTAACGGTGTCGACCGCGAGGGCGGCACGCGTGAGGACGTCCGGGGCGTCAACTCGACAGGAAGACGGCGGGTGACATGGAACGAACACTGGTGATCCTCAAGCCGGACGCCGTGCAGCGGCGGCTCTGCGGGGCGCTCCTCGAACGCTTCGAGCACAAGGGATTCAAGATCGTCGGACTGAAGATGTCGGTCGTCGAGCGCGCGCTCCTCGAGAAGCACTACGCCGCTCACGCCGGCAAGCCGTTCTACAAGGGTCTTCTCCGATTCATGCTCTCGGGTCCCGTCGTCTTCGCCGTGCTCGAGGGGCACCGGGCGGTCGAGGTGGTCCGCGGCATGATGGGAAAGACCTTCGCGTTCGAGGCGGCACCCGGCACCATTCGCGGGGACTACGGGATATCGAACCAGTTCAACCTCATCCACGGCTCCGATTCCACGGCGGCCGCGGAGAAGGAGATCGCGCTCTTCTTCTCGCCGGCCGAGCTCGTCGAGTACTCGATGGACGACGACCGCTGGATGGCGTCGGATTGATGGCGTCGGATTGACAGGTCCGATGCGCCTTGCCGACGGCGCCGGGCACGGAAGTTGACCGCCGCCTCGACGTTGACCGCGCGCGACGCGTGTGATACCGTCGACCCTTGAGCGAACGGACCCACCGCCCGGAAGCGAACTGCACGGGAAGTGCACGGAGCGAACCTTCCGGAAGCGAGCTGTCCGGCAGCGATTCCCGGAGAAGAAGAGAGGTGACGAGGCGAGGACGGCCCCTGATGTGCCGGCTTTCGACCTCTTTTCTTGCCTGTCGCGTCCGCGGGCGTTGAACAGGAGTACTTCCATGAAACTGAAGCAAGTGGTGTCGGTCGTGGCGCTCGCCGGCGTGTCGCTCGTCGGCTGCAGCGAGGTCCACCGCACGAACTGGGACCGCGCCACGCCCCGCGAGAGGGCCAGGGCGATCACGGACTACCGCGCGAAGGCCGCCGAGGCCGTCGCGAGGTACGTCGCGAGCGAGGGGCAGGACGTTCAGGAGCTCGAGAAGGCGGTCGAGTACGAGCGCATCACCACGGAGATCTCGCCCGGCGGCTGCCCGACGTGCTTCCGGGAGTATGGCGAGGCCCTGTCGAGGCTGGGACATCACTACCGCCTCGTCTACGAGGAGATCCTCGAGGAGATCGAGCTTGCCGAGTCGCCCGCCGAGCGCGCGGAGCTCGAGGCCGAGGCCCGGGACTACTACGAGCTCCTGGAGCGCAATTTCAGGGACTCCAACAGGTCGTATCGCATCTACTTCGCGAATCCCGGCACGGCGTTGCCCCGGACGGACGCGATCGAGCGTGTGATGCGGCACCACGAGTACCTCGGCGAGTACGAGGAAGCCCTCCGGTACCTGAACCTGATCGGACCGTACGCCACGGCCGGCCTCACCGAGGAGGACAAGCAGGTGGTGCTCCGGAACATCGCCGAGTTGCGGCGCTTCTACGAGCGCCGTGTCGCCGCGCAGCGCGAGCGCCGGTACCGGGAAACGGTCGAGAACCGCGACGAACGGCGCGACGAGACCGTACCGCCACGCGTCTCTCCGGGCTCGCGGACGCGAGAGCCGGAGTCTCGACAGCCGGAGACTCGCCGCGGCTGGCGCCGACGCTGATCGCGCGCGCCGCCTCGCGAGCCAGCCACCCCTCCGACCCGTCCGCGCCCCGCCCCGCCGGCGATGCCTGTCCGGGGCGGGCGCCATGGAGCGGCCGATAACCCGTCTTTTTGGCCGCGGCCATCACCGGGATGCTATTCTTTCAAGCCCCGTGGGCACGCGACGGCTCCCGAACCCGACCGGAAGGGGAGTCCGCACAGCCTGACGACCGTCGAAAGGACTCGACCGAAACGCTCAAACGGAGACGCCGTGAGCGACTCATCCAGCGGCCCCACGCTCGACATCAAGAAGGCGATCCAGGAGAGCACCTCCGAGGTCCGCGTCGCCGACTTGCAGAAGAAGGGCTTCAAGCAGGTCAAGGTCCTCAACAAGGCGGTCGTCACCAAGCTGATCCACGAGGCCGTGGATCGGGTGATCGCGTCTCGCTCCGAGGAGATCACCCAGGAGGAGCGCCGCCGGATCGTCGAGCAGACGCAGTCCCGCATCGAGGACATCTCGCGGCAGCGCTCGCAGGTCGAGGGCACGCTCCTCGAGCAACTCGAGAGCGCCCGCCACCGCATCGCCGAGCTCGAGGCGAGGGCGAACACGGAATCGGTAAAGGCGAAAGAAGCAGAGGTCGAAGAACTAAGGCGAAAGCTCGCGGATCGCGAGCGACAGATCAGCGACCTCCAGCAGGGCGGGGGCGCAGCCTCGCCGGTTCTCGAGGGCCTGATGATGGCCATCGTCGATAGATTCAAGCAAGAGCAGCCCGTGCAGGGTGGGAACATGTCGCAGCTGCAGGCGAGTATCGAGGGACTCGCCGACAAGATCAGCCGCATCGGCGCGGTCGGCGGCATCGGCGGCGACCTCAGCGCTGCCGACAAGGAAGTGGTCCTCGAGAGGCTGTTCGCCCGCGACGACCAGGACACCATGGAATCGAACGTGTCCGAGGTCAAGGTGAAGCAGGCCAAGGCCAGTGGCGTCAAGAGCACCCTCAACAAGCTAAAAGCCCTTCAGCAAGGAGGAACACAGGATGGGGAATAGCCCGGAATTCTCCCCCGAGAAGGTCGAGGCGCTGCAGAAATCAGCCGCCGCGGCCACGGCCAGTCCCGACGCGACGTACGAGCTCGGGCGCGGCCTGGACGTCGGAACGGCGAACCTCGTGAGCGCCGCGCAGGACGTCGAGGGGAACGTCACCATCAAGATTCAGCGGAACGCCTTCATCGACATCGAGGCGGACGACTACACGCGTAACATGCTGACCAAGCTGAACGTGCAGTACGTCGTCATCGACGGCAAGATGGTCGTCGTCGGCGATCCCGCTTTCGAGCTCGCGAACATCTTCAACCGCGAGACGCGCCGGCCGATGAAGGACGGCGTCATCAGCCCGCAGGAGAACGACGCGCTGCCGATCGAGAAGCTCCTTCTCGAGAACCTCCTCGGTCAGCCGACCGAGAAGGGCGAGAACTGCTACTTCTCGATTCCCGCGGATCCGATCGACGCCGACTTCAACGTGATCTACCACAAGGGTCTGTTCTCCGGAATCCTCAAGAAGCTCGGGTACACGCCGAAGCCCCTCGTCGAGGGTCACGCGGTGGTCTTCTCCGAGCTTGCCGAGGACGACTTCTCGGGGATCGGCATCTCCTGCGGCGGCGGCATGTTCAACATCTGCGTCGCCTACAAGTCGATTCCGGCCCTGACGTTCTCGACGTCAAGGGGCGGCGACTGGATCGATCGCAACGTCGCCACGGTGCTCGGCATCAAGGCGAGCCGCGCGACCGCGATCAAGGAGAAGGGTGTCGACATCACCAATCCGAAGTCGCGCGAGGAGGAGGCGGTCGAGATCTACTACCGCAACCTGATCTCGTACGCCCTCGAGAACATCAAGCGTCGTTTCGAGTCGTCGTCGGGCATGCCGTCCTTCCCCGATCCGGTCGAGATCGTGTGCGCGGGCGGGACGTCACTGATCGGCGGCTTCATCGACGTGTTCAAGGAGGAGTTCGAGTCGATCAAGTTCCCGATCGACGTCAAGAACATCCGTCTCGCCGAGGATCCGCTGTTCAGCGTCGCGAAGGGCTGTCTGGTCGCCGCTCTCTCGGACATCTGAGCCAGCGTCCGTCCCCACTCGGGGATCCGGGGCGCGAGGAGGACGGGAGGATCCGGATCGGGTCCCGGTCCCGTGCCCGAACAGTTGCTGGACGGGGTTCGAGGACGAGGCCGAGGAACGGAGACCACTCCGGAAGATGCCGTTCTATAATACGGCATGCCCCTCTCCGCCTCGCTCACGCTCACCCTCGCGCTCGCGCTCGCGTTCGCCGCGCCGAACGCAGACGATCTCCTCGAAGGCTACCAGCGCGAGAGCGCACCCTTCGGACAGCTGCGCTTTCGTGGCGGGCGTCTGAGCTCGCGCGATGACCGTGTGGGGTTCGTCTCGAGGCACCTCGAGCGCATCGAGAGACGTCTCGGGCGGTCACTCCGCCATGAGATCACCGTTGTCTTCGTTCCGGACCGCGCCGAGTTCGCGCGTGTATACCGTGGCGTGTCGAGACGGGATCCGACGGAGTGGATGGTCGGCGTCGCCTTCCCCGGGTGGCGGCTGATCGTCGTTCGCGAGGACGATCCCTTCGCCGGCCTGCGACGCTGGGACCAGCCGGAGGTGACCCTGGCGCACGAGCTCGCGCATCTGGTCATTCACTCGTCGGGCGCCACCATCCCGAGGTGGTTCGACGAGGGCGTCGCGATGTGGGTGTCGCAGGGAAGCATCCCCGTCGAGGACGAGGCGCGACTGAGCGCGCTGGCGCGATTCGGCGGACTCTTCTCGCTCAACGAGCTGACGCGGGGATTCCCGAGGCTGCATCACCCCGGCTCGATCGCCTACCAGCAAAGCCTGCTAATGATCGAGTCGATCGTGGAGCGCCACGGCGAGGCCGCCGTTCCCCGCATCCTCGAGCGGCTCGCGTCGGGGGACCCGATCGGTCGCGCGTACGAAACCGCCACCGGCTCCGCGTGGGGCGATTTCGAGGGCGAGTTCCGGACGTGGATCATCTCGCGCCATTCGCTCTTCGCGGCGGTGGCCTCGGTGGTCAACTTCTGGACCATCATCACGCTCCTGGCCCTGGTCGCCATGGTCGTCGAGGCGATGCGCCGCCGCCGCTTCCGCCGGCGGCTCGAGGAAGCCGAGGCGGACGCCATCGAGGACTGATTCGCTGCTGAGGATTGCGCGACGAGAGAAGCGGATCCTATAATTATCGTTTGTCCGCCGGAAGCGATCGCCCCATGAGACACCACCGAATCAAACCCCTCGCTGCCGTCGCGGTCGCGCCTCTCGCGGTGTGGCTCGCGCTGACGGGCTGCGACTCCGGCGGCTCCGCGACGTCCGCCCCGCAGTCCGCCAGCGGCTCGTCTCCGGACCGGGCAAGCCCCGCGCGCCGCGGACCGATGACGCCGGCGGAGCGGGTCCAGGGCCAGTTCGAGGCGCTGAAGCGGCAAATCGCCCAGGATTCGAACTCGATCTCCGCCCGCATCAAGCTCGTCGAGGCGTTCCTGATCCGCGCGCGACGCCTGGTCGCGGGCGAGACCGACAAGGTCCCCGAGATCAAGAGCGCCGAGGCGATCGTCCAGGATCTCCGCAAGGCGCTGGAGATCGACATGAAGGGCGCGTACGAGGAGGTCGAGGAGAACGTGATGCAGATCCTCCACTCGCCGGCGCCGGACATCCAGGCCGCCGAGGGTCTCGTCGATCGCTTCCCGGTCACTCTGTACCCGGACACCGACATACGCCAGCGGCTCCAGGCGCTGCGCAACACCATCGAGAAGTATCAGAAGGCCGAGATGGACTACTACCGCCGCGAGGGGATGATCAAGACCTTCGGCGACGACTACGCGAGGATTATCGGCTTCCTGGAGGGCTTCGACCCGGACTACGACGACACGCCGTACGGCGAGAAGATCCGCGAGCTCGTGCGCGAGAACTACGAGCTCTACGTCAAGACCCGACGGGAGCGCGACAGTGTCCTGACGTCGGGCATTTCGCGGTTATGGCCGCTCTCCGATTTTCGGTGGGAAGGCCACCCCGAGTTCCCGATCGGCTACAACAAGGAGGAGAACGCGCTCGAGCTCGGCCCGAATCCCGAGACGTACGACCGCAAGGACGAGGTCGGCAGCTACGCGATGCTCGGAGACGGCACGTGGGTGGACGTCCGCCTGACCTTCGAGGCGCGCGTGCACGACCCCGACAACATCCGCTTCGGCGCCAAGGCGAGACAGGACCCGAAGACCGGCCGCGACGTCTTCCTGCCGCTGTCGCTCGAGAAGCTCGAGCTTCCCGGCGACGATTCCTGGCACCAGTTCGTCGTCGTCGTGCAGGAGAGCACGTTCGAGATCACGTGCGTCTCGACCGGCAAATCGATCAAGTACGAGCACACGCAATCCGGCGCGCCAGGCGACTTCGTCGTCCAGATCCTCGGTACAGACGCGCGTGTCGCCCTGAAGCGCTTCGAGTACACCATTCTCGAACAGGAGAGCCGGGTCGTCGAGCTGGACGAGGACGATCCGGACGACGCGAACGGCGAGGACGACCCCGCCGGCGACAACACTGAAGAAGAGAGTGATGGGGAACGAATCGAGAACGATTTCGAGATCGCGGGCGAAGCGAATGCCACGCCCTGAGGGCGAGCGACCCGGCGACGCCGAATCGAGAACAGCGTCCGAGTCGAAGGGCGCCCGCGACGCCGAGGCGCAGTCGACCTCACTGACCCGGATCCGGCAGCCCACGGAGATCGTCGATCAACGGGGCAAGGGCGTCGTCCTCGTCGTCGACGGCGATCAGGAGCGGGGCGAGGTCACCGCGGACGGCCTCGAGGCGGCGGGGTTCCGCTGCGACATCGCCGACCACGGCGACGCGGCGCTCGAGGCGCTCGAGAAGAACCGCTACGAGCTGGTGCTGGCCGATCTCGAGCTCGAGGGCACCAGCGGAACCGAGTTCCTCTGCCGCGTGCGCGAGATCAACCCGCACGCGGGACTGATCGTGCTCACCAGCCACGAGTCGATGGCCGACGCCACTGCGGCGGCCGTCGAGGCCGGGCGTCTCGGCGTTTCGGAGTACCTCGTGCGCCCGCCCGACTTCGACGACCTCGTCGAGAAGGCGATGCGCACGGTCGAGAAGAGCCGCCTCGGCGAGCTCGCGCGCGATCGAGCGAAGTCGATCCCGCGCGGCGCCCCGCCGGGCTTCGAGCGCATCATCTACGCCAGCGAATCGATGCGGCGGGTCGTCGAGCGCTGTTCCCAGGTCGCCTCCAAGGACGTCACCGTGCTGATCACGGGCGAGAGCGGCACCGGGAAGGACCTGCTCGCGCACGCCATTCACCAGGCAAGCCCGCGGCGCAGCCGCCGGTTCATGCCGGTCAACTGCGCGGCCCTCTCGCCGCAGATCATCGAGAGCGAGCTCTTCGGACACGAGAAGGGCGCGTTCACGGGGGCCATCAGCTCCCGACTCGGCTACTTCGAGCACAGCAACCGGGGCACGATCTTCCTCGACGAGGTGGGGGACATCCCGCTCGAGACCCAGGTGAAGCTGCTGCGCGTGCTCGAGAACCGCGAGATCGTCCGGGTCGGCGCCAACGACCCGGTGCCCGTCGATGTCCGCGTCGTCGCGGCGACGCACCGCAACCTCGAGGAGCGCGTCGCCGAGGGCAAGTTTCGCGAGGACCTCTACTACCGGCTCAAGGTGGTGCCGATCCATCTGCCGCCGCTGCGCGAGCGACGGGACGACATCCCGCTTCTCGTCTACCATTTCGTCGCCAAGTACGCGGACGCCTACGACAAGCACTTCGAGGAGGTCGAGCCGGCGGCGGTCGCGGCGCTGGCGACCCATTCCTGGAAGGGAAACGTGCGCGAGCTGCGACACGTGATCGAGAACATCATCGTCGTCGCGCCGGGACCGCTGATCACCGTCGCCGATCTCCCCGAGTCGATCCGCATCGCGCGTCCCCAGCTCGAGGGCGGCACCGCCCCGTCGCTCGACGGGCTCGTCGGCCGGACGATCCAGGACGTCGAGCGGGAGCACATCCGGAACACGCTCGCCTCGGTCGACGGCAACCGCCAGGAGGCGGCGAAGATGCTCGGCATCGCGGAGCGCACGCTCTACCGGCGGATCAAGGAGTACGGGCTCTGAGCGCTTCCGGGGCGACACGCGCCGTCCGGCTGCCAGCCTGACAGTCGCGATCAGGCTCTCCGGAACCATCTGCCGCTTTGGCAGCCCTCGCGGTTCGTGACGGCATCGCAATCCGGAGCCCAAGTGGTTGCGCGTATTCATCTTGCGGCGTCCGCCGGGGTGCTCCGGAACACCATTTGCAAAAAAGAACGCCGGCGCGGAGCCGGTGCGCGGTCGTCACCGACGCCGGACGCGCCCGAAGAACCAGAACTACCTGTGCTTCACAGGAGAAGCTCATGCCCAAGATCATCGGAATCGACCTCGGAACCACGAACTCGGTGGTCGCGGTCATGGAAGGATCCGAGCCGACCGTGATCCCGAACTCCGACGGGCAGCGGATCACTCCGTCCGTCGTCGCGTTCACCGACAAGGAGCGGCTCGTCGGCACGCTGGCGAAGCGCCAGGCCGTCACCAACCCGACGAAGACGATCTTCTCCATCAAGCGCTTCATGGGCCGCCGCCACAGCGAGGTGGCTGACGAGGAGAAGATGGTGCCGTACCGCATCGTCGGCAGCCCGGAGGAGCTCGTCAGCGTCGAGATCGACGGCGAGAAGCATACGCCGCCCCAGATCTCCGCGATGATCCTCCAGAGCCTCAAGGAGGCCGCGGAGACCTACCTCGGCGGCAAGGTCGAGAAGGCCGTCATCACGGTGCCCGCCTACTTCAACGACGGGCAGCGACAGGCGACGAAGGACGCCGGCAAGATCGCCGGGCTCGACGTCGTGCGCATCATCAACGAGCCGACCGCGGCGGCGCTCGCGTACGGGCTCAAGGACAAGGCGTCCGACAAGAAGGTCGCCGTCTTCGACCTCGGCGGCGGCACCTTCGACATCTCGATCCTCAAGCTCGACGAGGGTCTCTTCGAGGTGATGTCCACGAACGGCGACACCCACCTCGGTGGTGACAACTTCGACCAGATCCTCATCGATCACATCGCGGATCAGTTCAAGAAGGAGAACGGCATCGATCTCCGCAAGGACCAGATGGCGCTCCAGCGCCTCAAGGAGGCCGCGGAGAAGGCGAAGTGCGAGCTGTCGACGAAGACGTCGACCGACATCAATCTGCCGTTCATCACGGCCGACCAGTCCGGTCCGAAGCACCTCCAGATGGAGCTGACGCGGTCGAAGTTCGAGCAGCTGATCGAGTCGGAGGTGGAGCGCTGCCGGCGGCCGTGCGAGATCGCCCTCAAGGACGCCGACCTCTCCCCCGGCGAGGTCGACGAGATCCTGCTCGTCGGCGGCTCGACGCGCATCCCGATGGTGCAGGAGCTCGTCAAGGAGATCTTCGGCAAGGCGCCGAACCGCTCGGTCAACCCCGACGAGGTGGTGGCGCTCGGCGCCGCGATCCAGGGAGGCATCCTGGCCGGCGACGCGGATCTCAAGGACGTGCTGCTCCTCGACGTGACGCCACTGTCGCTGGGCATCGAGACGCTCGGCGGCGTGATGACGAAGCTCATCGAGCGCAACACGACCATTCCGACCACCAAGAAGGAGACCTTCTCGACCGCCGCGGACAACCAGACGTCGGTCGAGATCAAGGTCTTCCAGGGCGAGCGCGAGATGGCGCGCGACAACCGCCTCCTG
>JBFFXF010000189.1:0-14214 GCA_041569895.1 Planctomycetota bacterium | reverse complement strand
GTGGCGTTCAGGTTGCCATCCTGGCCGTCGGTGAGCTCCCACTTGGCCGCGTCGATGCCCGCCTCGGCGAGGTAGAACGCCTGGCGATCCTCGACGGAGTCGATCGTTACCCGCGACTCGGTCATGGAGACGACCGCGACCGAGGTCGACAACGCCATGATCAGCAGGGTCATCACCATCGCGAAGACCAGAATCACCCCGCGCTCCCGCGTTCCGTTCCTGCGGCTTCGAATGCTCACAGCGCTACCCGTTCGAGTCTTCATGACTCCCTCCAGTGGCTTCCGTTACGCGTTCCTCCTGCGGTTCTTACCGCATACACACACCGATTTACCGGAACGGCAAGTCTCGCGCCGGACCGGTGGCGGCGGGGCGCTTCTCCGGAAGTTGCGGCCGGAAAAGGTCGGAGGGATCGCGTCCGTCAGCGTTCGACGGCGCGTATGGTTCCTGCGTGTTTCGGAGGATCCAGCGTCTTGACGGCTTTCCTGCCGTCCACCGAGCGGACTATTCGCCGATCACGTCCGCGCACGCCGTCCCCGTGTCCGTGAAGACGAAGGTCTTGTTCACGGTGTAGATGCGGTCGTCGACGCACAGGCGCAGGAGGCGGCCGCCCTCGACGGTGACGTCGAGGAGCAGTCCGAACGCGCCGTATTCGAGCTCGTCGCGGGACTCGTTGACGATCAGGAAGGCCCCGTCGCCGTCCGCGGCGGCGGTCCAGCCCCTGGAGCTCGTGAGCAGACCGTTCTCCTCGAAGAGCTCGATCCCGGCGACCGCCTCCGCCGGCTCCACGTCGACGGTAATGCGGAGACGACTGACGCCGCGGGGCACGTAGTTCGCGTGCAGCGCGTACCGTCGCACGTCCGGCGTCGTCGACACCTCGGGCCGCAGCGAGAGGATCCCCTGGCGGATGTCGCCGATGAGGTCGTCGTTCACCTCGAACACGTGCGACAGCCGCAGCGGCTTGGCGAACTCGTACTCGCTGCGCACCTCGACGACGTGCCGCGCGGATGTCTTCAGCGTCACGTACGTCAGCACCCACTCGCTGATCAGCTTGTCGGAGACCACCTGGAAGAGACGGCCGAGCTTTTGCTCGACGTCGCGGTCGCCGGCGGTCTCGAAGAACGCCGCGCCGCCGCTCTCGCGCGCGATCCGCAGCAGGTTCTTGCGGTCCTCGGGAAACACGTCGGCCCGGACGTTGAAGCCCAGCGGGTAAAAGTTGACGGCTCGCGCCTGCGACTTGCGGATGATGTCATCGACCGAGGTGCCGCTCGAGGTGTCGTGGCCGTCGGAGAGGAAGACGACCGCCTGCGACACGCCGCTCTGCGGCGGCGGCAGGACGTCGAGCGCCTCGTCGAGCGCGTCCCAGATCTCGCTGGCGCCGTGCTCGCCCGGATCGAACCGTCTCAGCCGGTCGAAGAACGCCAGCTTCTCCTCGACGGTGTAGCGGGCCGGCTGCTCGTTCTCCGAGATGAAGCCGCGTCCTCCCTGGCGCTCCCAGAAACCCATCACCGAGATCGACGCGTTCTCGCCGAGGCGGCCGAGGAACGAGTTCGCCGCGCTCACCATGGCGTCGATGCTGTCCTTCATGCTGCGCGAGTAGTCGAGGATGAGCACCACCTCGAGCGGCCTGACGTCGTTCGACGTCAGGAACTGGTTGGTCTCGAGCGGGTCGATCAGCACGCTGTCCTCGAAGACGCTGAAGTCGGTGCCGGTCGGCGGCGGCGTCCCCTGGCCGTCTCCGCCCGGTCGGATCGGTCGGTTCGTCCTGCGGTCGACCAGCGGGAACGTGAAGCGGAGCACGAAGGGCTTCTGCTTCTCCACCTTCGGCAACGCCGACGGCGCGACGTTGATGCGCTCGGGGAAGCCGAACTCGGAGACGAGGTTCTTCTCGGGTGGCAGCCGCACGAGGAGCGTGCCGGCGTAGACCTGGTTCTCGCGAAGGAAGCCCTGAAAGATGAGCTTCCGCCCGCGACCCTTCAGCGTCCACTTGACGAAGTTGCCGACGGCGCGACCGACGAGCTTGCCCTCGAGCTCCTCCTCGCTGCCGAAGCCGGTCGGGAACCGTCCCGCGCCGGTGATCCTGCCCGACCCGGAGACGGTCGGGGTGAGCGTGACGCGCGCCGGCGCGGGGCCGGCCAGCGGCGACAGCACCACCGGCGCGTCGCGGACACGGCCCTTTCCCTTGGGACCGCGGTAGATGAGCGTCGCCATCCCGTCGTCGACGAAGCCGACGGCCTTGACGACCGTGCGGGGCGTCTCGGTGCTGCGCAGGACGATCTTGTAGAACCAGCGATCGTTGCGGCGCTTCATCACGCCCTTCACCTCGACGGGCACGCCGTCGACGGTGCAGTCGCTGTTGCAGACGACGCGTCCGCGGCTGTCGAAGCGGAGGCTCGCGTCGACCTCGACGAAGATATCGTCGTTGCGGCCGAACCGCAGCGTCGTCTCGAAACGGTTGATCTGCGGGACGTCGAGCAGCACGTCGAACTGGATCTCGGGCTGCTCGAAGATCTCGGAGTTGCCGCGTACGGCGGGGAGGAGCAGGACGGACAGCGTCAGGGCGGCCGCGATCCTGCCCGACGTGGGGACACCTGGAGACATGGCGAGACTCCTTGCTCGATTCTTCTGACTCGAATCGCGCCGCTGGATGGCAGGAGTCCGCCGCGCGAGCCCCGGATCTTATCGGCGCCCCGGTCGCGCTTCAAGTTCTTCCGCGGGGCGCGCGTTTATCGGAAGAACGCCGGGGACCGTCGAGCAGGCGTCCGCGGACGATGGCGCCGCGTCCGAGGCGCGCGCGGATGGAGTCGACCGTGGTGGCGACGCGCAGCGCCCGGTCGCGGTCGGGCGAGTCGAAGAGATCGAGCTGCTCGAGCTCGTCGAAGGACAGGTGGCCGGCGGCGACGCCGAGCAACCGGATCCTCCGTCGGCCGAGGTCGACGCGCTCCGTGAAGAGACGCCGCGCCGCGCCGTAGATCTCCTCGGTGAGGCAGGTGGGCTCCTCGAGAGAGGTCGAGCGTGTTCGCGTCACGAACTTCTCGTCGCGCACCTTGAGCGTGATGCCGCGGCAGCGCGCGTGTCCGCGCAGGAGCCTCGTCGCGACGTCCTCGCTGAGACGGAGGAGCAGGCGCTCGACCGCCTCGATGTCGTCGGGCGGGACGAACTCGCCGAGCGTCGTCTCGCTCGAGACCGACCGCGGCGAGCCCGAGGTGACCACGGCTCGGTTGTCGATGCCGTTCGCGAGGCGGTGGAGGTGTCGCCCCATCTCCTCGCCGAAGCTGGCGACCAGCAACGCCTCGGAGCGCTCCTGGAGATCCCGGATCCGGCGGCACCCGGCGCGGTGGAGGACCTCGGCCGACTTCGGACCGACGCCCCAGATGCGCTCGATCGGGAGCGGCGCGAGGAACTCGCGGACGCGGCCCGGCTCGACGACGACGAGGCCGTCCGGCTTGCAGAGGTCGCTGGCGACCTTGGCGACGAACTTGCTCGGCGCGATGCCGACCGACGCCGTGAGGCCGCCGGTGGTCTCGTGGACGCGGCGCTTGATCTCGAACGCGATCTCGCGCGGCGCGCCCGCCAGGCGCAGCGAGCCCGTGATGTCGAGGAACGCCTCGTCGATCGAGATCGGCTCGACCACCGAGCTGTACTCCGCGAGCACCGCCATCACGCGCCGGCTGAGCTCGGCGTAGCGCTTCGGCCTCGGGGAGAGGAAGACGCCGTCCGGACACAGCCGGACCGCGGTGACGGCGGGCATGGCGCTGCGCACCCCGAAGCGACGCGCCTCGTAGCTCGCGGTCGAGACGACGCCGTGTCCGCTCGGCGTGCCGCCGACGATCACCGGCTTGCCGCGCAGCGATGGGTCATCGAGCACCTCGACGGCGGCGTAGAAGGCGTCCATGTCGAGGTGGAGGATTACCCGGTCCCGGTCGCCGACCTCGGCCGCCGACGCGTTCACGACTCCTCGCGCTGACAGGGCAGGTCAGCAGCGCTCTCGACCCCCTCGGGGAGCTTCGCGTCGTCGATCAGCAGAATCGGGATGCCATCCTCGACGCGAAACGCCGGCCCACACCGCGTGCAGACGAGCGCCCCGTCCCGCACCTCGAGCTCCGCCTTCCCGAGCGGACACCTGAGCAGCGCCAGGAAGTCGGGCGCGAGCCCGAGCGTCTCGGCGTGGCCCCTGGTGGATTCGTCGGGCATGATTCTTCTCCTTCACCCGTTCCCGGACCCGTTCCCGGTCCCGTGCCCGTTCCCGGTCCCGGTCCCGAACTCGGCCTCGACTCGGATACCGATGTCCGATTCCGATTCCGATGTCCGACACCGATACCGACTCCGACTCCGATTCCGATGTCCGACACCGACTCCGATTCCGACTCGGACTCGGTCGTCTATCCTCTGGTCTCTGACCTCTGTTCTCTGTCTCTGTCTCGGCGAGGACGAGGACGAGGACGAGGACGATTGATGGCGGCATTATACCCGCCCGCTCCCCTCCCCCTCGGACTTCAATTTGCATTTCCCCGCTGTTCGGGCTATCTCTTGACGTTCTGATGCCGACGATCGAGCAACTCGAAACGCTCCTCGAGAGGGAGCCCGACGACGTCTTTCTCAATTTCGGGCTCGCCATGGCGCTGGCCTCGGCGGGCCGGATCGACGAGGCCGCCGGGCGCTTCGACCGCGTGCTGTCGCTCGACTCGCGCTACGTTCCGGCCTACTTCCAGAAGGCGCGCATGCTCGCCGAGCGCGGCGATCCGGACGCCGCACGGACGGAGCTCGAGAGGGGGATCACGGTGGCGCGCGAGACTGGAGACGAGCATGCGCTCCGGGAGATGTCCGAGTACCTCGAGATGCTCGGGTGATATGATCGGGTCATGAGCCCCACGTCGCCCTCGAAGCCGCGAGCGCGGCTCGCGGCGGTCGCCATGAGGTGCGCTGCCGGCATGCGCGGCGCCATCTCCTTCTGTGCCGCTGCCGTGTGCATCGCCGCGATTGCGACGCCGTCTCCGGTCGCCGCGGCGACGCCCCCGCTCGAGGTCGACGATCTCGCGCAGGCGTGGCGGTGGCGGACGTACGATCGCGATGGTCGCCTCCCCGCGGGTCCGGTGTCGGCGCTCGGGCACGACCGGGACGACATGATCTACGTCGGCACGGACGAGGGGCTCTTCCGCTACAACGGCTACCACTGGACGAAGCTCGCGAGCGTCGACCCGCTCGGCTCGAGCGACCTCAAGCGCATCGTCGAGTCCGGAGGCGAGATCTTCCTGGTGACGTCGCGAGACGTGTGGGTGCTCCGGCTCGGCGTCGAGCTCCGTCGCGTCTACCAGAGCCCGAGCTTCCTGATCGCCGAGAGCCCGGCGGGAGAGGTCTACGTCGTCGATCTGGTCGAGCGCACACATCTCAAGCTCGAGAAGGACGGCCCCGGTCCCGTCGACGGGGGCGCCAACCCCGTGCCGGTGCCGCGGGGCGAGCCGCTCGACTACGTCGTCGACGCGGGACGCGTGCACTGGCTCGCGACCGACGAGGGGCTCTACCAGCGCGACTTCGGCGCCGGGCGTCCGTGGAAGATCGATTCCGGCCTCGGGCCGCAGCTCTCCGGGCTGCGGTGCGATCGTCTCTTCCTGGTGAAGCACCAGTCGGTGCGCTCGCTGCCGTTCCAGATCGTCGTCTCCCGGCAGCTCTGGGCGCGCTTCGAATCCCCGCGTGGCACGCCGATCCTGGCGCGACGCGAGGACAGCGGGCGCTGGGCGGTGGTGTCGCTCGCGGACCCGCAGCCCTCGGTGGAGCGGCTCATCCGCGACGGGCAGGGAAGCTAATACGCGACCACCGACACCGGCGCGCTCTTCTTCTCGCGCGACGGCACGACGTGGGAGCGGGCGACCACGCTCGGGGTCGGCAACGCCAGGGTCCGCGTGGAGCTCGTCGACCTCTTCGGCTACGTGTGGTTCGCCCTCGAGTACTCCGAGCGACGCGGTGGCGTGGCGCGTTTCGACCCGGCGAGTCGACGGTGGGAGCAGCTGGCGCCCGCCGATCCGGACGGGGCGGGCTCGGCGCTCGAACGGCTGATCGTGCGCAGCCTGCTGGAGGTCGACGGCGCCATCTGGATCGGCGCCGAGAGCGGCGTCTTCCGATACGAGGACGGCGCCGTCACCGCCCACCGATCGACCGGCAACGTCGTCATCAGGCAGGTGACGGGGCTCGCCCTCGATGCGGCGAAGCGCGTCTGGATCTCGTCGCCGACCTTCTACGGCGCGTACTACTTCGATGGCCGCTGGGTGGAGTTCCGCGGCGAGCGCGAGAGCCGCCGCTTCAGCGAGACACCGGTGCGGCACATCATCACGGACAGGAAGGGTCGCCTCTGGTTCCTGCCGGTCGAGACGCCGGGCACGAGCCACGAGATCTACCGGTTCCGGTTCCTGATCGGCAACGTGCCGCACCTCGACCGTTTCGAGCTCTCGCAGGGCACGGTCAACGACATGGTGCACGCGCAGAGCGGCGACTACTGGGCCGCCACCGATCGCGGCCTGGTGCGCCTCCAGCTCGAGAACCGCGACCGGGACCTGTCGGTGAAGCGCGTCTACGACGCCGGCAACGGTCTGCGGTCGTCGCGCGTGTGGGCGGTCGCCGAGAGTCCGGTCGACCGGTCGATCTGGGTGTGCTACCGGGACTCCGGCGTGTCGCGCATCCGCGGAGACCGCATCGATCACTTCGACGAGAGCAACGGGCTCGAGAGCCCGGTCGTGTGGTCGATCGAGTCGGCCGTGATTGACGAGGGGGCGAACCTCTGGTTCGGCACCGACCGCGGCGTCTCGCGATACGACGGCGAGTGCTGGTACCACTACTCGGTGGCCGGGCTCGAGCCGCAGATGAGCCAGGTGCTGGCGCTGGTGCCGAGCTCCTCGCGCGAGGACACGGTGCTCGTCGGCACCTCGGGCAACGGCGTCTTCCGCTTCCACCAGGACGACTACCGCCGGCCGAAGTTCATCAGCACCGACTTCGCGCGCCGCGTGCAGGGCAGCAATCTGCTGCGGTTCGCGTGGGACGCGCGCGACCTCAAGGACGTCACCCCGCCCGACCGGCTCCTGTTCCGGCACCGCGTCGACGGCGGGCCGTGGAGCGATTTCTCCTCGTCGCGTTCGGTCGACCTCCGCCTCGATCCCGGCGAGCACACCTTCGAGGTGCAGGTGCGCGACCTCGACGGCAACGCGAACCGCCTGCCGCTCTTTCAGAAGTTCAACGTGCAGGCGCCGCGCTGGGCCGGTCCGTGGCTGACGGTCGTCGTCTCGGCGGCCGGGACCGCACTGGTCATCCTGGTCGCTCTCCTGGCCGGTCGCTTCCTGCGGCGCAGCTTCAACCCGGCGCTGTCGTTTCGCGGCGCGTTTCGCGGGCTCGAGCTCCCCGTGGTCATCGTCGATCCGGGCGGCAAGGTGGTCGACTTCAACGGCGTCGGCGCCGGCCTCCTCGGGCTCGAGGGGATGCCGCGCCGGCGGGTCTCGGGGGTGTCGATCCTCGTCGTACCCCTGCTGCGCGAGAACGCGGTCAGATCGGCGATCTCCTCGGCGCTCGAGGGCCGGCCGACGCGGTGCCTCCAGCGCGTTGACGACGGCTCCGCGGAGCGCATCGTCGTCGTGCGCGCCGTGCCGCTGCGCGCTCGTCGTGGCGACATCGTGGGCGCCGCGGTGCTCGTCGGCGACGAGACGCGCGAGGAGCTCGAGCGCGAGCGCGGCGAGTTCCACGTCCGCATGTCGGCGGTGCGGGAGCTCGCCGAGAACATCCACCATCGCCTCGAGGACAGCCTCGACGAGGTGCGGCGCGAGATCACCCGCCTCGGCTCGCGCGCGGGAGACGAGGACGTGATCGACGGCATACGGTCACGCACCGAGCATGTCGAGGAGCTCACCCGCGCTCTCGGGCTCTTCGCGGGAGTGGTCGCGCCGGGACAGCGGGAGGAGGTCTCGGCCCCGGACCTCGTCGAGGGCGTGCTGCATCCCTCGGAGAACGGCGGCCTGAGCATCCCCGAGCACGTCACCGTCGATCTGCGCGGCCAGCCGGGACTCTGGAAGATCGCCGTCGACGTCGATTCCGTCCGGCAGGCGCTGCGCGAGGTGCTGCTCAACGCCATCGACGCGATGCCGCGAGGCGGACGGATCACCATCCGCATGGCCAACCAGCAGCGCGAGACCAACGAGGGCGGCGCGCCCGCGGGGCGGTTCGTCGAGATCAGCATCGCCGACGCCGGGGCGGGCATCGATCGCACGCAGGTGATGCGCGCCTTCGACCCGCTCTACTCGACGAAGCCCCGCACTCGCCACCGCGGCGTCGGCCTGTCGGTCGCCTACGGCATCGTCAGGAGTCACGGCGGCGACATCCGCGTCGAATCGAGAAAGGACGCGGGAACGCGCGTCGCCATCTACCTTCCCGCCGTGTAAAGCACCCGCAGCAGCCACAACACCGGAACACACACCATGCTCAGGGACATCCAGATCGAACAGTCGGTGCAGAAGCTGCCGATCGGCGAGGTCGCGGCGAGGCTGGGGCTCACCGAGCTCGACTACCTGCCGCACGGCCGTTTCATCGCCAAGCTGCCGCACAGCATTCTCGAGAAGTACGCACGCCGTTCACGAGGCAAGCTGATCCTGGTGACCGCCATGACGCCGACGCCGTCCGGCGTCGGAAAGACCACGACGACGATCGGCCTCGCCGACTCGCTCGCGAGGCTCGGCCACCGATCCACGCTCGCCATTCGCGAGCCGTCGCTCGGCCCGTACTTCGGCATCAAGGGCGGTGGGACCGGCGCGGGGCACGCGCAGGTGATCCCGGCGGAGGACATCAACCTCCACTTCACGGGAGACATAGCCGCGGTGTCGAAGGCCGCCAACCTGCTCGCGGCGATGATCGACAACCACCTGCATCACTCGAACGAGCTCAACCTCGATCAGCGCCGCATCACGTGGCGCCGCGTGGTCGATCTCAACGATCGAGCGCTGCGCGAGATCATCGTCGGACTCGGCGGTCCGACGCACGGCGTGCCCCGCCGCGACGGCTTCTTCATCACGCCCGCGTCGGAGGTGATGGCGATCCTCTGCCTCGCCGAGAGCTTTCCCGATCTGCGCCAGCGGGTCCGCGACATCATCTTCGGGTACACGCGCGACCGGAAGCCGGTGACCTGCGATCGGCTCGAGGTCGACGGCGCCATGACCGTGGTGCTGCGTGACGCCATCCTTCCCAACCTCGTGCAGACGCTCGAGCACACCCCGGCGCTCGTCCACGGCGGGCCGTTCGCCAACATCGCCCACGGCTGCTCGAGCCTCCTCGCCACGCGCATGGGGCTGACGCTTTGCGACTACCTCGTCACCGAGGCCGGCTTCGGCAGCGACCTCGGCGCCGAGAAGTTCTTCGACATCAAGTGCCGCCAGGGGAAGCTGCGTCCCGCCGCGGCGGTGATCGTCGCCACGCTGCAGTCGATCGAGTACCACGGTGGCTTCGCGCGACGTGGGGGCTGGGACAACCTCCGGAGACACATCGACAACGTGCGGCAGTTCGCGGTCGAGCCGGTGGTCGCCATCAACCGCTTCCCGGGCGACCGCGCCCGGGACCTGACGCGCGTGCGGAAGGCCTGCGAGAAGCACGACGTCCGCTGCGAGATCTCCGAGGTCCACGCCAGGGGCAGCAAGGGCGGCGCTGCCCTGGCCCAGGCGGTCGTCGATGCGGCCACCAGCGGCAACAGGCGGTTCAAGCTGCTCTACCCCGACCGGCTCGACCTCAGGAAGAAGATCGAGACCATCGCCACCCGCGTCTACGGCGCCAGCAAGGTCAACTTCACCAGCGCCGCCGGCCGCGAGCTCGACCGCTTCGAGTCGATGGGCTACGGCCACCTGCCGATCTGCATGGCGAAGACGCCGATGTCCTTCACCGAGGTGCCGTCGATCCGGGGCGCCGCGGAGAACTTCGAGATCACCGTCAACGACGTGATGCTCTCGGCGGGAGCGGGCTTCGTCGTCGCCATCGCCGGCCAGATCGTCCCGATGCCGGGCCTCCCGAAGGTCCCCGCAGCAGTGCGCATCAAGGTGGACGACGAGGGAAATCTGCTCGACATGGCGTAGCGCCATACGCCGATGAAGCTACTCGACGCCAATGGCGATTCCGACGGCAGATGGGGGCAAGGAAGGCAGGAAGGGCAGGAAGGCAGGAAAGGAGATAGAAGGGCGGAAGGGAACGCAGATTACGCAGATTACGCAGACGACGCAGATTGAGGAATCACGACCCTCAGGACGCGGACTCGGGCCTCCGGTCTCGGATCTCTGACTCGGATCTCGGAGTCGGAATCGGAGTCCGAGTCGGAATCGGAGTCGGGGTCGGACTCAAAATCGGAGTCGACCCCCGTCTCGAGGTGATCGAGGACGAGGACGAGGACGAGGACGAATACGGGGCTGACTCCCGGTACGACCGACCGGCCCCTCACGAGTCGATCGGAGAGTCCGTCGTCGATGCCTGGCCGCCCTCTCGAAAGCGGATGACGCCGCTCGTGTCGATGAAGAAGTAGCGGTTGCCGCTCGTGCCCGCGGTCAGTGGGTCCGCGTTGGCCTGCCACGTGTTCCGCGTTCCCGAGTAGGTGAAGACGTAGCCGGACTTGCCAGGCGGCGCATCGGCGGTCCCGAGCTTGGAGTCGATGAAGCTCGAGCTCGAGAGGTCGGAGAGTGACGACGCGTACGCGCCGAAGCGTGTCCTGTACGTCTGGTTGGCCGCCGAGATGGTCCGCAGCGAGCTGACGGCGGAGCCCTCGTTGGCGGCGAGCCGCGCGTTCTGAAGGTACGGTATGGCGATCGCGAGCAGAATGGCGATGAGCGCCACCGCGATCATCAACTCGATCAGCGTGAAACCGTGTTGCGTCTTCATGGCTGGGTTCTCCACGGGTCTCAACAGTGCCAGTCTCCAGTCTCCGGGGGATGACATGGCAACTCGTGTTCCCGAACGGTCGCCCGTGGCGGGGGGGATTCCACAAACCCGGAAACGGGGCCGCGTTGGAGTGGCGCCAGGAAAGAACGGGTCGCCGCGGCTCGGGTCTCCTGCGGAGAAACTGTCCACGGTCGCGACTTCCCTGTCGAGCCTCCGCAAAATGGCGACGAGCCGAGCCTGTCCGCGGGCGAGAGATTCAGGCCCCAACGTTGCAAAAACTCGTCCTCGTCCTCGAAGCTCCGGTATCGGAGTCCGATGACCGACTCCGATACCGATGGCCGATACCGACTCCGATTCCGATTCCGATTCCGATGGCCGACTCCGACCTCAACGTTGCAAAAAACCCGAAAGCCCGCTCGACCTTGGTGGCGAGACTCTGCGACGCATCCATGAGGAACGCAGGAAGACGGCGAACCTCACTCACGGTGCGATCTGCCGAGACGACAGCGCGGCCCGGAAGAACCGCGATTTCGAGGGTCAAACGCCAGGAAGGGACCTGCGTTTTTGCAACTGTCGGGTCAGGGCGCCGTCCACGGCAATCGTCCCACCCTCCGCGGCGTCGCCCCCGCCGGGACGAGGGTGACCGGCTCGGTCGGGCCGTCGAGGCGGGTCTCGATGACCGGGCTCTGGGGGAGGCGGTCCGGTCGTGTCCAGGAGGGGAGGAGGCGGGACTGGCCGGTGACCTGGACACCGGGGGTCTCGAGGGTGAAGGGCGTTCTCGTGTCGGCGCGCCGGCGCACTGCCGAGAGCCAGCGGTCGGGGCGGAAGGGGTCGACGACGAGGGCGCGGTTCCAGTCGTCGCCGGCGTTTTGCACCGGGACGACGAGGTCGAGCGGGCCGAGGCGGACGCCGATCGAGTTGCGCTCGGCGGGTGTCACCGCCGGGCGGGCCGGGAGATCGAGCCGCACGCGATCGCCGTCGATCCATCGTCGCGCCAGGCCGAGCCACGTCCCGGCGTCGGCCTCGATCGGATCGTGGTCGTTGATCGTCGCGACGGCCGCGTGGCACCACGACGGGATGCGCAGCGTCATCGGGAAGACCACCGGTCGCGGCGAGCTGACGTGGATCTCGACGGTCTCGTCGAAGGGGTAGGCGGTCTCGACGCGAATCGTCACCACGGTGCCCTCGTCCTCGCCGACGAGCGTCGTCACCTCGCACGGCGCGTAGGAGAGCGCCGCGAGCCCGTCGCCGGGGGCAGCACGCCAGAGCGACGCGCCGAAGCGCGCCCACGTCCGCAGCAGATCGGCGCCGCAGCACCTCGGATCGCTCGCCGCGGGCGGCTCGACCTGGTTCGGGCGCACCGCGTCGTGGATGACACGCCCGTCGGCGGAATGGCTCGCGGGGAGATCGTTGAGGACGAGCCGCTCGAGACGCTCGAACCAGCGCGGATCCGCCGACCACTCGCCGAGCGATCGCAGCGCCTCCGCGAGGTCCGGGAGCCCGCACGTCGGGCCGCCTGCCGATCCGCGCCAGAGCGACTCGAGCCTCGCGAACGCGTCGTCCGCGGTGCCCCCCTCGCCCGGGTCGGCGCCGACGTTCGCGAGGGCGATCCCCATCACCACGCTCGAGGCGATCGCCGCGAAGGTCTTCGGCTCGTCGCGCGCGCGGTGGAGCGTGCGGGCGAGCTCGATGTGGGCGGCGTCGCCGGTCCGGTCGTGCAGCCAGATGAGCGCCGGGGCCAGGCTTGCCGCGTCCGCGGCGGTCCTCCCGTCGGTGGACTCGGCGAGACGCAGCCCGAGGAAGCGGGCGAAGCGCGCGACGACCTCGATGACGCGCGCGTCACCGGTGACGCGGTGGTGATCGGCCAGCGCGTCGAGGAGCGGGGCAACGGCGCGCCAGTCGAGCCGCGTCTTCGCCGCCGGGGCCCCGATCCATCCGTCAGCGTCGCCGCTCTCGAGAAGGCGATCGATGGCGTCCCGCGCCGCCGTCGGGACGGTCCCGTCGTCGAGCAGCCACGCGTACGATCCGAGCGCACGCACCGACGCCGGTCCCGGGGCCGTGCAGTCGCTCGCGAGGATCGACGTCCCGTCCGCGCTCGCCTCGGCGGCGAGCCTCTCGACCGCCGGCGCGAGGCGCTGGATCGTCCGCGCCAGCCAGCCGCGGGGCACGATCGAGCGCGGCGACAGCTCGCGGAGAGCGGGGCTGGCGACGGGGAAACGACTGCCGGGGTGGAGGTGGTTCGGCGGCAGCTCGAAGACGTCGACGAGGTCGGCTCCCGGGCCGCGGCTCGAGCCGACGCGTGTCTCGTCGCCGCCCGGCGAGCGCTCGCCACGTTCCTGCCGCTGGCCGCACGCGCAGACCACGAGCGCGAGCGCGACGGCTGCCCGCCGCCACCGGGTCACGCAAGAAGCTCCGACCACTCGACGACTCGCTTCTCGTGGATCGCCGTGCGGCCGAGGATCGCCATCAGCGTCGCGTTGACCCCGGCCTCGAGGTTGCACGCCGGCTCGCGGCCGCTCCGCACGCAGTCGATGAAGGAGACGATCGCGCGTCCCGTCGCGTTCGGGAGGCTGTCGAAGCTGGTCTCGATGGTCTCGCCCCCGCGGAACACGGTGGCGTTCCTCAGGTCGATCGCCGATTTGTCGCCGAGCACCATCTGCTCGAGACCCGACGCGCTGCCCGGCGTGTAGACGCAATGGCTGTAGCTCAGACGCACGTTCTCGGGGAACTCGTAGCTCACCGTGTAGTGGTCCATGATCGTGCGGTCGGACGGCACGCCGACGAGCGCGTTGATGCCGCCGAAGCCGCTGGCGCGGAGCGGCGGCCCCTTCAGCAGCCAGCAGAAGACGTTCATCTCGTGAACGGCCTGCTCGACGATCAGGTCACCCGAGAGCGAGCGATCGACGTACCAGCCCGACGTCGGATAGCCCGGGACGTGCCGGTGCGCCGAGACGAAGTGCACCTTGCCGATCTCGCCGTCGTGCACCTTCTTGATCGACGACTCCCAGCGCACGTCGTACCGCCACTGGAAGCCGACCTGGAAGCGGATACCGGCCCTCGAGACCGCGGCGCGGATCGCCTCGACCCCCTCGGCCGTCCTGGCGAGTGGCTTCTCGCAGTAGGTGTGCTTCCCTGCCAGCGCGGCGGCCACGGCCATCTCGCGGTGCAGGTAGACCGGCGTCGCGATGAAGACCGCGTCGATGTCCTTCATGTCGAGGACGCGACGGTAGTCGTCGACGCCCTCCGGTCGCATGGCGCCGCACTGCTTGATCGCGCCGGCGCGCGCCGCCGGGTTGATGTCGCAGATCGCTCCGATGGTGAAGTTCGCGGTCG
>JBFFXF010000188.1:0-14379 GCA_041569895.1 Planctomycetota bacterium | reverse complement strand
GCTGCCGCTGGCGCTCGAGAGACCGATGTCGCCCGCGTTCCACAGCTGGCGTCCGTCGCGACCCGAGTACGCCGCGACCGTCGGTCGCCGAATGATGCCGCGTGCCATCGGCACGGCGGTCTCATCGAAGAAGACGAGATCCGGCGCGCCGTCGCCGTCGAGATCGCCGCGAGGAGCGGGCATGGCGAGGAACGCCTCGTCCGGGTCGAAGCCCTTTTCCGGGATCGCGAAGAGCTGCCGGCCGTCCCGCCCCGAGCGTGCGATGAGCCGCGACCCGCCGCCACCGATGAGATCGGTGCTGCCGTCGCCGTCGAAGTCCGCAGCCGCACGCCAGGGGCCGAGGCGACGCCACGGCTCGGGCGAGATGCCCGGGACGACGAGAAGGCGCGGCGCGTCCTGCGGAGCCACCCGATAGATGAGGTCTCCGATGCCGTCGCCGGACACGTCGGCGACATCGATCGAGGCGACGTCGCCGATGGTATCGACGAGCTCACCGCGACGCGAGGAGAGCACGAAGGTCATCGGCTGTCCGCTGCGCGCGCCGAACGTGGGGACGAGAAGGAGCGGCCAGCCGTCCGCGCCGGGATGCCACCACTCGAGCTGCGCGCCGACGTCCGATGCCGAGCGGCCCCTGCCGGAGATGTCGCGTCGCCAGAGCCACAGAGCGCGTCCATCGCGCGAGGAGAGCGACGCGACGACGAGCAGCGTCCGCCGCTCGAGCGCGTCGTGGTCGTACCAGCTGACGAACAGATCCCGCCAGCCGTCGCCATCGAGATCGGGCCCCGGGACCAGCGGTCCGAGAGGACGCGTCGACAGCGGACTCGTCCAGCGCACCTCGCCCGAGACCCCGTCGAGGAGCTCGACGCGCGCGCGGCCGCGATTCGAGATCGCCTCGAACTCGCCCGCGGGCAGCGCGACTTCGGTACGCCCGTCGCCATCGAGGTCCTCGACGAGGAACCACTCGCGGTTCGAGCGCTCGATGGCGTTGTCGTCCGCGATGGGCTGGTACGCGTGCTCCCAGAGGCGCTCGTCCGCGCCGAGCGAGAGCGCGCGCAGGGTGAGCTTCAGCGTCGAGGGCCGTCCCGCGAAGACGACACTCCCGGCGCGACCCTCGAACCGGTGAAAGAGCGCCTCGGATTCTCCATCGCCGTCGAGGTCGACGATGCGCGGCGCCGCGTCCGGCTCGTGGCCGAGTGGCCGGGGCGGCCAGGCGTCCTCGCCGCTCGCGAGCTCGAGCCCGAGGAGCGCGTCGCCGCTCGCAAGCACGACGACCTCGCGTCCCTGCACGCGCGCGATCCCGGGTCGGCCGAGACGGTCGCCGCGTTTCGCGGTCTCGGAATCGTGCGCGTGCGCGAAAAACCTCGGCGTCAGCGCACGGCGCCAGATCGGCCGTCCGGTGCGCCCCGACACCGCCTCGATCCAGCTCTGTCGATCGACCGGGACGGTGCGTCCGGTATCGGAGACGAAATCGCCGCGGGAGGTGGCGAGGCACGCGAGGAAGTCGACCGTGCCGTCGCCGTCGGCATCGGCCATCGCCGGCCGTCCCACGACCTGCCCGTGGGGGAGTCGCGGCCTGAACGAGCCGGCGAGCGTCTCGGCATCCGGAGGAAGCGACGGCCGGCCGCGGAACCACCACAGGACCGAGCCGTCCGCGCCGCTCACCGCGAGCAGCGAAGGCGTCGTGCGCGCCACCCAGACCGGATCGGCGACGCCATCTCCGGAGAGATCGACAGCCGAGTGCACCAGGAGCCGATCGCCCATGAGCACACCCGAGTGCGACAGGAGCGACGACCACTCACGGAGGTCGCCGCCCGGAGGCAGCGTCGAGGCGTCCAGATCGAACGACCAGACGGTCGCCCCCGAGGCGCCGTCGACACGACGCACGCGACGCACCCCGCGATCGCCGGGAGGAGCGTGACGCGTGGACAGCACCAGGTCCGCGCCGAGACCGTCGAGCTCGACGATCTCCAGCTCGGGATACTCGTCGGCGCGCAGCTCCATCGGCGGCCACAGCCAGCGACGGCGCAGCCCGACGTCGAACGTACGCTCGACGCCGCGCTCGACATCGAGCGGCCAGGTCTCGCCCGGCAGACCGGCGGCGGAGAGGCGCAGGCTGTACGCGCCCTCGGGGATCGCCACCGGCCCGAACGTCGGCACCGAGAACTCCGGCACGACGAGACGGTCGGTGTCGTCGACGACTCGCGCCGCGAGGCTGGGCCCGGAGGTCTCGAGACTGATTCGACCGAGGCGGGCTTCCCGCACGCCTCGCCAGCCGGCGATGATCGCGACCACCACGAGCACCGACATGACGGCGGCGAGACCCGCGGCGGACGCGACGCGCTGGTTGCGACGCAGCCACCGTGCGGCGCGCTCTGCGAGCGTCGGACGCCGGGCGATGATGTCGCGCCCGTCGAGGACGGCACGCAGATCGCGCCCGAGCTCGTCCGCCGTCTGGTATCGCCGCGACGGCTCCTTGGCCAGACACTTGATGACGACCGTCTCGAGGTCGCGCGAGAGCTCCGGTCGCAGACGTCGGAGCGCTGCGGGCTCTCGATCGAGGATCTGCGCGATCACTGCCTGGGGCGTGTCGGCATCGAAGGCCGGCTTGCCGCTGAGCAGCTCGTAGAGCGTCGCGCCGAGCGAGTAGACGTCACTTCGGTGATCGACCGGACGCCCCACGGCCGACGCCTGCTCCGGGCTCATGTAGCGCGGCGTGCCCATGATCATCCCCGAGAGGCTGAGCGTCACGTCGTCGAGGCGGCGCGCCAGGCCGAAGTCGGTCAGCCAGACGCGACCGTCGCGATCGAGGAGCAGGTTCGACGGCTTGACGTCGCGGTGGATGACGCCGCGCGCGTGTGCGTGCGCGAGCGCCTCGGCGGCCTCGAGCCCCCACCGGACGACGACGCCCGGCTCGAGCGCGCCTTCCTCCCTGGTGCACCGCGCCGCGGCCTCCGCGACGCTCTCGCCGTCGATGAACTGCATCGCGAAGTAGTGCACCCCGCCCTCCTCGCCGACGGCGTGGACGGGCACGATGTTCGTGTGGTGGAGCTGCGCGACGGTCTCCGCCTCGCGGCGAAAGCGCTGCATCGCCTCCGGATCGCTCGCCGGCCCGAAGCGCAGCACCTTGAGCGCGACGCGGCGTCTCAGCGAGAGCTGCTCCGCCTCGTAGACGACGCCCATGCCCCCGGAGCCGATCTCGCGCACGATGCGAAAGTCTCCCAGCTGCACGCCCGTGCCGGCTCCGAGCGGCCCGTCGATCCTCCGCGACGCGCCGTGAATGAAGTCGATCGCCGAGAGGCACTCGCGCAGCGTGTCGGCGAGCTCCGGATGCTCCTCGAGCAACCGGTCGCGATCCGGCTTCTCGCCCGCCTGGATCGCCGCCATGTACCGCTCGAGGACGCGCGCCAGCTCCGGTGGCGTCGCGGCGGGATCGTATCCGAGCGACACCGTGTCGTCGGCCTGCTCCGGCTCCGATCGCGGCGAGTGTCCGTCGTCTGCCTGCATGCGTGATCTCCGTCAGCACCAACTACCATACCGCACGAGACCCTGGTGCCGGTACGGGCGAGGATGTCACGCGAAAAAATGGAAGAGGCTGAATGCGGCGGACGGACGAAGGACGGCCACGCACGCGCCATGGGGTCGAGCTGCGACACCCGGCTCAGGGCCGATCGAGAACGAATCTGCGCCCATGCCCTCGAGGGCGATCCAGGCGCCCCGATTCGCGACCATCGATGCCAGGTGGGGCCCGCGTCACCTCCCGGCCGTTCGCCGGCTCGGGCATGAACGCGTCGAGACCGAGCTCGCGGATCTTCCGTCGCAATGTCGACCGGTCGATTCCGAGCACTCTCGCCGTGTGCGAGCGGTTGCCGCCGTAGAAACGCAGGGCCGCGGCGATCGTGTGGCGCTCGGCGTCCTTCAGCGACCGGATGGCGATCCTGTGCGGCGCCGGCTGGCCCGCCCCGTGTCCCTTCACGGGCCGCGGATCTCGCGCCAAACGCAGGTGAGAGCGGCGAATCACCTCTCCGGCCGCAAGCGCGTTCGCGGCCTGGATCACGTTACGGAGCTGACGGACGTTGCCCGGCCACGAGAACCGGCGAAGCTCCTCGGCGGCCCGGCGCGAGATCCGACGTCGCGGATCGCCGAGGAAGTGTCGCGCGAGGACGGGGACGTCCTCCGGGCGTTCGCGCAGCGGGGGAATGTGAATCTCGAAACCGGCAAGGCGATAGTAGAGGTCCTCCCGCAGCGCGCCCGTCTCGATCAGGTCCCGCGGATCGCTGTTCATCGCGGCGATGTACCGCACGTTGACGCGCCTCGACTCGCTGCAACCGAGCGGCCTCACCTCGCCGTCGTCGATGACGCGGAGGAGCTTCGCCTGGTTGGCGATGGTCAGCGAATCGAGCTCGTCGAGAAACAGGATGCCACCGTCGGCCAGCTCCACGAGACCGGTGTGGTTGCTGAGAGCTCCGGTGAACGCGCCGCGACGGTGACCGAAGAACTGACTCTCGAAGAGCTCCGACGGGACCGCGGCGCAGTTCTGGGCGACGATCGGAGAACCACGGGACCGGAAGACCGCGCAGATGGCGTTTGCGACGAGCTCCTTCCCCGTCCCTGTCTCACCGGTGATGAAGACGTTGACGTTCGACGAGCTCGCCGCGCCGACGAGACGCCGCACCTCCTCGATGGCGGCCGTGTTCCCGAGAATCTCGAAAGTGAAATCACCGTTCGATGGAAGACCCCGTCCGACGCACAGAATGTCCGTCGACATCGTTCCTGCACTCCGCCCCCCAGGACAGTTGATGGAGAGATGGGAACCGCGCCAACCCGACTCGTGACTGGCGTCAAGCCCCGTCGAGGCCGGGATGCTACGAAACAGGGCAGAGTGGTGTCAATCGGGTACCCCGGCGCTTTCCGCCGGCAGGACGCCCTCCGCCGCGGGCGCGTCCTCGAGAGCGATCTCGAGCCCACCCGTCACGTGGCCGTCTTCGACGAGCGCCTGGACCGTCGTGACGCCCTTGCCGGCTGCCTGCACCTCGAGCGTGTAGGCACCCGGGGCGAGGTCGCCGATCGAGAAGACGCCACCGTGGTCCTCGAAGGACCAGCTACCGCGCCCACGGCGAGCGGGAGAGAAGAGCGGCGACGGCAAAGCCCGACCGGCGCTCGTGTCTTCCGCCGCGTCGGGCCGCACGCGGACCGTGAACGCCGGGAGCGGCTCGCCGGTCGCGGCGTCGGTGACGCGACCACTCAGCCCGCCGGGGCGCTCGAGGATGACGGCAAGGCCGTCCGTCGCGACCACGCCGTCGATTCGGCGATCGGTGTAGCCTCGAGCGCGAACGTGCAGCGTGTGACCGCCATCATCGAGCCCGCGCAGGCGGAAGCTGCCGTCCGGTGCGGTCTGGGCGCGCGCGGCTTGCCGGACGCCCGGTCGCGTCCCGCCAGCCGCCTCGATGAGCTCCTCGCGGCACAGGACGACGTCGGCCCCGGGCACCGGTGCCCCCCTGACGTCGCGGACGGAACCGCGGATCTCCAGCCCCGGCACGAGGTCGACGATGACCGGGAGCACCTCGCTCGCGGCGACGTATCCGCGCGTGGTGAACCGCCGGTATCCATCGCTCGACACCGTCAGCCGGTACGTGCCACTGTCGAGGCCGGCGATGATGGCGCGTCCGTCCGGTCCCGCCCGGCACGTCGTCCTGCGCGATCCGAAGTCGGCGAACGGGGAGCGCACGAGCTCCCGGGAGCCCTGCCGCGCTTCCCGGGGTCCGGAGTCCGGCGTCTCGAGCGCGAGCTCGACACTCGCCCCCACCAGAGGCCGCTCGTCGGTGTCGCGGACGAGCGCATGGACGACGCCACCGCGCCGCAGCGTCAGGTGGAGCCCGTCGACCGCTTGCCCCGCCGCGACCGTCGTCCGCTCCGAGACCAGCGGCACGAAGTCGGGGTGCTCGATGCCGATCCGGAACGCCCCGGCGCCGACGCCCGAAAGCCGGAAGGCGCCATCGTCACCCGTGACTCCGCGGCGGGTGAGCACCCGCGTGTGCTCGGGTGACGGGGTGAGCATGCCCCCGCGCTCGACGACCGGGGCGAGCGTCACGACCGCGCCGCGGACCGGGGCCGCCGATTCGTCGGTGACCACCCCGGCGATCCCGGCGGCGGGTTCGAGCTCGAAGTCGACTTCCTGCGCCTGCCCGTCTCCGACGACCTCGAGCGCGCCGAAGAACGCCAGCGGGAACTCGTCGGGCGCGGCGACCGAGATCGAGTGGATCCTCGATCCTCTCTCGAGGCCCGGGAGTCGATAGCGACCCTCCCCGTCGGCCGCGACGCGACGGAGACGCTCGGGACCCAGGTTGAAACGGGCGGTCGCGAGCGGGACGGGGCGACCGTCGGTGCTCGAGGTAATTCGCCCACGGAGCTCGACTCCGTCGATGAGCTCGATGGCGATCTCCAGGTCCCCGTCGACCGAGACGTCCTCGCGCCACGCCGGGTGACGCTCCGAGTCGACGCCGAGGGAGTATCGTCCCGGCGCGAGCGTGTCGAGCCGGAACGCGCCCGCGGAGTCCGTCTCGACCGCGACGACCGCCCTCGACGGCGAAACCGGTCTGCCGGGACGAACGGCGCCCCCGGGCGCGAGGAGAACGAGGGCGCCCGGCACCGGTTGCGCGTGCCGATCGACGACGGTTCCGGCGAGCGTCACGGCCGGGTCGAGGACGAGCTCGACGCTGACATCCTCCTCCGCGGACAGCTCGCCGAGACGAATCTCGGCCTCGTCGCGCGTGTGACCGGAGCGCTCCGCGACGACGACCGCGAGTCCCTCGACGGGCGCCCCCCCGAAGCGAAACCCGCCGTCCGGCCCGGTCTCGACCTCGGCGAGGCGCGACGCCCGGCTCCACCAGAAGGGCGAGCGCTGCTGGCGAATCCCGGCAGCGGTCGATTGACCCGCGGGGCCGGTGTAGAGGCTGACCCGCGCACCGGCGACGGGCTCGCCGCCGGCGTCGATCACGCGACCGTCGACCTCGATCGCCGCCCCGAGCGCGACCACCAGTCCGTCGCTGCCCGCGGTGACCTCGGCCGGCTCGCTCGGCGAGTAGCCGCCCGCGCTCGCAACCAAAGTGAACGCAGCGCGGCGGACACCCAGCCGGAAGCGCCCCTCGGCGTCGGTCACGGCGCGATCGAGGACCGCTCCGGCGGCGACGTTCACGGCGCGTGGCAAGCGCGCCTCGACCAGCGCGCCGGAGACCGCCTCCCCGTCCGGCCCGACGACGACCCCCGCGGTGGGCACGACGTGCACGAGCGTGAAGTCGAGCCTCGAGGAGCGGCCCGACTGTTCCCACGGCACGCTCGCCGAGGCGTGTCCATCGCAGCCGGCGACCACGACGTACCTCCCCGCCGCGATGCTCGCCAGCGAGATCCGGTACGCGCCGTCGCTGTCCGAGAGGGCCTGCGCGATGGCCGAGTGGCGGACGCCGCCGGATCGACCGAGGAGTCGCTCGCGGAGCGCGCGCGTGCGCTCCCACGTGTCGTCGTGGCCGTCCCCCGGCCACACGGAGACGAGCGCGCCCTCGAGCCCACGCCCCGCGACGTCCGTCACGGAGCCGGAGAGAGAAAGCCCGCCGGCCGCCGGCCGGGAGGCCGGGACCGGCGGGTGTGCTGCGTCGTGGGGCGTGACGCTGCTGTCGATGAATCGATCATTCGATCGGACCGCCGCACCGTCGAGGCTGACGCGATCACGCGAGGTCGGTCCGTCGTCCCGGAGCCGGCCGAGAAAGAGCGCGGCGAGCGCGCCGACGAGAAAGCTCAGTCCGGCGGCGATCGTGACGTTGCGCGTTCTCTTCCCTGTCACCATTCGGAGTCGAGCCTCACGAGCCGTCCCTCCCGGACGCCTGCCCGTCGGAGGGACCGGAAGCGGTCACCGACCGACCCGCCGTCGGCGACGACGTCCCGCGCAGGCGCTCGACGGGAGGAGCGCCGGTTGGCGAGATCGCGCCGAGCTCGCGCCCGGGAATGCCACCGGCGCCCATCGCGGGCATTCCCGCGCCTCGCATCCACGAGATGCGCGCGTCGCCCGGCAGACCACTCGTCTGCGCGGCGTCGAAGCCCGCGCTGGATCCGGGGCCGCTCTCCAGTGTCCCCATGGCGAGGAGCTTCGCGCGCGTTCTCGGGGAGACACGGTCGACGAGCTCCTCGTCGATCTGGCGCAGTCGCCGGTCGAGCCCATCCCTGGCCTCGATGTACTCATCGATCGCCTGCCGGAGGTCATCGTCCGATGCCCTGGCGCTCGACGCCACGACGAGAAGCCGGTCCGACTGTTCGAGGAGCGCAGTTCGGATCTCCGCTCTCTTCTCCCTCACCGCCCGGATCGCCTCGCGCTCCTCCTCGGTCAGGGGCGAATCGAGAAAGAGCTCGGCCGGCGTGGCCGCCCTCCTGTCGGGACGGAGCATCGTCGATTCGATCGCCGGTGATTCGACGCCAGATGATTCGACGCCGAGGGGGCGGCGCGTCGTGGGGGGTGCCGACCGCACGAGCTCCCGCACGATGAGGAATCCGCACGCCGCGGCGAGCACGGGCAGAAGCGCCGAAAGGACCGTCGCCCTGCTGAGTCTCATCGCGGTCCTCGAGCCAGTCCCGGCGCGACCTTGCAGCCGGTCTCCCGGACCGGCGCGGATTTCCCCGCCTCCACCTCGAGCTTCTCGACGGCGCCGCACGGCCAGGTGATCTCGACCGTCGCACGCGGATCGCGACCGATGCCGAAGACCAGCCGCCGATCGTGGTCGGCCAGGTAGCTCGTGCCGGAGCGAACGTACCGCGTCTGCGTCCTCGAGTCGGCGCTGACGCGCACGCGCGCGCCGATCGCGTCGCGGTTGCAGCCGCGCCCCGCCGGGACGACGCGGATCCAGCTCGTGTCCCTCGGGCTGTCGTTTCGGAGAAGCACCGCCGGCTGGTTGTTACAGGCGATGAGGACATCGCTGTCGCCGTCGTTGTCGTAGTCGCCGATCGCCATGCCGCGCCCGCCGACCCGACGCGAGAAGAACTCGCCGGAGCCGGCCGTGACGTCGGCGAAGGTCCCGTCACCCCGGTTGTGGAAGACCAGCGCTCGCTGCGCGTAGCCCGCGCCTCCCCTCTCGTCCGCGTAATCGTCGACGTGTCCGTTGACGACGAAGAGATCCTCGAACCCATCGAGGTCGATATCCACGAATCGGACGCCCCAGCCGACATAGGGCAGGCTCGCCTTCGCGATCCCCGCCGGGAAGCTCTCGTCCTGGTAGGTGCCGCCGCCGAGGTTTCTGTAGAGCGCGTTGGTCTCGTGCTCGAAGTTCGTGACGACGAGATCCAGGAGGCCGTCGTTGTCGTAGTCGCCGCAGTCGATCCCCATGCCGGCCTGCGCGGCGCCGTCCGGGCCGTAGGCCACGCCGGTGAAGAGGGCCTCCTCGCGGAAGGTGCCGTCGCGGTTGTTCAGGAAGAGGAGGTTCGGCATCAGGTCGCTCGAGACGTAGATGTCGATCCAGCCGTCCCCGTCGTAGTCGGCGCAGACGACGCCCATCGCCCGCGCCCTCGAACGCGCGATGCCGCTTCGCTCGCTGACGTCGGTGAAGGTGCCGTCGCGCTCGTTGCGAAAGAGGAGGCTGTGAGTCCCCTCGTAGACGTTCGGCGAGCAGTAGGCCGGTCGCTGCAGGTGGTCCTTGCAGCGCGGGTTGGTCTCGAGGTCATAGTCCATGTAGCGACAGAGAAAGATGTCCAGCCACCCGTCGTGGTCGTAGTCGACGAACGCCGGGCTCGTGCACATCGCGGCGACCTCGATGCGGGTCTCGCTCGAGACGTCCGTGAAGGTCCCGTCGCCGTTGTTGCGGTACATCACGGCCGATCCGAGGTTGGCGAGGAAGATGTCCGGGTCGCCGTCGTTGTCGTAGTCGCCCCAGCACACCCCCATTCCGTAGCCCGCATCCCCGACGCCCGCCCGCTCGGTGACGTCGACAAACGTCCCGTCTCCGCTGTTGCGGTAGAGCGTGTTGCGAAGCGCTCGCGAGGGTGTCGATCCGGGCAGCCACGCGCCCTGCAGGAGGTAGATGTCGAGCCAGCCGTCGCCGTCGTAGTCGAGGAAGGCGGCGCCCGCGGTCATCGTCTCGACGTAATAGTGCGTGCCGCTGCCCCCGTGCGAGTGCGCGAATTCGATGCCGGCCTCGCGCGTCACATCGGCGAAGGCAAGCGGAGAACGTGAGGGCGCACTGACCGCAACCGCCAGCGTCCCTGTCCGGGCAGACTTCTCGCACCCCCAGAGAACGACCCCGGCGAGGATCCACGCGCCGAGCACCGGCCGGGATGCGGGCGAGACATGGCCGCGAGTCACGGCGACTCCTCCGCCCTCGCCTTCGACTCGAGGGCCAGCCCGAGCTGCTTCTCCGGTTCGGCCTCCTGCCAGAGGCCGAGCTTGCCGTACGCCTCGGCCAGCTTGTGACGGCCTCGCGGGTCGGTCGGCGCCTTTCTGACGTACTGCGCGAGCGCGTCGTGAGCCTTCTGGGCCTGGTCGAGCGCCAGGTACAGATCGCCGAGCTCCAGCAACCCGGCGGCGTCGATCGTCCCGAAGTGCGCCTGGGTCTCGAGGTGGCGGACGCGACGCTCGGTCGAGTCTCGAGCCGTGAACTTCTCGAGCAGGCCGCGCGCCTCCTCGGTCTTTCCCTGGCGGCGGAGCACGCCGGCGAGCTCGTGATAGACGCTCTTGTCCTCCGGGCGCTCCTCGAGCGCCGTGCGGAGCGCGTTCTCCGATTCCGCGAGCATCCCGAGTCGCGACGCGCACACTCCGTACTGGTAGCGCGCCGCCTGATGCGACGGGTCGGCCCGCAGGGTCTCCTCGAAGCACCGCAGCGCCTCCTCGAGCCCCTCGCCCTCGCGCCCCCGGTGGAGCGCGATCAGTCCGCGGCAGAAGTGGGTCTCGGGAGCGTCGGGCCACTGCGACGCCATCGCCTCCCGGAAGAGACGCTCGGCGTCGTCGAGGCGTCCCTGGGAGCAGTAGGTGATGACCACCCGGGCGATGTTCCCGGGGTGCGGGGGCGCGGCCCGGACCGCCCGCTCGTAGTGCTCGATGGCCAGCTCCCGGTGGCCCAGCTGGCCAAACGCGTTCGCGAGCCGCAGCTGCGACTCCGCGTCATCGGGATCCGCATGCTCGGCCGAGCGGCGGAACTCCTCGAGCGCCGTCTCGAAATCCCCTCGCCTGGCCGTCGCGAAGGCGCTCTCGTAATGACCTCGGAATTTCGACGCGCCGACGCCGCGTCCGGCGAGGATCACCTCGCGCGTGACCATGGCGGCGACGACGAAGGTCGCCGCCGGTATGAAGGCGACGAGCCAGTACCGGCGGACAAGGCCCCAGACCCCACGCAGCACAGCGGTCATCACGCCCCCTTCAGTTCCGTCTGTTTTAGTTCTGCAGTCCTGTTGGTCCCGTCGAACGGAGTCGTCCGGCGGCGATGAGGAACGCTGCGCGGATGCCGCGCCGGTGCACCGGCGCTCCTCATCGCCGCTCGGATGGCTCACAACACGTCGGTCGACCTCCTACTTCCAGATGGTCAGCGTTCCACTGGTGACGCGACGCAGCGTCCCTGCGGACGCCGCCGTGCCATCGGGGATGACGGTCGTCACCGAGACGCCGTCGTCGTAGGAGAGCCCGCCGGATCCCGCCACTTCCCATGCCGTGTTCGCGTTCGTGCGCCAGACGCTCATCTCGCCCCCCGAGCGCCGGATGGTGCGCGAGATCTCGGCCTCGACGTTTCCCGTCCTCGTGAGGGTGGCGTTGACGTTCACGGTGGCGTCAATCCAGGTGACTCCCCCGCTCCAGATGATGACGCTTCCGGGCACCGACGAGTCCAGCGTGCCGTTCCGGAGCCCACCCGGGACGCTGACGCTGATGTCGCTGACGCCATCGCCGCTGCTGCCGCCGGCCCAGATGAGGGTCTCTCCGACGCCCCACGTGACGATATCCGCGTTGACCCACGTGAACGAGGAGCTCACCGGCGGGCCGCCGTTCTGGGCCGGGCCGTTGAGGACCGCCTCCTCGCCTCCCACGGCCGACACCCAGGACACGTCGGCGCCGGGAACCGCACCAAACCACTGTGTCTCGATCTCCCCGGCGCGCCGGTTGAAAACGAACGACTCGGCCGATGCCGAGCCCGACCAGACGCCGGCGACTCCGGCGAAGGCAGTCAGGGCGACGACACCGGCGACAAGGAACAGGAACCTGCGTTTGTTCATGAAACCTCCTCCCGTTTGAGAACCGAAAACCGAGACAAAAACCCGTGGCCGGTGAATCACGCAAACCTGTTGCCACACGGGGAGAGGACGTCGATGCAGTGTCCGGGAGCCCACTTCGGTCGCAGAAGCCGATCGATGGCCGCGCGAGCCGATGGCGCAGAGTGCGCCGGCATCGGAAGGAACTGGAGCAAAACGCTCCACTGCGTGGAGCCGACGGCCAAGAGCTCAGTTCGCGGCGGGACTCTCGAAGACGGTGAGCGCGGCGTCGAGCGGCGCGAGCTTGGAGAAGTTGCCGACGACGATGTCCGCGTCGCCGTCACCGTCGACGTCGCCGGCGTCGAGCGAGGGGTGGTCGCAGTTGAAGGACTCGAGCGCGCGGCGCTCGAAGATCCCGGGAGCGGTCTGCTCGAACCAGACGACCGACTCGAGCCCGTGCGGCCTGCGCTGCACCTCCATCGGGAACTGGGGCAGGAACGATGACGCCGCGAGGTCGAGGTCGCCGTCGCCGTCGAGGTCGACGGCCCGCACCTTGTGGGCGCCCGGCAGCGCGCCGAGCTCGTGCGCGACGAACGGGAACTCGCCCCGGTTCTCGAGCCAGCGCACGCCGTGGAACGGCTTCACGACGCTGTTGTCGAGCGTGTCGCCGTTGACCATGGCGACGTCGATGTCGCCGTCGCCGTCGAGATCGGCGACCTCGATTCCGGACGAGCCCCAGTCCGGATGCGGCGCCTGGAAGATGGTCCTCTGGCTCAGCTCGCCGCCGCCGGTGTTGACGAAGGCGATGACGCTCTCGAAATGCTGGGAGAGGAGCACGACGAGGTCGAGGCGGCCGTCGGCATCGACGTCGGTGAACACGACGTCGATGGCTCCCGGGCGCTCGTCGAGCGTGCGTTCGAGATACCGCGGCCGCCCCTCGCCGTCGACGCCCCCGAGGTTCTCGAGGAGCAGCACGCTCCCGGTCGACCGCCAGCCGAAGACCGCGACGGCGAGGTCGAGGTCGCCGTCGCCATCCATGTCGGCGGTGCTGACGTCGGCGACACGACCGACCTTCTCGAGGAGGATCAGTCGATCGAACCCGCCGTCGCGGCGGCCCCGAAACCAGACAACGCTGCCCTGATCGTGATCGGCGGGCAGAAAGGAGCCCAGATTCGCGACCAGCACGTCGCGGATGCCGTCGCCGTCCAGATCGACGACGCGAGCCCGACCGGGGTGCGCGACCCGCCCGATGGTCACGGCGGGACGACCCTCCACGCCCAGCCGGACCGCGCCGACGACGCCGTGCCGCATGTCGCAGAAGAGGAGATCGCGGTCATCGTCCCCGAAGAGGCTGACGAGCCTGACGAACGAGATCGCCGGGTTCGACTTCTCGATCGGCGTCTTCACGTGGGACACGCGAACGCCCTCGAAGACGCCCCGGCCAAGGTGGCGCTGGCTCGGCGGCGGCACGATCTCCCGCGGCGCCCGGTCGACGAAGTACCTCGTGACCGCGTCCTTCGGCGGCACGTCGGTTCCCTCCGGGAGCGTGCCGAGGAGCGAGTACATCTCCTCGACCTCACGAGCCCAGGAGCGTTTCGGCAGGATCTCCGGCGGCGTCGGGAGGTGACACGTGCCGCAGAGCTTGCGGACCCGTGACTCGAGATCGGCAGCGCCACCCGCGGACGCGGCGCCGATCGGTTCCGCTTCGTGGTCGCCGCCCTCGCACCCGAGAATGACGAGCACGGTCAGCGCCACGGGCGCAGCCAGCAGCCCGCGACGACTCGCGAGGAGGCGATGGAACCAAACGCGACACGCAGGCAGTGCCATGTTTCGGCGCTCCTCTGCCGGGCGGCGGGAGCCACGAGACGACCGCGATCGACACGCGGTCCTTGTTCTCTCGTCGTGGTGAGCGGGCGATCCGTCACCCGGAAGCGCGCAGGAGCATACTCCCGCCGACTTCGCCTGCCAAGTCGAAATCGCTGGCCCGTCATTGACCGGCGTTCACGTCGGGCACCATCCACTCGCGCACCGCCAGGATGCGCTGGCGGGTGGGCTCGTCGACGCCGGGGGCGGCGACGATGCCTCGCAGGACGCTTGCCAGCGCGCGGCCGGCGAGGAGCGTGCGGTCGATGTCCGTCAGCCCGGCCGCGGTGGTCGGATCGAGGAGCGGGG
>JBFFXF010000187.1:0-14402 GCA_041569895.1 Planctomycetota bacterium | reverse complement strand
CCGTGGACCGTGTGCCGTGGACCGTGTGCCGTGACCGTGTGCCGTGACCGTGACCGTGACCGCGGCGGCGGCTGCGGTGACTGCGGGGTTTTCGGGCACGGGCACGGGACCGGGACCGGGACCGGGTACGGGTACGAGGAGGAGGACGAGGACGAAGCGGCCACCTTCGATTCTCCGTTCCGAAAAGGTTGCTCCCCGCCGGCCCGGATCTCCCCGGGGATGGTACTCTTCGTGAAGGAGTCTGTTTCGACTTTCCGTGGGGGCCGCCGCGAACCATCCAGGAGTCATGTCCCCCGAGCACACCAAGCCGAGCGAGCCGCCGAGGCCGACGATCCTCGTGATCGACGACTCGCACGCCGCGTGTCTCATCGTCGAGGGCGCGCTCGCCGAGCTCGGGTACGACGTGATCAGCGCGCAGCAGGGCGCCGAGGGCATCCGCCTCGCCCTGAAGCATCGTCCGGAGTGCATCCTGCTCGATGTCGCCATGCCCGGCGTCGACGGGCTGCGGACGTGCGAGATCCTCAGACGGCACCAGGAGTTCGCCGGGATACCGATCATCATGTACTCGGCGCAGGACACCCGGAACGACGTCCTCGAGGCGCTCAAGCGCGGGGCGTCGGATTACATCGTCAAGCCGGCGACGATCGGGGTCATCCGGGACAAGGTGTCGAAGGCCCTCGGCGATCCGCCGTCCGAGCAGGAGGCGGTCGTCGTCCCGACCAGCGACCCCTCGACGTGGTACGCCGGCGACATCGGGGCGGCGGTCGACGCGGCGGTGGCGGATCACGGTCTGCTCTGGGCCGGGGAAGACACGGCGACCAGTCTGGTCAGGCGACTCTCCCGGCTGCGCCCGATTCCGCACGCCGCGATGGTCGCCGTCCGGCCCGAGAGCGATATCGACGACGTCGTCCGGGGCTGCCGGTCGGATCCCGCGATCGCCAGCGGCATCCTCCAACTCGCCAACTCGGCGGCGTTCGGCACGCGCCGGCGGATCACCAGCCTGCGCGAGGCGGTGCTGCGCGTCGGTCTCAAGCACACGCGACGGCGGATCCTCCAGATGGGCATGTACAAGCTGGTCACGCTCGGCGGCTCCGGGGTCGCGTTCGACCGGCTCGCCTTCTGGCTGCATTCGGTGAGCTGCGCGGCGCTGTCGCATCTGCTGGCGGGCGCGACCCAGCGATCGGGCAAGGAGCTCGCCTACCTCGCCGGCCTGCTGCACGACGTCGGCAAGCTCGTCTTCGACGAGGTGGTCCCGACTCGGTTCCTCGAGGCGGTGACGCTCGCGAGGAAGAAGAAGCTGCCGATGCTCGAGGCCGAGCGGCGCGTCCTGGGCACCGACCACGTCGAGGTCGGCGTCACTCTCGCGACCGAGTGGGGCTTTCCCGATGAGGTGCGGCAGGCGATCGAACGGCACCACGGGACGGACGGAGGGAACGGTGAGGCCGACTCCGTCCTCGACGCGGTCATCGTCGCGAACGCGTTCGCCAAGGCGTTCCACGCGGGGACCGCGACCGAGCCCGGCTTCGCCGAGCCGTGCCTCGGCACGGCCGCGCGCCTCGGCTCACTGCTCTCCCGCGTCCGCGGACTCGAGACCGAGCTGCGGGCGGAGCTGCGCGACACCCAGCGTTTCCTGGGCGCGAAGGAGGGCACCCTCGACGACGTCGGCGACGGGCCCCCGAAGCCCGCGGGCGATGTCGCGGTGTGGTTCTCCGAGCCGAGACCTGCGTCGGTCTGCGAGATCGTGCTGCGAAAGAAGGGCTTCAGCACACGCCGTCTCGGCGAGCTCGACGACTGGGACGGCGCCACGCCGCTCCTGTGCCACGTCGCCTCCTGGCCGTCATCCGGCCTCGACCTCTCGGCAGCCGACGGCGCCACCGCGCCGGTGGTCATCCTGCTCGCCCTCGCCGCCCGGGACACGGACCGCACGACATGGACGCTGCCGCAGGGCGTCGAGGTGATGGCGGAGCCGTATCGAGGTGATGAGCTGGCGACGGCGCTGGGGGTCGCGAAGGACGGGCAGTGACGGCACCCTTCTCGTCCTCGTCCTCGTCCTCGTCGGAATCGGTGTCGGAATCGGCATCGGCATCGGCATCGGAGTCGGAATCGGCATCGGAGTCGGAATCGGTATCGGAGTCGGAATCGGACATCGGACCCCTGATCTCTGTCCTCGGTCTCGGTCTCCGTCTCTGTCTCTGTCTCTGTCTCGGTCCCCGACCTCCCCACTCCGGCCCCGACGGCGGCCGCTGCGTTGACTGCGAGGGTTTTCGGGCACGGGGACGGGAACGGGGACGGGGACGGGAACGGGGACGGGGACGAACGATGCTTCAGGCGAGGATGTCCCCCACCACCCGAGCCTCCTCCACACCCGTCAGGCGGAAATCGAGTCCCCGGAAGCGAAACGTCAGGCGGTGATGGTCGATCCCGAGGCAGTGCAGGATGGTCGCCTGCATGTCGCGGACGTGGACCGGGTTCTCGACGGTGTGGAAGCCGAGCTCGTCGGTGGCGCCGGTGGTGATGCCGGGGCGGATGCCGCCGCCGGCGAGCCACATCGTGAACGCCTGCGGGTGATGGTCGCGTCCTTTCGAGCGGCCGAGGGCCGCGCTCGCCTCGACCATCGGCGTGCGTCCGAACTCGCCGCCCCAGACGACCAGGGTGTCGTCGAGCAGGCCGCGCCGCTTGAGGTCGAGGATCAGCGCGGCGCACGCGCGGTCGGTCTGGCGGCACTGAGAGCGCACGCCGTTCTCGACGTCGCTGTGGTGATCCCATCCGGCGTGGTAGACCTGGATGAAGCGCACGCCGCGCTCGGCGAGCCGTCGCGCGAGGAGGCAGTTGTTCGCGAAGGAAGCGCCGCCGTCGCCCGGACGAGCGCCGTAGAGCTCGAGCGTGGCGGCGTCCTCGGTGGCGACGTCCATCAGCTCGGGCGCCCTCGACTGCATGCGATAGGCCATCTCGTAGGCCTCGATGCGCGCCGCGATCTCGGGATCGCCGACCACTCCGAGCCGGCGCTGATTCAGGCGGCGGATGAGGTCGAGCGAGTCGCGCTGCGCCCGCGTGTCCCAGCCCGGCGGGCTCGAGACGTGCAGGATCGCGTCGCCCTGGCTGCGGAACGGCACGCCCTGGTGCCTCGATGGCAGAAAACCCGCGCTCCACATCGCCGCGCCGCCGCTGAGGCTGCCGCCGCTCTTGAGGACGACGAACGCGGGGAGGTCGTTCGCCTCGCTGCCGATGCCGTAGCTCAGCCACGAGCCGAAGCTCGGCCGACCCGGGATGGCGCTGCCGGTGTTGACGAAGATCTGGGCGGGCGCGTGATTGAACTGATCCGTGTGCACCGACCGCACGATGGCGATGTCGTCCACCACGCGCGCCAGGTGAGGCAGCATCTCGGAGAGCTCCGCGCCGCAGCGCCCGTGTCTCGAGAACGCGAAGCGCGGCGGCAGGACGGCGGCGTCCGGCTGGATGAACGCGTAGCGCTGCCCCTGGATCACCGACGGCGGGATCGGCTTGCCGCCGAGCTCGATGAGCTTCGGCTTGTGATCGAAGAGCTCGAGCTGGCTCGGCGCGCCCGCCATGAAGAGGTGGATGACGCGCCTGGCGCGGGGCGCGAAGTGCGGCGCGCCGGTTCGACTCTGCGCCAGCGGGGCGGGTCGCGCCGCGAGCCCTTCGGTCAGGAGCGAAGCGAGCGCGACCTGGCCGAGCCCGATACCGCAGTCCCGGAAGAAGTGCCGCCGCGTTCGCAGCTTGATCGCCTCGGTGGCCGCCGCACGATGGAATCCGTCGTTCACGTTCATGGCCGCGTGATCGTCTCGTCGAGGTTGAAGATGGTGCGGGCGATCATCACCCACGCGGCGAGCTCCGGCGATGAGCCGTTCTCGCCCCCGCAGACCGCCTTGACGTCGAGCTCGCCGCGCTCGAGTCGCGCGAGCTGCGCCGCCCGGAACTCGAGCAGCGCCTCCAGCTCGACGGGGTCCGGCGGCCGCGTCAGGCAACGCCTGAAGATAAAGGTCGCCCGTTCCGGCGCCGAGCGCTCGCGCTCGATGGCCGCGCGGGCGAGCGCCCGCGCCAGCTCGAGGAACATCCCGTCGTTGAGCAGCGTCAGCGCCTGGAGCGGCGTGTTGCTCCGGTCCCGGCGCGCGGTGCACAGCTCGCCGCTCGGCCCGTCGAACACGAGATACGCCGCGAACGGCGCCGTGCGCTTTGCGAAGGTGTAGATCGATCGACGGTAGCGACTCTCGCCCTTCGATGCCCTCCACGACGGGTTGCCGTAGGCGAGCGCCGTGACGATCCCCGGCTGCGGGGGGCGGACGCCCGGTCCGCCGACGTGCGCCGACAGCATCCCGCTCGCCGCCAGCAGCGCGTCCCGGACGACTTCCGCGTCGATGCGGAACCGCGGAGCGCGGGCGAGCTGGCGGTTCTCGGGATCGCGCTCGAGGAGCTGCGTCGTGACGCGCGAGTCCTGGCGATACGTCGCGCTGGTGACGATCTGGCGATGGAGCCGCTTCAGCGACCACCGGCCGTCGACGAGCTCGCGGGCGAGCCAGTCCAGGAGCTCCGGGTGGCTCGGCGTTCCCGACTGCGTTCCGAAGTCGCCGCTCGTGCGCAGGATCCCCCGACCGAAGAACGCGCGCCAGGCTCGGTTCGCGGTAACGCGCCCGACGAGCGGGTTGTCGTCACTGACCAGCCACCGGGCGAAGGTCAGGCGGTTGGCGGGCGCGCCGCCGGGAAGCTCGCCGAGGAACGCCGGAATCCCGGGCGTCACCTCCTCGCGCGGCTGCAGGTACTCGCCGCGGTGCCGGCGGTGTGTCGCTCGCGGATTGCCGGGCGGGCGCTCCTGCATGATGAGCGTCGTCGGCCAGTCGGGCAACTTCCGGCGAAGCGCGTCGATCTCCTTTCGCGCGTCGGCGAGCTCGGGCGAGACTCTCAGGAAGTGGCGCCGCAGGCGCGACCGCGCCGACTCCGACAGCGACGCGGGATTCTCGGCGAGGAGCTTCTCGAGCTCCACGGGGAGCTCGCTGGCGCGCGCGGAGGGAGACGACGTCACCGACAAGCGGAAGCGCCCCAGGCTCGCGGCGAAGTGACGCTCGAAGAGGAGCTCGATCTCGAGCTCGCCCGCCGCCGGCAGCGGCTCGGCGAGGTTGACGACGAGCTGGTGCGCCTCGCCCTCGCGACCGGCGGTCGACCAGCCGGTCGATCCGTCGCCGTCGAGCACGTTGCCGGCGTCGGCGTTGCCGCTGCCGATGCTGATCTTGCCGTAGCTGTGCGAGGCCGAGGCGAGCGCGACCGGCTGGCCGTCGCGGCGGACGCGGACCTCGCTGAGAAAGAAGTCTCCCTTGCGTCCCTCGTAGTAGGCGCGCCCCGGTCCGCCCGCCGGGAGCCGCTCGTCAGGAAGTGCCTCGAGGCGGATCGCGGCCACCGGCCCGGGAGCGTCGTCGAGCTCGAAGTGGAGATGATAGATGTCTCGCTTGGTGACGTCGCCGGTCGAGAGGATCGACCCGTCGTCGAGCTGCTCGAGGGCCGGCAGGTTGGTCTCCATGCGGCGCGGGCGGATCACCGTCCACGGAACGACGCGGCCGCGCTCCGCCTCGATCCACGCCGAGAGCGCCGCCTCGAAGAGCTCCCGGCGCGTCGCGCCCTCGGCCTCGCCGGCGTCGGGCGTCGGGAACCTGTCCGGAAGCGCCTCCTCGAGGCGCGCGATCCGCGCCTCGATCCGGCGACGTCGCGCGGCGACCTCCTCATCCCGGACGATCAGGTCGGGCTCGTCGGCGTTGTCGAGGAGGGCCATCAGGCGGTAGTAGTCGGTCTGCGTGATCGGATCGTACTTGTGCGTGTGACACTGGGCGCAACCGGTCGTGAGTCCCAGCCACACCGTGCCCGTCGTCGCCACGCGATCGACCATGGCGTGGAAGCGATACTCGAGCGGATCGATGCCGCCCTCCTCGTTGAGCATCGTGTTGCGGTGGAACCCGGTGGCGATCAGCTGCTCGACGCTCGGGGCGGGGAGCATGTCGCCCGCGAGCTGCTCGATCGAGAAACGGTCGTACGGCATGTTGGCGTTGATCGCGCGGATGACCCAGTCGCGATATGGCCAGATCGATCGCGGGCGGTCCTTCTCGTACCCGTTGGTGTCGGCGTACCGCGCGAGGTCGAGCCAGAGGCGAGCCCATCGCTCGCCGTAACGCGGCGAGGCGAGCAGGCGATCGACGAGCCGCTCGTACGCATCCGGCCGCTGGTCGGCGACGAAGTCGTCCGCCTCATCCGGCGTCGGCGGCAGACCGATGAGGTCGAGGTAGACGCGCCGCACGAGTTGCATGCGACCCGCCTCGGCGGACGGCGCCAGCCCCTCGCCCTCGTGCGCCGCGAGGATGAAGGCATCGATCGGGCTCCGCGGCCAGTCGCGCTCGTGCGTCGCGGGGACGGGCGGACGCCGCGGCGGGACGAACGCCCAGTGACGCTCCCATGCCGCGCCGGAGGCGATCCACCACCGCAGCGTGTCGATTTCCCCGGGCGTGAGGGGCGTCTTTCCCGACTCGGGCGGCGGCATGCGCTCGTCGTCGTCGGCGCTGGTGATCCTGCGGATGAGCTCGCTCGCCGCGGGACGTCCCGGCGTCACGGCGCGGCGACCCCCGAGGTCGGCGGTGGCGCCCTCGATGGTGTCGAGACGCAGGTCGGCCTGGCGCGCCTCGTCGTCCGGACCGTGACACTGGAAGCAGTTCGCGGCGAGGACCGGACGCACGTCGCGGCTGAACGAGGGCTCGCGGGCAACGGCGGACGCCAGAATGGCGGACGCGGCCCAGGCCGAGATGACCGAGAGAACGGTGAGCAGCGGACTTCGAGGCATGCATCGAATGTACTCGATCTGCGGGCCGCCGTCAGCGTCGTGTCCAGACCTCGCGGGCGGCGCCGAGAACCTTTGACACCCCCGGAGCATACGATTAACATCGCGGCAAGAATCGGGTCGGAATCGGCGTCCGGGTTCCCCGGGTCGGGTCTCCGGATGAGGTTTTCGGTCGAGAGTCGTCGAGTCGCGGTGGGTCCCGTGCTCTCGTCGGCACAGCAAGAGAGGGTTTCCATGAATCGTCGAGTGTGCGGGAGAGTCTCCCTGTTCGCCTCCGCCGTGGTGTTGCTGGCGTTCGCGCCGGGCAGCCGGCTGGCCGCGGAGCCCGAGCTCATCAAGGCGTTCGCGTTCGGGTCGCGGAATCTGACGTGTTCGGTCTTCAACAAGCCGGACGAGAACTACACCATGGTGGTCCAGACCTCGCCCGCCGCGCTCGAGTACAACGCCGGCCGCGGCTGGGGCTTCGAGGTGACCAATCCGGGAGACAACAGCCGGGGCGGCTACGGGCGGTTCGGGCCGTTCGACGACTCGCCGAACAACAGGACGACGTTCTCGCCGAACACGTGCCCGCTCGAGCTCTACGACTCGTTCCTCGGCACCAAGACGTACGCCATACCGTGCGCGCCGATCGATCCGCTGGTCATCGACCCGGACGAGGAGGGCGCGGTCTGCGACGCCCCGGAAGGCGCCATCTTCCGCGCCGACGTGCCGAACGGCCTCTACCGCTTCGTGATGGCGATCGGCTCGCCGGACAACCCGCACAAGCACCGCATCCTCGCCCAGGATGGCGGCGAGGGACCCCCCGACCAGCTCGACCCCCTCAACGACAGCTTCGTCGTCCTGGTCAACAACTACGACCAGTCGAAGCATGGCACCGGCGTCTATGCTCGCGTCGGCTTCGGGTGCTTCATCCCGCCGCCGGCGGCGGTCAACGGCTTCATCAACGTCGACGACGAGGGACTGCTGCTTGTCGACGACCTCGGTCAGCCGACCGGCGAGGGCGCCAATAGCCCGACGCTCGAGGTCACCGAGGGGTACATCCGCATCCACGCGCTCAAGGGATTCGGCACGGGCGATGCCAACGGCGGCGACCTGGTGATCCTCGAGCTGTGGAAGGTCGAGGGGAACGAGGAGTTTCCGGAGCCGATCTTCGTCGACGTGGACGTCGTGTTCGACACGCCCGATCCGCGCGGTCGCAACCCCGGCGACGATGTCGCCATCATCCTGAACGCCTCCAACGTTTCCGTGCCGACGACCATCACCGTCACGGCGCCGGACGGCTGGGCGATCGACGATCCGGGCGACGGCCAGCAGAACGGCAACCAGCTCACCTTCGCCGTGTCGAACGACGGCGAGCTGACCTTCGGCGTCCGATCCCCCGACGACTGCCTCCCCGGTGACTTCAGGGTCGACATCGCCCCGGAAGGCGGCTGCCCGACAGCGATCATCGCGACACTCGAGTGCATCCCGGAGCCCGGCGATCTCAACACCGCCAGCGGCGGCATCTCCGCGGCGCTGATCCTCGGTCCGATCGACCTCGGCGGCAACTCCGGCCCGCAATGCGACGACAACGGCCGTCTTCCGACGACCGACTACCTCGCGAGCGACGACACCGGCGATGAGACCAACGTCCTGGTCGCCGACGGAGACGAGCTGATCCCCGAGTTCGGCGTCCTCGCCGGCGGCGTCGGCGTCGCGTTCGCGCCGAATCCCGACGTCAATCCGTTCGCCATCGACGGCGTCCTCACCGTGTGGACCGCCGTGGCGGACAGCAACGGCTACATCAACTACAACCTCCCCGAGAACCTCGACAGCCCGCTCGACGACTACATCATCTACAGCCTCAACTACCTCGAGAACACCACCGACGAGTGCCTGCCGGTGATGCTCGAGCTCGGCAGCGACGACGCGATCAAGGCGCGGCTCAACGGTCGCCTGATCCACGTCAACCAGGTCTGCCGCGGCATCCCCGGTTACGGCTCGGGCGACATGGTCCCGGCGACGCTCGTGCCCGGACAGAACATCCTCCTCGTCGCGGTCGTCGAGCGCGGCGGCGGCACGGGCGTCCGCGTCGTCGTGCGCGACACCGCGGGCAACCCGCTCGTCGACGGCTCGGTGAGGGGAAGCCTGGTGCCCCCGGACTCCTATCCGGAGGGTGCGGTCCCCGCGGAGGTGACGCGTACGCTCGCGAGCGGCGTCATCCAGTCCGGCATCGACGTCGAGGTCGCGCTCTCGGCCATCAACGTGTCGGCGCAGGCGACGATCGTCGAGACCTTCGACGCGCTGTTCAGCGTCAAGGACGCCGGCGGCGGCAGCGTCCAAGGCAACACCATCACCTGGACCGTGTCCCAGGACACCGACCTCCAGTACACGCTCGAGGCGCTCGAGACGTGCCCGGCGCGTGACCTCGATCCGTTCACCGGCACCGTGACCATCCCGATGGGCTGTCCCGAGGAGGCGCCGGTGCTCGGCGCGAGCAGCATCCGCTGTGTCGCGGGCTGCCCCCGGGAGGACAACGGCGCGGCGCTCTTCGCGGCGTTCCATTTCGGGTCGCGCCTGCTCGATTGCCCGCTCGCGAGCGACGACGGCGAGAACTACATCACCGTCCTGCAGGTCGGCGGCGACCCGAACTCGGTGAAGTACTCGGAGGATCTCGGCTACGGATACGAGCAGCTCTACTTCATCGACGATCCGTTCGATCCCGATGACAACCCCGACAACCTGCCGGCGCCGGTGCACTCCGCACGCGGCGGCTGGGAGATCTACGGGCCCTTCGACGACTCGCCCAACAACCGCAACGAGTTCGGCGACGACTGCCCGGATCAGATCTACGACTCGTTCATCGGCGCCAAGAACTGGCTCGCCGGACAGCAGAGCTGCAGCCAGTTCATCAACGACCCGCCGGACGGCAACGTGCCGTGCAACGAGGGCAACGTGGCGCCGATCGAGGCGGACGGGATCATCTTCCGCATCGACGTCCCGAACGGCACCTACCGGTTCGTCGGCGCGTTCGGGAGCGCGGACAACACCCACGCCACGCGCATCCTCGCGGAGAACGGCGGCGAGGGCCCGCCGAGCAACATCTCGGAGGACCACGTCGTTCTCGTCCACAACCACGACCAGGCGCAGTACGACTTCGGCGAGACCGACGGCGACGCCGGCGACGGCGTCTACGCCCGCGTCGGGTTCGATGGGCTGCTGCCTCCCCTCGGCGACGGCGTCAGCCCCGACCCGCAGTTCGTCAACATGGACGAGGAGGGCCGGCCGACCAACGCGTGTCCGAGCAGCCCGACGCTGACCGTCACCGAGGGCTACATCCGCATCCACCAGCTCCAGGCCAACTCGAACGACGGGCCAGGCGGCGGCGGCGACCCGAACGGTGGCAACGCGGTCATCCTCGAGATCTGGGAGGCCGCGTCCGTGCCCTGTGACGAGCGCGACGCCGACACCCACTGCGACGGTCTCCAGGTCACCGGGCCCGCCAACAACGAGCCTGGCACCTACGTCGCGTCGGCGACGGCCACCGACGATTCCGGCGACCGCGTCCAGTACACGTTCACGGCGGACAACGGCGCCGGCATGGTGATGACGCGCGGCCCGCAGGCGTCGAGCTCGGCGAGCTTCGACCTGGTCGCCGGGAGCTGGACGATCTCCGTCTCGGTCGACGACGACTGCCCGGAGACCGCGCCCGACAACACCTGCTCGCAGACGTTCACCGTCGGCGGCGGCCCGCGTTTCATCCGCGGCGACGTCACGGCCGACGGCGCGCTCAACATCACCGACGCGGTCCGGGGTCTGGGCATCCAGTTCCTCGGCGACGCTCCGGTCGTCGACTGCCTGGAGATCCAGGACGTCAACGACGACGGGGCGGTCAACATCACCGACCCGATCGCCAGCCTCGGCTTCCAGTTCCTCGGGCAGGCCGCGCCAGCCGCGCCCTTCCCGACCTGTGGCGCCGATCCGGAGGGCTCCCGGGACCTCGGGTGCGCGGAGTTCCCTCCGTGCGAGCCGTGATCTGAGAACGACGCTCCCCTTCGCCGCCGTTGACGGAGGGGAGCGTCGTTTTTTTTTTTCCGCCAAGAAGCATCGACGTCGTGACACCCACACAGGCAGACTGTGGAATGAGATCGTACTTCTGGATTGGCAACGTGGCTTTGGTGGTGAATCCCGCGAGCGTCTTCGTGGCGTGTTCGTAAGGCGGCAGCATCCGGAACACGACGGACGGGAGGGGCCCAGCCGCGCGACGCGAGGCTGGGCCCGTCTCGCGTTGGGGAAAAAACTGGGGACGCAAAAGGCGGTCCCTATAATGGCGGGATTCGGGAGGGGGTCCGCGAACGGTCGTCAGGTGCACTCGGTGAGACAGTCTATGCCTCTATCTACCCGCGTTCTTCATGCCACGTTGACACTGTGTCTCGCCGGCCTCGCCGCCGTGCCGCTCGCCGCCGACGAGGTCACCTATATCCAGCGCGGCGCGACCTGGCGCTACTTCCGCGGACTCCAGGAGGCCTCCTCGCCCGCTGGCGCGTGGCGTGAGCCCTCCTTCAACGACGCCTCGTGGGACGCCGGCGCCGCCCCTTTCGGCTACGGTGATCCGCCGTACGGCGTCGATCTCTCCTCGCTGACGCCGCCGATGCGCACCAACTACACGACGCTCTTCCTGCGCAGGACGTTCGAGCTGACGCGGCCGGGCGCCGTGGTGCAGCTCGAGGCGCGCGCCGACTACGATGACGGCTTCGTCCTCTGGATCAACGGCGTCGAGTTGCTGCGTCAGAACGTGCCCGGATCGGCGGGTGACGTGCTCTCCTTCGACGGCACTGCCGCGGGGAACCACGAGTCGGGGACGTACGAGACCTTCCAGCTCGACGCGCCGGACTCGTACCTGCGCGAGGGGACCAACGCCGTCGCCGTGATGGTGTTCAACACGTCGATCACCTCGAGCGATCTGAAGTTCGACCTCGAGCTCGCCGATCCGATCGGCGTCGACACCAGCCCGCCGCAGGTGGAATCGCTCTCACCCGCCGCCGGCGTGACGATACGCTCGCTCTCGCGCGTCGAGGTCGTCTTCAACGAGGAGGTGACCGGCGTCGACGCGGCCGACCTTCTCCTCGACGGCGAGTCGGCGACGGGCCTCACCGGCAGCGCGCGCGGACCGTGGGTGTTCACATTCGACCCGCGCCCGCCGGGCGAGGTGTCGGCGCGCTGGCGCGCGGGCCACGGGATCACGGACACGGCGGACCCGCCGAACGCCTTCGGTGGCGGCTCGTGGTCGTACACCGTGGATCCGGACGCGCCCCTCGGAGAGCTCGCGATCAACGAGGTGGTGGCCTCCAACATCGATGGCCTGCTCGACGAGGACGGCGACCGCACCGACTGGATCGAGATCGTCAACCGCGGGGCGGAGGCGGTCAACGTCGGCGGCTGGTCGGTGACCGACGATCCGGCGGAGCCGGCGAAGTTCATCCTGCCGCCGCGATCGATCGCGCCGGGCGATTTCCTCGTGATCCTCGCATCGGGAAAGGACCGTTCGCCGACGGCGGGGAACATCCACGCGAACTTCAAGCTGAGCTCCGACGGCGAGTACGTCGGCCTCTTCAGCCCGGACACGCCGCGCCGCGTCGTCGACGAGCTCGCGCCCGCGTTTCCCACGCTGCGCGCCGACATCTCGTACGGGCGTGACGGCACCGGCGCGCTGACGTACTTCGAGTCGCCGACGCCGGGCTCGGCGAACAGCCTCGGCTCACGGCTCGAGGGCATCGTCGCCACGCCGCACTTCAGCGCGCAGCGCGGGTTCTTCACCGCGCCCTTCGACCTCGAGATCTCCTCCGAGACTCCGGGCGCCACCATTCGGTATCGACTCGACGGCACCGAGCCGACGACGAGCAGCGGCACCGAGTACGGGGGAGCGTTCCGCATCGCCGCCAGCGCGTCGCAGGCCGTCGTCACCGTGCGGGCGATCGCGTATCGCGACGGGTTCCTGCCGTCCGAGGTGGTGACGCACACCTACATCTTCCACGACGAGGTCCGGCGGCAGCCGGATCGGCCCGCCGGCTTCCCGACGTTCTGGGGAGGCGCGCCATCGGTCGACTACGGGATGGACCCCGAGGTCGTCAACGACCCGAGGTACCGGGATCGCATCGGTCCGGCGCTCGTCTCGATCCCGACGATGTCGATCGTCGGGCGGGTGAACGACATCTTCGCGCTCTACTCGAACCCGGGCGGACGCGGGGTCTCCAACGAGCGAGGCGTGTCGCTGGAGATGATCCACCCCGACGGCAAGGAGGGATTCCACGTCAACTGCGGCGTGCGGATCCAGGGCGGCGCCAGTCGCAACCCGGACAGGTCGCCGAAGCACTCGTGGCGTATCCTGTTCAAGGGGGACTACGGCCCGACACGGCTGCGGCACCGCCTCTTCCCGGACGCCGACACCGACAACTTCGACCAGCTGATCCTGCGCGCCGGCTACAACAACTCCTGGATTCACTGGGACAGCGGCCAGCGTCGGCGCTCGCAGTACATCCGTGACCAGTGGGTGCGCGACTCGCTGCGCGACATGGGGCAGATCTCATCGCACGGCTCGTTCGTGCACCTCTATCTCAACGGTCTCTACTGGGGGCTCTACAACCTCGTCGAGCGACCCAACGCCGCCTTCGCGGCAACGTACGCGGGCGGCGACAAGGAGGACTACGACGCGCTCAACTCCGGCGAGGCGGTCGACGGAGATCGATCCGCTTACAGCACGATGCTGTCCCTCGCCAACGCCGGCCTGTCGTCGAACGACCGGTACCTGCAGATCGAGCGCGACTACCTCGACGTCACGCTGCTGATCGACTACATGCTGGTGAACTACTTCGGCTCGAACGAGGACTGGCCGAGCCATAACTGGTACGCGGCCCGTCGTCGCGAGCCGGGCGCCGGCTACATGTTCTTCAGCTGGGATGCCGAGCGCATCTTCGAGAGCCCCAGCCGGAGCCGCATCGGCGCCGACGCCAACGACAGCCCGGGCCGGCTGTTCGAGCGGCTGCGGCAGAACGCCGAGTTCCGGCTGCGCGTCGGCGACCACGCGCACCGCCACTTCTTCAACAACGGGGCGCTGACGGTCGGCGAGGTGACCGAGCGCTGGGAGGTGCGCGCCCGCGACATCCAGGAGGCGGTCGTCGGCGAGTCGGCGCGCTGGGGAGATTACCGCCGCGACGTGCACTCGTCATCGAACGGACCGTACGAGTTCTACCGCCCGGCGACCCACTGGGACGTCGAGCGCGATCGGCTTAACGACAGCTACTTCCCCGTGCGCACCAACATCGTGCTCAACCAGCTTCGTTCCGCCGGTCTTTATCCTCGCGAGGAGTCGCCGTTGTTGAGCCGTCACGGCGGCGCGGTGTCGCCGGGGTTCCGGCTGTCGATGTCGCGGCCCGCCGGCCAGGGCGGCACCATCTGGTTCACCACCGACGGCAGCGATCCGCGCCGCTTCGGCAGCGGCGACACCTCCCCCACCGCGCAGGCCTACAGCGGGCCGATCACCATCGGCGGACCACGCGTCGTCAAGGCGCGAATTCGCGACGGCGCCGCCTGG
>JBFFXF010000186.1:0-14404 GCA_041569895.1 Planctomycetota bacterium | reverse complement strand
GCGCGAACGTGATGCGCCGCTGGTAGATGCCCTTCGCCTTGCGGTGCTGGTTGAGCGCGCGTCTGGACCGCCGCCGCATCTCCTCGTTCGGCTCGGTGGCCGACTGGAGCGCCGCCTCGAGCTCCGCCTCGAGACGCTGGTGCTCCTCGAGCTTGCGCCGGATGAAGTCGCGCAGCAGGGGATTGGGCATCGCCTTCTGGACGCGGCTCTTGTCGTCGAAGCCGGCGATCGGCACCGGCAGCCTCGACAGCCGCGCGTTCTGCAGGAAGTCCCGTCGCTCCGGCGGCACGTCGCGCTCGCCGCTGCCGCGGAAGTCGTTGTCGTAAAAAACCCGCACGTCGCGCAGCTCGAGGACGACGCCCTCGGCTTGCGAGAGCACCGCGCCCTCGCGCGCGTGCAGGATGAGCGGGAAGGAGCGGGCCGTGACGCCCTCGCTCTCCCGTGAACGCGCGGAGCCGTTGCGGTCCCCCTCCCGCGCGTCCTGCTCGCGCCTCCCGCGGGGGTCGCCGTCACGGCTCCCGTCGTCCGGTGTGTCGTCGTCGCTGTCCTCGTCGTCGATCAGGTCGTCGTCATCCGCCGCCACCGGGAAGACGCGCTCGGGCTCCTCGGCGAAGAGGAAGATGTTCGACAGCCGCCCCTCGCGGTATCGCTCGATGACGATCTTGTTCTTCTTGTCGTCGTCGAGGAAGAAGCTCTTGTCGTAGCCCTCGTCGAGCGACTGCAACTGATCGAGGAGGAGCTTCCCGAGGTTGTCCTTCGCGAATCGCACCTCGGGGATGACGTAGCCGTTGATGTAGAGCCCGGCCGCCATCAGCACGACGCCGATCGCCGCCGGCGCGATCAGCATCTCGAGGTGGGAGATTCCGAAGCTCTTCATCGCCGCGATCTCGCGATCCGCGACGAACCGCCCGAACACGAGCCCGGTCGCCACCAGGGCCGCGATCGGGATCGTGTAATAGAGCGAGTACGCGAACGTGATCCGGAAGATCGGCAGCAGCAGACCGAGGTCGAAGCCGTAGTCGCGCGTCGCCTTGAACGTGAAGATGGCGCCGAAGATGACCACCTGGATGGCGAGCACGAGCGCGAAGATCTTGAAGATCTCGACGGCGAGGTGCAGGGCGAGCGTGCGCGAGAATCTAAGCATCAATCAATCGGTCTTCACGGGCCGCGGAGACGGCGGGCGGTCCTCGATGCGAATCGGGCTCGAGACGATCCAGGGGCGGTCGTCGAGGAACACCTCGACGCGATAGACGCCCGCGCCCGGCAGCCGCTGCTCCAGCCGCGTCCCGAGCACGGTGGCGAGACGCTCGCCGTCTCGCACGACGCGGATCTCGGCCTCTCGCGGCACGATCACCTCGAGCATCGAGGCGGGCTCATGGGGCGCCGTGCCGCCGACGATGGTCCTGGTCTCCCGGTCCTCCGGGCGGCCGTAGGTGACCGAGAAACCGGAGGCGTCGCCGAGATGGTCGAACACGCAGTAGAGCCGCCCGTGGCGGATCGCGTCGACGATCGCCTCCTCCGTGAGCTCGGCGGCGAGCACGTGATTCGAGAAGAGCCGGAAGAGCTCCGCGTACGTGCCGACCGTGATGCCGAACAGAGCGATGTTCTCGTGCGCATCGCAACCGAGCAGCGGCGGCAGTCGCCGGCCGTCGCGCAGCAGCCGGTCCCAGGTGGCGATGTTCTCGGCCGGGTACTCGAGCGCGCTCTCGAAGAACCGGTCCGGCGGCAGGACGACGGCGCGTCCGAGGATCGACAGCACGCTCTGCGCCTCGACCGTGGCATGCAGGTTGAGGATCTCGATGCCGTCGACCGGGAGCGACCACTCGTCGATGCGCTCGATGTGCCCGGCGACCACCAGTCCGCCCTCCGCACGAAACCGGGCGATGAGCTCCTCCGGCGGGTCCTTGCGCGGGAACTCGCTGCGGAACCCGAAGGCGAGGAGCGAGCCGCCCATGCCGCGGATCTCGACGCCGGGCACGAGGAGCACGCCGTCGAGCAGGCCGCGCGGCGCCTTGCTCATGTTGCCGTGCTCGTAGTGGTCCGTGAGGATCACCGCGTCGACACCGACCTCTCGCGCGGATCGCGCGATGCGCTCGAACGACCCGTCCGAGTCGTGCGAGAGCTTCGAGTGGCAGTGAAAGGCGACCCGCCAGACCCGCAGGTCGCTCCCCATCGGGGACCGGCTCCCGCCGGGCGCGCCGGTGGGGCGCCCGCCCAGCGGTGTCAGCGCGCAGCCCGCAGCCAGGACGAGACCGACGAGGCCGACGCCGAGCGCGATGGCCCATCGGACCCGGGTCGTCGTCGGCCGTTGACTGCGGGCGAGTGCGCTCATCACGGTCCGTCGTCTCCCGACCGCGCGTCCGCTTCCCGTTCCTCGTCCCGCTCCGATCGACTGGTGAAGTAGTCGACGATCGCCTGGATCAGTCCGCTCGACGTGAACGGCGAGGCCTGCGCCGCGACCGTGAAACCGCGATTGCAGATCGCCTGGCTCGTCGTCGGGCCGATCGAGAAGATCGGGATCGGCTGCTCGCGCATCGCCCGGGGGCCGTCCGGGTCGGTCATCGCGAGGAAGTTCTCGAAGGCGGATGGGCTCGCGAACGTGATGCCGTCGATCCGCCGGCGCTCGGCGAGTGCGTCGAGGAACGGACGCGCCTTCTCCCGATCCTCGGGGAGCGTGCGGTACGCCACGACGCAATCGACCTCGACTCCTCTGGCGCGCAGGATGTCCTGGAGGTCGCCGCGGGCGATGTCCGCCTGCGGCAGGAGGCAGCGCTGGCCGGCCGTCACCTCGGACTCGCCATGCTCGCCGATGAGGATGCGGCCGAGCGTGTCGGCGCGGCTGCCGATCACCACGCGGCCCGCCTTGACCCCCGCGGATGCCAGCCGGCTCGCGGTCGTCGGTCCGACCGCGGCGAAACGGAAGTCGGACCACGTCGCCTCCGGCACGCCGACGTCCCTCGCCTCGTCGAAGAAGAACTTCACGCCGGTGGAGCTCGTGAAGAGCACCCACTGGTAGGCCGCGCTCCCCTCGAGGCGGATGCGATCGAGCGCCGACCGCAGGGGGCCGGTGTCGTCCGGAGGAGCGAAGCGGATCGACGGGATCGACAGGGTGGCTGCGCCGAGCCTCTCGAGCGCCGTCTGGGCGAGCGGGTTGCGGTCTTCCGTGCGCGTGACGACGATGGTGAGGCCCGAGAGAGTGCGCTCGCGGATGTCGAGCGGGTCCCTGACCGGACCGCCGCCCTGCACGCGTTCCATCCCCGACTCACTCACTTCCCTCGCCTCCGCCGCGGATCTTCTCGAGCAGGGCGTCGCCGCCGCGGGCGAGCAGGTCGTTCGCGAGGGCCTCTCCCAGCGCGGCCGCCTCGCGAGACGGGCCGCGCCGCTCGCCGCGCAGCGCGGTGGCGCCGTCGAGGGAGCACACGACGCCCTCGACGAGCAAGTCGTCGTCGTCGACCCGCTCGTCGACCCGCTCGTCGACCCGCTCGTCGACGCCATTGCCCACGCCGCCACTGTCCACACCAGCTGCGTCGCGCTCGAAACGCGCCAGAGCTCCCGCCGGCACCTGACAGCCGCCACGGAGCGCGGCGAGGAACGATCGCTCCGCCTCGATCCGCCGACGGGACCGAGGATGCTCGATGCGCGCGAGGAATTCCAGGAGATCCTCGCGTTCCGACGACGCCACGATGCCGAGCGCGCCCTGGCCGACCGCGGGCAGGATCCAGTCCGGCGGCACGGTCTCCGTGATGCGCCCCTCGAGGCCGAGCCGCCACAGCCCGGCGGTCGCGAGCACCGTGCCGGCGAGGCCCTGCTCGACGATCTTGCGCAATCGGGTGTCGACGTTGCCGCGCAGCGCGACGATCTCGAGGTCGTGACGCCGGTGTCGGAGCTGCGCCGCCCGGCGCGGGCTCGACGTGCCGATGCGGGCGCCCTCCCGGACGTCCGCGAGGGGCGTGCCGTCGGCCGAGATCCACGCGTCGAGCGGGGAGGCGCGCTCCGGGACGGCGGCCAGCGCCAGGCCGTCGATGAGCTGCGTCGGCATGTCCTTGAGGCTGTGCACGCCGAGGTCGACGCGCCCGTCGAGCACGGCGGCGTCGATCTCGCGCGTGAACACGCCGACGCCGATCGAGGCGATGGCGCGAGCCGGAAACGCCTCGCCGGCGCTCCGGATGCGCACGATCTCGACGTCGAGCGTCGCGTCGACCGAGCGCAGGAGGTCCCGGACGTGCTCGGCCTGCCAGACGGCGAGCGGGCTGCCGCGGGTTCCGATCCGCAGCGTCGAGGAGGTTCGGACGCGTCCCGTCTTGGCCATCGGAGCGATCGCAGCTCTCCAGAAGCCGCCTTGAGGCCGGGGGTTGGCGCGCAGCCAACGAAACATATGATTGTAGGGGCAGAATGTTGTGGTGAAAAGGGACGCGGGCGGCTACCGTGGCCGCCCCGGCGCCGGTGGCGGCGCTCCGGCGTTACCGGCCCCTCGACACCTCCCGGCGCCCCCGTCTTCTGGAACTTCGCCATCTCCGACACTTTCGGCGACACTTTCGGCATCATCGACCGCATGACGAGCTCCCTCGACCTCTTCCGCAACGTCTTTCTCCACCGAAACAACGGCCGCCCGCCGGTGTGGCTGATGCGGCAGGCGGGCCGCTACCTGGCGGAGTACCGCGCGCTCCGGGCGCGCCACGCGTTTCTCGAGATGTGCGAGAGCCCGGACCTGGCGGTCGAGGTGTCGCTCCTGCCGGTCGAGGCGTTCGATGTCGACGCGGTGATCGTCTTCTCGGACATCCTGATCCCGCTCCGCGCCATGGGCGCGCCGCTCGATTTCGGCGAGGAGGGGCCGGTCTTCCGGGAGCCGGTGCGCGACGACGCGGCGCTCGATCGGCTCGGCGACCTCGATCCGGCGACCGGGACGCCGGCGATCCTCGAGACCATCCGGCGGGTCGCCGAGCGCGTCGGCGGCGAGAAGGCGGTCCTCGGCTTCGCGGGAGCGCCGTTCACGCTGGCGTCGTACCTCATCGAGGGCCGGGTGGGCTCGCGCGGCGTCGACACGCTGATGCGGACGCTCTACGGCAAGCCGGACTTCCTCCGTCGGCTCCTGGAGCGCCTCGCGTCGATGACGGCGGACTACCTCGAGGCGCAGCTCGACGCGGGAGCGACGGCGGTGCAGCTCTTCGACACGTGGGCCGGGCGCCTCGGCGCGAACGAGTACCGCGAGTTCGCGCTGCCGTATCACCGGCAGGTCTTCGAGCGACTGTCGAGCCGCTTTCCCGACGCGCGCACCATCCTCTTCGTGCGCGACGGCGCGCACCTGGTCGAGGCGATGGCCGAATCGGGCGCGCGCGGTCTCAGCCTCGACTGGCGCGTGTCCCTGAAGGCCGCGCGCGCGGCGGTCGGCGACGATATCGTCCTGCAGGGGAACCTCGACCCCGCCGCGCTCTTCGCGCCCGCGGAGGACGTGCGCGCGAGGGTGCGCGCCATTCTCGAGGACCGTCGCGGCGATCCGGCGTTCATCTTCAATCTCGGCCACGGAGTCACGCCCGAGACCCCGGTCGAGTCGGTGCGTGCCCTGGTAGAGACGGTGAAGTCGTTCGGGTAAGATCGAACCCTGTCACCCGGCGTCCGCGCGGCGTGACAGATCCCCGAGGAGATCGACCTCCGACGATGGCGTTTCCGATTCACAGACTGCGACGGCTCCGGAACGATCCGCGAGTGCGGGCGATGGTGCGCGAGACGCGGCTGGCCGCCGACCAGCTCGTCGAGCCGCTCTTCGTCGTGCCGGGGACGGGCGCGCGTGTCGAGATCCCCTCGATGCCCGGACAGTTCCGGCTCTCGGTGGATGAGCTGCTGCGCGAGTGCGAGGCGTCGCTCGCAGCCGGCATCCGCGCCGTGCTGCTCTTCGGGATCCCCGAGAAAAAGGACGCGACGGGCTCGGATGGCTACGCGGTGGACGGCATCATCGCATCGGCGACGCGCGCCCTGAAGAGGGCGCTACCCGATCTCCACGTCATCGCCGACGTCTGCCTCTGCGAGTACACCGACCACGGCCACTGCGGCGTCGTCCGCGACGGCAAGCTCGTCAACGACGAGACGCTCGAGCTGCTGGCGCGGGAGGCCGTGACCTACGCCGAAGCCGGCGTCGACATGGTGGCGCCGTCCGCGATGGCCGACGGCCAGGTGGCGGCCATCCGCGAGGCGCTCGACGCGGCCGGACACCGCGATCTGCCGATCATGAGCTATTCGGCGAAGTACGCCTCGGCGTTCTATGGCCCGTTCCGCGACGCGGCGGACTCCGCCCCGGCGTTCGGCGATCGGGGCGCGTACCAGATGGACCCCGCGAGCCGCAAGCAGGCGCTCCGCGAGGTCGACCTCGACATCGAGGAAGGCGCCGACATCGTCATGGTCAAGCCGGCCCTCGCCTACCTCGACATCCTGCGCCAGGTCGCGGAGCGCGTCGACGTGCCGGTCGCCGCGTACAACGTCTCCGGAGAGTACTCGCTCGTCAAGGCCACGGCTGCGCGGGGCTGGATCGACGAGCGACGCGCGGCCACCGAGATCCTCATCGCGCTGCGCCGGGCGGGCGCGGACATCATCATCACCTACTTCGCGAAGCAGGCCGCGGGCTGGCTCGCGTGACGACCACCTGACGGAGAGCACGGACGAGATGACCATCGAGCGGAGCGAGCGACTGCTGGAGCGTGCTGCACGCACGATCCCCGGCGGAGTCAACTCGCCGGTGCGCGCGTTCGGCGCGGTCGGCGGAACGCCGCGGTTCATCGAGCGCGGCGCCGGCGCACGGATCTTCGACGTCGACGGCAACGGGTACGTCGATCTGATCGGCTCGTGGGGTCCGATGATCCTCGGTCACGCGCACCCGGAGGTGGTCGAGGCGATCGCTCGCGCGCTGCGCGACGGCACCAGCTTCGGCGCGCCGACGCTGGCGGAGGTCGAGCTCGCCGAGAAGATCGTCGAGATGGTGCCGTCGGTGGACATGGTGCGGCTGCTGAGCTCCGGCACCGAGGCGACGATGACCGCCGCGCGTCTCGCTCGGGGCCACACCGGCCGGGATCGGATCCTCAAGTTCGAGGGGTGCTATCACGGTCACGGCGACACGTTTCTCATCAAGGCGGGTTCCGGCTCGCTGACCTTCGGGGTGCCCTCGAGCCCCGGCGTGCCCGCGCCGCTGGCGGAGCTGACGCTGACGGCGCGCTACAACGACCTCGACGGCGTTCGGGAGCTCTTCGATCGCCACCGGGAGGAGATCGCCGCGGTGATCGTCGAGCCGGTCGCCGGCAACATGGGCACGGTGCCCCCGCGCCCGGGCTTCCTGCAGGGCCTGCGCGAGCTCACCGCGTCGCACGGGGCGCTGCTGATCTTCGACGAGGTGATGACCGGTTTCCGGGTCGCGCCCGGCGGCGCGCAGGAGCTCTACGGCATCGATCCGGATCTCACCACGCTCGGGAAGATCGTCGGCGGCGGCATGCCGCTCGCCGCGCTCGGCGGTCGGCGGGAGATCCTCGAGGACCTGTCGCCGGTGGGTCCGGTCTATCAGGCGGGGACGCTCTCCGGCAATCCGCTGGCGACCGCCGCGGGCAACGCGACGCTCGACGTCATCCGACGCGAGGGCGCCGGCCTCTACGAAAAGCTCGAGGAGCGCGGCAGTCGGCTCGAGCGCGGGCTCCGCGACGCGATGCCGGACGGATCGTCGCTCTCGATCAATCGCGTCGGCTCGATGCTGACGCTCTTCTTCGCCTCGGGCCCGATCGAGCACCTGGCGTCGCTCGAGGGCGTCGACACCGCCGCCTACGGGAAGTTCTTCAACGCCATGCTCGACGAGGGCGTCTACTTCCCGCCGTCACAGTACGAGGCGCTCTTCCTGTCGGCGGCGCACACCGACGACGACGTCGATCACATCGCCGGCGCGGCGCGGCGTGTGCTCGCGCGGCTGTGACCCCGGCGGAGTCCGATGACCGACTTCGATTCCGATTCCGATGACCGACTCCGATCCGATCGGAGTCGCCACCTTGATGACCTCGACGCGCAGTGCAACAATCGCGGCCATGATCAACGACAGCGAGAAGCCGACCGTCGAACTGCTCAGGAAGCTGACGCTCGCCGCGGGTCCGCCCGGCGCCGAGGACAGCGTGCGCGCGCTGGTGCGCGAGGCGCTCGATGGCGTGCAGGGGATCGAGATCGATCGCGATCGTCTCGGCAGCGTCATCGCGACACGTCAGGGATCGTCGGAGCGACCGCGAGTGCTGCTCGACGCGCACCTCGACGAGGTCGGTTTCATGGTGCAGTCGATCGACAGCGAGGGCAACCTCGGCTTCGTGCCGCTCGGCGGGTGGTGGGCGCACGTGCTGCTCGCCCAGCGCGTCGACGTCATCACCGAGCGCGGCCCGGTGCCCGGCGTCATCGGGGCGAAGCCGCCGCACTTCCTGTCGCCCGAGGAACGGCAGCACGTGATGAAGATCGAGTCGATGCACATCGACGTCGGCGCGACGTCGGATGATGAGGCCCGCGGGTTCGGCGTCGAGGTGGGGGATCCGATCGTCCCCCACGCCGAGTTCATCCACATGGCCAACCCGCGCGTGCTGAGCTCGAAGGCGTTCGACGACCGCGCCGGCGTCGGCCTGCTCGTCGAGACCCTGCAGCGACTGCCGGAGATCGAGCACCCGAACACCGTCATCGGCGTCGGCGCCGTCCAGGAGGAGGTCGGATGCCGCGGCGCGGGCACGGCGGCGGCGATGGCCAAGCCCGACGTCGGCATCATCCTCGAGGGCACGCCCGCCGACGACCAGCCCGGCTTCCCGTCAGCGACCCGGCAGGCGTGCCTCGGCGAGGGCCCGCAGATCCGCTTCGCCGACCCGAGCGCCATCTCGAACCGGGCGCTGGTGCGGCTCGTCCGCGACGTCGCCGTCATGGAGAAGATCCCGATTCAGCTCGCCGTGCGTCGAAGCGGCGGCACCGACGCGAAGAGCGTCCACGTCCACGACCGCGGCGTGCCGACGGTGGTCATCGGCGTCCCGGCCCGCTCGATCCACACCAACGTCAGCCTCATCCACCTCGACGACTTCCTCGCCGCGAGAAAGCTCATCCTGGCGCTCATCGCGAGACTGGACGAGCGGACGGTGGAGTCGCTGTGCGCGTGATCCGGCCCGGTCCCGTTCCCGTGCCCGTGCCCGAAGGCCTCCGCAGTCGTCATCGTCTCCGGCGTCGGGGCCGAGCGGTCGGCGTGCGAGGCCGAGACCGAGACCGATCCCGAGATCCGAGTCCGATGTCCGATCCCGATTCCGAATCAGACGCCGACTCCGACCTCTGATCTCGGATCTCTGACCTCTGTCTCTGGTCTCTGCCTCGGTCTCGAGGACGAGGACGAGGACGATCGGGACCGGGGACCGCGTGCGTGTCCGGGAGGAACCTTACCCCGACTGCCCCGGCGCCTCCGCGTAGTAGAGGTTCCAGCCTCCATTCCCCCGCGTCGACGCGAAGATGATGCCCGCGAAGCCGTGCGGCGCGAGGGCGTCGGGGAGGAACGCGGGGTCGACGTCGTCGCTCGCCGCGCCGGTGATCGGCGTCTCGATGCCGGTGTCGACCTCGACGAGGATGACGTCGAATCCGCTGCCGGCGTCGCGGGCGAAGGCGAGATGCGTGCCGCGGGGTGACCAGCAGAGGCCGCGGAAGCGCTGCGTCGGATCGTCCGCGGCGACGATCGTCCGGCCGGGCCGACCGCCGCTGGTGCTCGGGCGCACGCGGATCTCCGGTCCGTTGGTGCCGGGCGCCATGTAGGCGAGCCGCGTACCGTCCGGGGAGATCACCGGCGCGTGACCGAGCCCGTGGAGGCGCAGGTCGGCGCCGCTGTCCGTCATGCTCCAGATCTCGCCGATCACGGCGGACGCCGGCGAGCTGTCGCAGGCGAGGTTTTGCGCCTCGAAGTAGATCCTCCGGTTGTCGCCGTGGAGCGCCACCGTCGGATGGAGGATCGAGACGCGGAACGAATAGGGCCTCAGGTTGAGCTGGCGGTCGGCGAGGCGGCGCAGCCGGAAGAGCGCGCCGCGCGTCTCGGACGGGAACGAGCCCGGCTCGCAGAGGGCGGAGGAGAGCAGCAGCACCGGATCGCGCGACTCCGAGACGCCCCACGCGGGGTGACACACCGCGCCCTCGATGTCCCGCACGCCCGGAAAGATGACGTGCGCGCCGGCGAGCTCGCGAAACGCCGGCCGGTCTCCGGACGCGGTGCGCTCGAGGAGGCGCAGCTTGCGGCGCGGCTCGATCTTGCTCCCGAAGAGCGGCTCGGCCGGAGAGGACTCGTCGAGCGGAGACTCGACGTACGCCAGCAGCGACCCGTCCGTCGAGACGGCCGGGCTGGTCGCGTGACTCGCCGCGTCGACCACGATCGGGACCACGGCCGCTGGATCGAGCCGGTGCAGGAGGACGGTGAACGTCGTCGGGGCGCTCCACTCGCGCGGCGCCTGACCCTCGGCGGCGAGCTCGCGGACGCGCACCGCGTACCGCGAGCCGGTCTGGAGATCATCCGGGATGCGCACCGTGCGCGACCCGTCCGCCTCCGGGGCCGCGTCGACGCGCCGGACGATGCGGCGCCCGCTGTTGCCCCGCTCGTCGATCTCGACGATATCGAGCTCGAAGACGCTGGCGCCGGCGATGCCCGATTTCCATCTCAACAGCGGCGAGCGGTCGCGCACATCCTCGCCGTCGCGCGGCTCGATGACGGCGCACGGCGGTGGGACGACGCGGAACGCGCGCGGCTCCGACCACTCCCCCTGGGTCGATTCGCGCACGCTGCGGACGCGCACGCGATAGTCGCCCGGCGGCAGCTTGCCGTCGATCGTTCGCGTCGTCGAGGACGGGTCGACGTGCGCGGCGTAGACCGGCGCCGCTCCGGCGGAGTCGCCGAGGACCTCGACGTCGTACGCGGCCGCGCCGGAGACCGGAGTCCACGAGAAGGACGGCGCGTCGCCCTCGGCGACGACCGAGGACGATGTCTCATCGATGAAGCTCGGCGTCGCGAGCGCGACGACGAGAGTCGCCGTTTGCCAGTCGGTGCGCGTGCCGTCCTCACGCACGCCACAGGTGCGCAGGTGAATGGTGTCGCCCGGCTCGAGCACCGCATCGAGCGTGATGTCGACCGGCTCCCCGCGCTCGACCGGCGCGACCTTGCGGTCCAGCGCGAGCTGAAACCCCTCGTCGAGCGCCACCTCGAGGTGCACGGTCTGCGCGTCGCGCGGCGGCGCGATGGTCACGGTGGTGGTCTGATCGAGCACCCACCGATCACGGGGCGACAGGACGCGCGGCGTGTCGAGCCCCACGTCCGTCGGGTCGCCCGGGGATCTCAGCCGCACCGGTCGCGGCTGGCCGCAGCCGGCGGCGACGACAGCGATCAACGACAACGTCAGGATGAGATGGTGCGGGGCGTGGGTGCTTCTCTTCACGGTTCCCTCGACTCTTCTCGATTTGGACGGCTCGACTTCTTTCCCGCGCGGACCATCGAGCATCATAGCCACCGGCCGGCGCACGTCCAGAGTGTTGCTGGCGGACGCCGCCCTTTGTTTATGCTAGGTCTTCTCGCACGGCTCGAAAGATCCAGGTTTACCAAGGCCAGAGCAGGGAGATGGCGGGCGGCTACAGCAAAGCCCCTCTTTTTCGGGGCCAACCTGTGTTTTTCTCGCTTCGGGCGAGAAAAACACAGGCTATAATGCCCGACTGCCCCGGCACATCAGGGCTTTCAATCCGATCGACAGGAACGACTGGACACCCGAGAGCTCGGGACAAGACGAAGGGGGTTCCGATGACCGTCAGGCGCCGACCGCTACCGGGCACCGTCACGTGCATCCTCGTATTGGTGCTGCTCCTGCCGACTGCCGGTGGAGCCGAGGAGAAGGACGCCGCCGGGGGCGAGTCCCTCGACGTGGTCGCGACGCTCGGCAAGAGCGTCAAGGACTCGGATTTTCACGAGATCACCTACTATCACGTCGAGGGGCGCAAGCGGAAGAAGATCAAGGCCCTCGTCAAGATCCCCGAGTCGCTGCCGCTGATCCAGGACATCCCCGGCCGCATCGCGCAGCTCAAGGAGGGGGACGTGGTGCTGATCTGGGGCAAGCCCGAGGAGCGCGAGGTGGTCGGCAACGCGGGCGGCGTGGTCGGCGTCGAGCGGTACATCAAGCAGGGGAAGGTCCTCCTCGCCGGCAAGGGCTTCAATGTGGACCTCGCCGCCGAGAGCGATGACCCTCGCGAGAAGGGCTTCAAGTGGTGCGAGGCGCAGGTCGAGAAGGCCGGCAAGGGAAACAGCCTGTCGGTGACACTCAAGGAGGCGTCCTACCGCGTCAGCATGGACAAGTCCTTCCGCATGATCGTTCGCACGCCGATCCCCGAGGACGCCGCGGCGAAGCTCCGCAAGCGCCTCCTCCGCAGCGGCGCGTCGCTGATCCTCAACGCAAAGCCGACCGCCGACCGTCCGGAGGGGGTCTCCGACGACGACGACAGGAAGACCTACGAGGCGAAGGCGGTGGTCATCGTCCCGCGCAGCCTCTCGAGGATATACGGCACGATGGTGCCGGTGAAATAGCCGGGGAAAGACGGGGACACGACCGAGAACGACGACCGCGCCCGACGCGGCCGTCCGCGACGACCCGACATGAAGTCGCTCACCGAGTACCTCTCGTTCGAGACGCCCAACCGGCGCGACTACATCAACATCACGCCGCAAGTCGAGCAGCTCGTGAAGCGGAGCGGCGTCCGGGAGGGGCTCTGTCTCGTCAACGCGATGCACATCACGGCCAGCGTGTACATCAATGACAACGAGTCGGGGCTCATCCGCGACTACGACGACTGGCTCGAGCAGCTGGCGCCACACGCCCCGATCGACCGCTACCGGCACAACCGCACCGGAGAGGACAACGGCGACGCGCACCTGAAGCGTCAGATCATGGGGCGGGAGGTCGTCGTGGCGATCACCGGCGGCAAGCTCGACTTCGGTCCGTGGGAGCAGATCTTCTACGCGGAGTTCGACGGCCGTCGCCGAAAGCGGGTCCTCGTGAAGGTCATCGGCGAGTGATGGGCGGCGTGGCCGGAGCCCCGTGGCGCGCGCCTCCCCTGGCCGGCGTCGTCGCGACGCTCGCCGCCGTCCTGCCCGCTGTGCTCCTGTCCGCGGTCCTCCTGTCCGCGATCGGCGGTTGCTCCGAGGACGATTCGAGACCATCGCGCGACCTCTCATCGCCACCGCCGGGCGAGGAGCCGCGCACGGTCGAGGCGCGCCGCAAGATGGTCGAGCAGCTCGCGGAGTTCATCGACGACAGGCGCGTCCTCGAGGCGATGCGTCGCGTGCCGCGCCACGAGTTCGTGAGCGAGGCGCTGCGTCCCCGCGCGTACGAGCTTCGCGCGACGCTGCCGATTCCCGAGGAGCAGACGATCTCCTCGCCGGAGTACGTCGCCATCATGACCGCCGCGCTCGATCTGCAGGGGAACGAGAAGGTGCTCGAGGTCGGCACCGGCTCCGGCTACCAGGCGGCCGTGCTCGGCGAGATCGTCGACGAGGTCTACACCATCGAGATCCGCCCGCGGCTCGCCGAGCTCGCCGAGAAGCGGCTGCGCGAGCTGCGGGAGCGCGGCGCCCTGAGCTACAAGAAGCTCGAGGTCATCGAGGGCAACGGATACAACGGCTACAAGCCCGCCGAGAAGTACGACGCGATCATCGTCACGGCGGCGCCGCGGCAGATGCCGACCGAGCTCGTCAACCAGCTGCGGGTCGGCGGGCGCATGGTGATCCCGATCGGCGACTTCTACCAGGAGCTGCAGGTGATCACCAAGAAGCCGAACAACGCGCTCGAGGGCAAGATCATCCAGACGGTGCGCTTCGTCCGCATGGAGCCGGGAGACTGACCCCATGGGCTTTTTTTGACGACGACTTATGAGGAACACAGGAAGACGGCGAAGGCAGGAAGGTCCGTTCGACGGTCCGAGCGTAGCTCACGAAGCCGAACCCCTCAAGCCTTGCCGTTTCCTGCTTTCCTGGGTTTCCTTCCTTCCTCATGAGTCTTCGTCAGAACCGCCCGTGCCGGGGCGTACAATCGACGTCATGCACCGCTCTGCTTCCCGGTTGAATCACTTCCCGCTGGCGTTCCTGCTCGCGATCGGAGTCGTCGCTCTCGTTCCGGCGACTGCGCTCGGCCAGCGTGCCGTCCGTCCCGCCGTCGAGCTCCCGGCCCCGCCGGGCGCGGTCGAGGCGGGTCCTGAGGTCGGCGCCGCCGGGGCGGCGGATGCGCCGGGAGGCGCTGCGGCGACGCCGCCCGGGGCGACGCCGCCGGGGAAGACGCCGCCCGAGTTCACCGGACCGGCTGCTCCCGCCGTCCAGTCCTCGGCCGTCGGACAGATCGACGGCGCGCAGCAGCTCTTCGGG
>JBFFXF010000185.1:0-14438 GCA_041569895.1 Planctomycetota bacterium | reverse complement strand
TTCGATCCGGGCTCCGGGCTGCCCGACATCCCGGCGGTGATCGCCGCGGTGCAGGCGGAGCTCGAGGCGTTCCGCGACGCCGGGCGCGAGGCTCGCAGCGACGCGGAGGGCGTCTACGCGTATCGGGACATCCCGGCGACCGGATACTTCGTCCTCGCGCTGGCCGACGACCACGTCTTCCGCTTCGGCGACGTCGTCAGCCTGGTCGCCGGGGAGACGCAGGTGCTCGACATGCGGCTCGAGCGCGGGGCGCGGATCGGCGGTCGCGTCGTCGGCACGTCCGGAGAGGGCATCGGCGGCGCCAGGGTGACGGCCGTCTACAGGCCCACCGGCATGCCGGGGGTCGGTCGGGTCGTCGCCAAGCTGCTCGCCTACGTCAACGGCGAGTTCCTGCGCGGGCCGTTCCAGGCGGAGACCGCGGCCGACGGCTCCTTCACGCTCGACTCACTCCCTCCCGCGGTCTACGACCTCGTCGCCGAGAGCGCCGGTTTTCCCGCGACGCACCTCGACTCGGTGGTCACCGGAACGCTCGAGGCCGTGATCGTGCTCGCGCCCGGCGCGCGCGTCCAGGGACTGCTCGTCGACGCAGCCGGTCTCCCGGTCGAGGGCGTCGAGGTCCGTCTCGTGCCGATGCGCGACGCCGTCGCGCTGCCCTTCCCCGGCGCCGGCGAGATGGTCGAGACCGTCGCCCGGCTGCTCGGCGACCGCGAGCTCTGCGCCGAGTCGCTCGCCAACGGCTCCTTCGCGTTCCGCGACGTCGGTCCCGCGCCCTACCGCCTCGAGATCGAGGCGAGCGGCTACCTCCCGATCAAGCGGCCCGTCGACGTGCCGTCGGGCGAGACGCTCGTCGACCTCGGCGGGGTGCGCGTCGATCGCGGCGGGGTCATCCGCGGCTGGGTGCGCGCCGGCGGCGGAGGCGGCGTGGCGGGCGCGGCCATCTCCGCCTACCCGGAGAACCTGTCGCGAAGCTCCTTCGGCGGCTCGATCCGCGACATGGTCACGGGCCGCGCGAGCGTCAAGACGGACGACGGCGGGGCGTTCGAGCTCGCCGGACTGGCGCCCGGGACGTACCGGCTGCTGGCGCAGTCGCGTGGCTTCGGCGGCGCGTCGCAAAGCGGCGTCGCGACCGGCGGGGAGCCGGTCGAGCTCGAGCTCACGCCCGGCATCGCGCTGAGCGGCGTCGTCATGGAGCGCGGCACGGAGGACCGGCTGGCCGGCGTGCGAGTCGGGGCGTCCGGCGTTTTCACCACCACCGACGAGGACGGGCGGTTCCTCCTCGAGGGGATCACGCCGCGTGATCGCCAGCTCAATCCGTTCGAGGGTCCCGGGAGAGGTCGCCGCGGCCCCCCTCGCCGGGGAGGAGCGGGTGACGGCGAGACGGGCGCGGCGCAGCCCGGAGGCGACACGGTCGTCGAGGTGCGCGCCACGGCGCCGGGTTACCAGGACGCCTCGAGGCGGATCCGCGCCGGCGAACCCCTGGCGGACATCGTCATCGAGATCGCGCCGCGACCGGTCATCCGCGGCGTCGTGCTCGACGGTGAGGGCGAGCCGCTTCCCGCCGCGCTGGTCCGCCTGGTGCCGGGCGGGGACTTCGAGGTCCCCTTCCTCGACACCGGTCTGATCTTCGTCGACGTCAGCGTCAGCGACCTCGAGGGGCGCTTCACGCTGGACGCGCCCTCGGAGAGCCACGTGCTCGCCGTGCTGGCGTCGCACCCGCTCCACGCGTCGCACCGATCGGAGAAGTTCCGACCGTCGAGCCTCGGCCCCGATGACCTGATCGAGGTCCGACTCCCCGCGGGCGGCACGGTCCGCGGCACGGTCACCGACGGCAGCGCGCCGATCGCGGGCGCGCGGGTGCGGCTGTCGAAGGTGCACGACATCGACCCGCAGGCGCGCATGATGATGGGCCTCCTCGGATTGCCGAAGGGCGGCACGGTGACCTACACCAATGCTGATGGCGAGTTCGTCTACGATCGCATCGTCGCGGCGGACTACGTGCTGACGGCGGAGGTCGTCGGTTTCGGCGACTCGCGCACCGAGTCCTTCACGCTCGTCGACGGCGAGACGAAAGAGGTCCATCTGGTGATGGATCCGGGAGGCGAGATCACCGGCGAGGTGGTCGATCAGGACGGCCTGCCGCTCGCCGGGACGCGCGTTCGTGTCCTGCGCGAGACGTCGTCGGAGCTGCTCGAGGCGCAGCGGTTCCTCGGCGGCGCGTTCCGGGCGGAGCTCGCCGACGGCGAAGGGCGATTCGTCGTTCGCGGCCTGCCGTCCGCGCGATACACGGTGATCGCCGAGAGGACCGGATACACCTCGGCGACCGCCGCGGAGGTGACTCCCGGCAGCGACTCGCTTCGATTCGAGCTGCTCGCCGCCGCGGCGCTCGACGTGCGAGTGACCGACGCGGCGAGCGGAATGCCGATCGCCCGCCACGAGCTGCGCATCGCGCAGATCGACGAGGCGACCGGCGAGGCCCGGACCGGACGGCTGGGACGTTCGTTCTGGCGCGAGGTGCGCGACGGTGAGGGACGCTCTTTCCGCGATGACCTGGCCGCGGGTCGCTACCGGATCGAGGCGCGCGCCCGTGGTTATGCCCCGGCATCGATGGAGGTGACACTTCGCGCCGGCGAGACCGTGCCCGCCGGCCTCGCGCTTGTTCGCGCGGGCATCGTGCGCGGACGCGTGCTCGACGGCGAGAACGGCCAGCCGGTGCCCGGCGTGCGCGTCGGCCTCGCCGATCCCGACGCCGATCGCGGCGACGACGGCGAGGGCAACCGTCGCGCCGTCGAGCGCTACTTCCAGGAGGCGGTGCTGCGCGAGTCGGTGTTCACCGGCGAGGACGGCTCGTTCGTCTTCGATACCTTCCCGCCCGAGGCGCGCACCGTCGTCTTCCACCACGACGACTACGTGCAGGAGCGGCGCGCGGACGTCGCGGTGGCGACCGGCGAGGCGATCGAGCTCTCGGTGCGGCTGGCGCGCGGACTGTCGATCTCGGGCGTCGTGCCGGCTGCGGCGGAGCAGCCCGACGCCGGCTATTTCGTCCTCGCCCGGGGCGCCACGGAAGCCGTCCGCGGCGTCCGCAAGGGCGTCGCGCCCGACGGCAACGGCGAGTTCCGCATCGCCGGCCTCGCGGCAGGCTCGTACGACATCATCCTCGCCAGCCGCCGCGGCGGCGACCCGGCGGCGCAGCGCATCGAGCTGGAGGACGCCGACGCGACGGGGGTGGTGCTCGGGGGGCGGTGAACCCCCTGCGCCGATCGCCGCTCGTCCCCGTCCCCGTCCCCGTCCCCGGTCCCGGGCCCGGTCCCGGGCCCGTGCCCGAAAGCCATCGAAGTCGACCGCCTGGTCAGCGTCGGGGCCGAGCCATCGAAGTCCGAGATCGAAACCGATTCCGATGTCCGATTCCGATTCCGATGACCGAGTCCGATGTCCGATTCCGATTCCGACTCCGAATTCCGACTCCGACTCCGAGACCCGATGCCGATTCCGAGGTCCGACGGGATCTCGACGCAAAAACTTCTCTGCGTAATCTGCGTAATCTGCGTAATCTGCGCAATCTGCGTAATCTGCGTTCCCGTCCCCGTCGACCGTCGACCGCGCTTTCGTTCCGCGGGCGTCCGCTCCCCTTCCCTCTCCTTTCCTGCTTTCCCCTCTTCTTCCTGCGTTCCTGCTGGATCCGTTGCAGAGTTTCGCGGGCGAAGTCGAGCAGCCCGTCGAGCACGGGACCGGGACCGGGACCGGGTCCGGGAACGGGAACGGGCTTGCAGGGATTGCGAGAATCGCCCCGACGTGGTACTCCCACCGATGGGAGCCGCGATGAACACCTCCGCCAAGCGACGCGTTGCCCTTGTGCTGGTGCTCGGCGCCACGGTGGTCGGGGTGACGGGGTTCACGCTGCGGGATCTGCCGCTCGTCTGGCTCTCCGTCTGGCGGCTCGATTCTCCCGGGGAGCGGGTGCGGCTCGACGCGCTCGCCCGTCTCGGCGAGATCGGCTCGCCGATGGCGACGCCGCACCTGGTCTCCTACATCCGCCGGACGACCGACGAGGTGACGCCGTCGCGGCGGCGCGCGTTCGAGATCATCATCGCGGTCGAGTCGAGGCCCGCGGTCGTCCTCGAGCGGTTGCTCACGGACGACGACTGGATCGTGCGATTCTGGGCGGCGTGCTTCCTCGGCAACCTCGGCGAGGATGCCGCGCCGAGCCTCGACGCGTTGCTCGCGGCGCGCGCCGACCCGAAGGCCCAGGTGCGCGAGGCTGCCTCGATCGCCTGCGAGCGCGTCGTCGCGGCGTCGCGACGCGCCGCCCGCCGGCAGGGAAGATTCCCCTTGGAAAAGAGAACGGCCCCTGCACAATGAACCGGCGGCGGTGAGTGGCGCGAGTCACGGCGTCGTTGCGAGCACGTGACTGCGGAAGCATGGCGAACGTCGCGGCGGGTAGCTCACGCGCGCGCACCGTGCGACGGTCATTTCACACTGGTTTCAAAGCGGAAGGCTGAGAATCGTGGCCAAGCGAAACTACGTCACCCGGAAGGAGTACGACGCGTGGATCGCCGAGTGCGCCGCGCTCGCGATCGCGTGCGGCTACCCGGTCCAGGACGACATGATCAACGACAACACCGGCCTGGTCTTCGGCGAGGACCAGTACGAGGCGTTCGTCAACGGCATATGGTCCCGCGAGCCGTACGAGGTGTTCGCCATCTTCCAGGCGCTCAACGAGCCGGCGATCCACGGACTGCCGGAGGGCGGCCTCGAGTGGGCGCAGTTCGGCGGTCTCTGCGACAAGCTGATGATCGTCCATCCGGGGAAGTTCTGCTCACCGCACCTCCACTGGCGCAAGACGGAGTTCTACGAGATCGTCCTCGGCGAGATGGACCTCTTCTACGCGCCCGAGATCATCGAGGACAGGCGCCTCGAGGTGACGAAAAACGGGTTGATCCACAGCAATCCGATGCCGCGAGGCGAGAAGCGCCCCGCCGACATCGTCCTGCCGAAGGGACGAGAGCACACCTACGAGAAGCTCACCGAGTTCCGCAAGCTGCGCCCCGGCGATCCGAAGTTCGTCATGCACCGCAAGCACCTCCACGCCTTCGGGTGCCCGCGCGACGCGAAAACGCCGGTGGTCATCCGCGAGGGCTCGGCCTACAGCCACGAGCCGACCGCGAGCGGCAAGTCATCCCTGCTGAAGGACTGGCAGCACATCCACGACAACGGCTTCCTCCTCGAGGGCCTGGACGAGGGGCGGTTGAAGAACACCATCCGCGAGGAGTGAGCTCTCTCCGGACCCGGTCCCGGACCCGGTCCCGAAAGCTTTCAGCATCGAACGGGCGCTCGCCGTCGGGGCCGAGCCGTCGGAGTCCGAGACCGACTCCGAGACGCGGGAGAGTCGACTTCGGCGGCTTCCTGTCAGACGATTCATGAGGAAGGCAGGAAACTCAGGAAAGCAGGAAACGCGGGATGATGGGGGTTGAGCTTCCTCATAAATCGTCGTCCGAAACCGGCGAACTGAAATCGCCCCTCCCCTCCACCATCTGCTCCCCGAGCCGGATGCGCACTCGTGACGTGACGCCCTCGACCTCGTTCGTCCCCTTGACCAGCCACGACGCGATGCGGTCGTCGCGGATGCACAGCACGCCGCAGGTGCGCGAGCCGAGCTCGAGCTCGATGCGCCGGCCGTCGACGTCGATCCAGCTCGAGTCGTCGCCGTCGTCGATGCCGAAGAAGAAGACGAAGAGGTCCTCGTCGCCGCGATGGACGGCGATGCGGAGATCCGGGCTCGCCCTTGCCGACGGCGCCAGCCCCGCCGCCGTGACGACGTCGGCGAAGTCGCCGGCGGCGAAGAAGTTCTCGCGGCGATAAACGACGTTCGTCCGTCCGCCGGCGCGGGCGCGCTCGATGGCCTCGGCGAGCGCCGAGCATTCCCTCCACTCGAGATCGACCACCGGCAGCTCTCCCGAGATGAAGAGCGCGCCGCCCCCGTCGACGAACGCCGCCAGCTTCTCCTGCGTCGCCCGGTCCATGAAGAACGCCGAGTGCGTCGCCAGGGCGCGCGGCTCGCGCAGACGCTCCGGGGGGACGGCGTCGACCTCGAAGAGCCCGAACTCGTAGCCGGCCGCCTGCAGCGATCGCGAGAACTCCTCGAAACCCTCGCGGCCGCACCGGGGGATGTCGTGCCCCTCGACGCGCCAGAAGGACGCGTCCGGAATCCACGACGACACCGCGGCCCACGGCGCGTAGAGCAGGTAGGCGACGTCGACGTCGATGCGGCACCTGAGCAGCGCATCGCCGTTGGCGGCGAACCACCGGTTGAGGAGCGACGCGGCGTCGTACATCGGTCGCAGCCGTCCGTGCTCGTCGATCGGGGCGTGCGACGGAAAAGTCGCGCACTGCTTCTTCGTGATGCGATCGAGGTCGTCGTCCCAGAAGTCCGTGCTCACGCCGCAGAAGATGACGTAGCCGGTGGCGCCGCCGGCGACCGAGACGAGCGTCTGGTAGAACGGCACCAGCGCGTGGCGCGACCGCGAGTCGTAGAGCGTGCCGAACCCCCAGTTCTCCTCCATGTTGATGCCGCGGGCGCGACGCGCCGTGTTGATGTAGCGGTCGAAGACCTCGCGGTCGTAGGCGGCGACGCCGAGCCAGCTGATCATGCCGTAGTGGTACACCTCGCTGTCGTGATCGATGCGGTTCATGGCGAACCACCACTCGGGGTAGAGCCGGTCGTGGCCGGCGGGCATCGTCTCGACGACGGTCTCCTGGAGGTCCGGCACGTTCTCCTCGATCGGCGGCGTGATGCCGGCGAAGTTCGTCAGTCGTGGCAAGTCGAGACCGAGGTAACCGGCGTACCGCTCGTAGAGGTCGCGACGCAGCCGCCACTGGTACTCGGCCCAGTCGACGAGCCGCAGCACGTCCTCGCGCCGCGACGGGATCTGGCCGCCGGGCGCGCCACCGGTCGAGATCGGCACCGGCGGCGGCGCCTCGTCGAACGATCCGAACGTCGTGGCGTGCTTGTCGTTGTAGGCGGCGATCGAGCCGTACCGCTCCTCGAGCAGACGCCGGTAGCACGCGAGCCCGTCCGCCTCGTACCCGAAGCTCCACGGCGGGTCGTTCGAGGTGCAGTAGATGGTCTCGTCGTTGAGTTGCACGGCGATCAGCGGACCGTCCGGCCGCGCGAACGGCTGGAGCACGCCCCGGACGGCCTCGAGCCATTCGCGCACGAGCGCGTCGAAGCGCCCCGAGAGCGGCGACGGCAGCTGCGTCGCGTCGTAGGTCCAGTAGACCGGCCCGTCGTGGTGCCGCCGCGCCGGCGGGACGTCGTCCGTGAAGCTCGGCGACACGATGTCGGGCAGCCCGCCGATGTTGAGCTCGGAGTGCACGAACGGCCCCGGCTTGGCGATCATCAGCAGACCGAGCGACTCGATGCGCTCCATGAAACCGACGACATCGCGGCTCTCGAGCGTCTCGCCGGTGAAGTCGTACCGGCGCCGCTCCCCCTCGACGACGAGGTGGTGGCGCCACGGAACGTAGAAGGTGATGGTGTCGACGCCACTCGAGGCCAGCTTCTCGAGCCGATCGAGCCAGTTCGCGCGACGATCGCGATAGTACTGGTACTCGGCCGCAACGACAAAGAAGGGCTCGTCACCGCGAAAGAATCGCCCGTCACGGTATGTGACGCCCTGGGTTCGAGGATCCGGCCCCGTGCCCGAATGGTTACTCGACTCCGCTGGCGACGGACGAACCATGAGGAAATCAGGAAGAAGAAGGAAAGCAGGAAACGGAGTCTGAATGGACGCTCTTCGAAGTCGAACCTCGACAGCTCCCATCAGACGAGAATCCACCACCCATTTCCATCGTTTCCCGCGAAACGACAGCGCGAGCTGGCGCAGCGATGCCTGAGACCACGAGCGCACCTGTCAGACGACTCATGAGGAGAGCAGGAAACTCAGGAAAACAGGAAACGCTTGAATGCTGGGGGCGCCGAGCCTCGTGAGCTTGGCTCGCGGCGTCGCAGGGACCTTCCCGCCTTCCTCGACTTCCTCCGTTTCCTCATGGGTCGTCGTCTCGTCGTCGGCCAAACGGCCCTCGCCTCTCGCGCAACCCGGCCGACGCTTCCTCCCAGTTCCTTCCCGCCTCGACCGACGCCGCGTAGAATGCTGACGATGTCGAACTCTCGTCTCGTTCTACGCCTGGCGCTCGCGATCATCTGGCTCGTCCTCATGCGCACTCCCGCGCGAGCCCTGATGATCACCGAGCTCATGTACCACCCGCGTGGCGCCGATGAGCCGGCGCTCGAGTGGGTCGAACTCTACAACGACTCGGCGGTGGCGGTCGATCTCTCCGGTTACTTCTTCAGCGACGGCATCCGGTTCCTGTTCGAGGAGGGCTCGTTCCTCGACGGCCGCAGTTACGTCATCGTCTGCGCCGATGTCGATGCCTTCCGCGAGCGATACGGCGCGGACGTCGCCGTCGCGGGGAGCTTCGACGGACGTCTCGACAACGGCGGCGAGGCGGTGGCGCTCGCCAACCAGAACGGGTCGACGGTCGCGCGCGTGCGCTACCGCGTCGGCGGGCGCTGGCCGACCGCGCCGGACGGCGGGGGCTACTCGCTGGCGCTGCGGTCGCTGATCGCCGATCCCGCGCTGCCGGAGAGCTGGACGCGCAGCCGCAGGCCCGGCGGCACTCCCGGCGACGACAACTTCCGGCCACCCCGCGTCTCGCGCGTCGAGCTCTTCCCGGCCCGCGGTGACCACGTGCCGTGGCGGTTCCGACCCGGCTGGAGCTCCGAGCGCGGCGAGATGGCCGACTTCTCCTCGCCGCCGCGCGCATGGACGCGGGTGGATTTCGACGACTCCGACTGGCTCGCCGGCGTGACGCCGATCGGTTACGGCGAGCGCGACGTGGCGACCGAGCTCCCCGAGATGCGCGGCAACTACATTGCGTTCGCCGCCAGGCGGACGTTCTCGCTGACGGAGGCGCAGCTCGAGTCCGCCGATGCGCTGGAGCTCGCCGTGCACGTCGACGACGGGTGCGTCGCGTGGATCAACGGTCGGGAGGTCGCGCGGCTGGGGCTCTCGGGCGAGCCGGGCGAGCCGGTGCCCTTCGACGCGCGGGCGATCTCGGCGCGCGAGGCCGATCCGCCGAGTGTCTTCGTCGTGCGGCCGGAGCTCGTTCGCCCGGGCGACAACCTGCTCGCGATCCAGGTCCACAACTCGGTGCTGAGCTCCAACGACGCCCTGCTCGCCGCGTCGCTCGCCTACCTGGTCACCGAGGACGTCGGCGCGCTCGCCCCACCCGTGCGCGTCTCGGAGGTCTTTCCTGGCACGGCCGGCGCCGGCGGGTGGATCGAGCTCGAGAACACCGGCGCGTCGCCGGTCGACGTCGGCGGCCTCCTGCTGCGTCGCGATACCGCGTCCGGCGCGCCCGCGTCGGAGCTCGCTCCCGCGGTGATCGCGCCGGGCGGAACGCACGTCGTCGACGCGGCCGCGCTCGCGTTCGCGCTCGACGGCCCCGAGCTGCAGCTCTTCCTCTTCCTGCCCGACGACGAGACCATCGTCGACGCGGCGACGCTCCGGTTTCCGGACGCCGCGCTCGGCGACGGTCGCGGCTTCGCGAGGCTCGACGGCGGGCGGTTCCTCGCCGGCGCGGAGACGACGCCGGGGGAGAGGAATCCACCTCCGCCCGCGAGTCCAATCGTCATCAACGAGATCCACTACCGGCCGCTCCTAGACCCCGAGCGTCGCGAGTTCCTCGAGCTCCACAACAGCTCCGACGCCGAGGTCTCGCTCGCGGGCTTCCGGCTCGACGCGGGATACAACGTCGACTTCGGCGCCGACGCGCGCATCGCGCCCGGCGGCTTCCTCGTCGTGGCACGCGATCCCGCCGCCATTCGCGAGGTCCACGATCTGGCGGGCGCGCCGCTCGTCGGCCCGGCGCCGGATGCGACGGCGGACGAGCTCGAGCGCTTCGGGAGACTGCGCGACGCGGGCGAGGAGATCCGGCTGATCGACCCCCTCGGCAACGTGGTCGACGCGGTCGACTATCGCGACGGCGGTGACTGGGACCGGCTCGCGGACGGCGGCGGGTCGAGCCTCGAGCTGATCGATCCGCGACAGGACAACGGCGTCGGTCACGCATGGACGGCCAGCGACGAGTCCGCCCGGGCGCCGTGGATCGAGGTGACGTTCGAGGAGGAGTACCGCGACGACTTGCCCCCGGCGCCGATGGAATCCGAGCTCTGGCTCCTGATGCTGCGGCGCGGCGAATGCCTGATCGACGACGTGTCGGTGACCGCGGGCGACCCGCCGGTCGAGCAGATCGCCAACGGCGACTTCGAGGAGGACACCAGACCGTGGCGGCTGCTCGGGAATCACATCCACTCGACGCGGACGACGGCGGAGGCGGCGACCGGCTCCGCCTCGCTGCATCTCGTCGCGACCGGGGCCGGGGACGGCACCGTCAATCACGTCGAGATCGACACCGAGACGCCGCTGCGACCGGGTCCGGTTCGCGTCCGGTTCCGCGCGCGCTGGCTGCGCGGCTGCGACAAGCTGCACGTGTCGTTCTTCAACAACGCCGGCGGAAGGACGATCACGCTGCCCACGCCACCGGACCCGGGCACGCCGGGTCGCGAGAACCGCGCCCGCGCGCATCTCCGGGAAGGCACCGGGAGCGACAACCTCGGACCGGTGATCTCGCGCGTGTCGCACTCGCCGGCGGTGCCCGGCCCGGGCGAGCCGGTTCGCGTCACCGCGACCGTGACCGACGCCGACGGCGTCGCCTCCGCATCGGTCCTCTGGCGACGCGACGCGGGACGGCCGGGTCCCCTCGAGCGGATCGCCCTCCACGACGACGGCGCCCACGGCGACGGCGCTGCGGGCGATGGCCTCTTCGCCGCCGACCTGCCGCCGGGGGCGCAGTCCGACCGCATCCAGTTCTTCGTCGAGGCGGAGGACCGCGGCGGTCGGACGAGATCGTATCCGCTCGGCGGCGAGGACGACCCGCTGGTCTTCCTCGTCGACGAGACCTTCTTCCCGAACGAGCTCCTGTCGAACTCGCTGTCGCGCTACCGGCTGATCCTCGATCAGCGCAGCCTCGGCACGCTGGTGGCGCGCCTCCTCCACTCCGACGACCTCGTGCCGGGGACGTTCATCTTCGACGACCGGGACGTCTACTACCGCATCGGGGCGCGCTACCGCGGCAGCCCGTGGGGACGCGACAACGACCCGAAGATGTTCCGTCTGCGGTTCCGCGACGACCGCCCGTTCCGCGGCGCGCGCAAGCGCATCAACCTCAGCCGCAACGGCGACAACCTCGAGGAGTTCACCGCGTACTACCTGATCCGCAAGGCCTCCGTGCCGTCCGCGAAGGCGCCGTGGTCGCGCTTCGAGCACGTCAACCTGAAGCTCAACGAGCGCTCGCACGCGCCGCGTCCGATGGCCGAGATCCAGCCTCTCGACAAGGTGCACTCCGACTTCTGGTTCCCGGGCGACCGCCACGCGCTGAGCTGGAAGATCACCGCGAAGATCGCCTTCTCCGACGACGGACAGATGACCGGCGTCGCGGCGAGCCAATTCCAGCACTACGGCGCCTCGAAGGAGGACGTGCGCTACTACTTCACGCCGGGGATGCGCAAGTGCGAGGACGAGTTCGGGCCGCTGCTGACCTTCCTCGACACCATGGACGCCAGCGTGACGCCCGACGCGGAGTTCATCGAGCGGATCGAGGAGATCATGGCGGTCGAGTCGAGCCTGCGCGTCTTCGTCGTTCGCTCCGTGGTCTCGGACTGGGACACCATCGGTTTCGGTCCCGGCAAGAACGCCTACCTGCACTTCTCGTCGCTCGACGGGCGCGTCATGCTTCTTCCGTGGGACCTCGATCAGGTGTTCGGCGACGCGAGGCGCGTGCTGATGCCGGGCCCGGCGCGCGTCGGACTCGGCCGCCTGCTGTCGTTCCCGCGCTGGCAAAGGCTCTACGCGAGGCTGCTGGCGGAGGGCGTTCGCGGACCGTGGAGCGAGGCGTGGCTCGACCCGTGGCTCGACCGCATCGACTCGGTCACCGGACCGGCGCGCACGAAGTCGCCGACGTCGATCGACGGATACTTCCGCACGCGACGGGCGTTCATCGAGGACTTCCTCGCCGGCGCCGCCGACGTGCCCTTCCGCATCACCACGCCCGATCCGGCCGTGGACTCGACGACGACGCTCGCCATCGAGGGAGACGCGCCGGTGGTCGCGACCACGATCCTCGCGTCCGGCGCCGACGGCGAGTTCGCCCCGCTCGACGTGGAGTGGAGGGCGCCGCCGGAGAACCCGGGCGCCCTGCCGACCCGATGGAGAGCGACGATCGACGGGCTGACGCCGGGCCGACACGTCCTCGAGCTGCTCGCCCTCGGCGCCGCCGGCGAGATCCTCGGCAGCGACTCGATCACGCTCTTCAACACCAGCGGCTGGGATCCACCCGCGGTGTCGTCGATCCACCCCGACCGCGGCCGCGGCGCTGGCGGCACCGAGGTGTCGGTGCTCGGCTCGGGTTTCCACGAGGCGATCGAGGTCCTCTTCGGCGACGCGCGCTCACCGTCGGTGGAGCGCGTCGCGGCAGGCGAGCTCCGCGCCGTGACGCCACCGGGCGCGGGGACGGTGAGCGTCACGGTGAGGAACGTCGACGGACGCAGCGCGGTCCTGCGCGACGCCTACACCTACGAGCCGGCGCGCTTCATCCGCGGCGACACCACCGGCGACGGCGCCCTCGACATCACCGACGCGATCGCCATCCTCGAGACCATCTTCCGGGGCCGCACCCTCGACTGCGCCGACGCGGCCGACGTCAACGACGACGGCCGACTGACCATCACCGACCCCATCCGTCTCCTGAGCTTCCTTTACCTCGGAGGCGACCAGCCGGCGCAGCCGTATCCGGACGCGGGGGAAGATGCGACGCGGGATGGACTGGGTTGCGGGCGGGGGTGAGTCGAGTCCGGGGGTTTGCTGTGAGACGATTTATGAGGAAGGCAGGAAACTCAGGAAAGCAGGAAACGGAAGAATTGATGGGTGTGGGGCGTCGTGAGCTTCGCTCGGGCCTCTATCGACTCCCCCGCGAACAGAAAGAAACTCCCCTGTGCGTCTCTGTGCTCTCACGCGGCGCTGTGCTAGCGCAGCGCCGCGCCTCTGTGGTTCAAATCGTAAACATCCTTCGCTTCTCGAAGGCGTTTTCCACGATCGACACAAGCGCGCAAGGCACGACCAGCCCCGTTTCCTGCCTTCCTCTTCTTCCTGCCTTCCTGAGAGATCCGTCGCAGAGTCTCGCCAGCGCAGTCGAGCAGCCCTTCGGGCACGGGCACGGGCACGGGCACGGGTCCGGGTCCGGGCGCCGCCGGGTCGGAATTCCCTTCCCCGGCCCGGAAAGCGGGATACGATTCTTGCGATCGGCCAGCGAGTGAGAATCGTACAGTGATTGACCGCGCACCCCGCCGATCATCAGAAGCCGACGAATGACCGCGAGATGACTCGCCAAAGAAAGGTACTGCTGCTCTCGTCCATCCTGGCTCTGACTCTGTTGGGCTCGGCGATGCCGTTCTTGACAGGTATGGCGCGCGAGTATTGGTGGATGAGGAAACTCAGACAGGGCGACGAAAGCGAAAGAACGACCGCGATGGAAGAGCTCGGAAAGATGGGCTCACGGAGAGCTATCCCCCTCCTGATCGAGGAGCTGGATAAGGCACCCGATGACCTCTCTGTGGGTTATAGTCTGAGGGCCTTGACACAGATCGGGTCAGTCTGTGTCCCTGCGTTGATCGAAGCACTTCGGAGTGACATTGAGCACAAGAGAGCGAGTGCAGCATGGGTATTGCATGGCTTCAGTAGCGACGCAGGCGACGCCATTCCCGAACTGATTCGCATGAGTCGAGAGGATACTGACGAACTCCGAGGCCTCGCTTTCCTGGCATTACGAGCGATCAGCCCGACTGACGACCGCGTCATTGAACGGCTGGGTGAGGCGATCGGTAGCGATGAGAGCTCGGCAGTCCGCATCGTCGCCATTCGTTTGGCCGGAAGCCTTGGGCCCAGTGCCCGTCGCGCCGCTCCAGCTCTCGCAAGGGCAGTCCAGGACAGTGACCCCGAGGTGAGAGAGGCCGCGAACGAGGCCCTCAACCGCCTTCAGGTCGAGAACCGCGATTAGTCTCCGGACGCCGACAGCGACGTCGCCGCCCCGCTATCGGCAAATCAGAAGCACCCTCTGTGCGTCCTCTGTGCCTCCGTGCCTCTGTGGTTCATCAGCTCAGTCTCACTCTGGCAGACGAGAACCTTACGGCATGTGGAACGGCCCCTCTGTGCGTCCTCGTGCGCCGCTGCGCCACCTCGCGGCGCACCCTCACGCGGCGCTGCGCCAGCTCGCGCCGCGCCTCTGTGGTTCAAATCGTAACCAACCTTCGCTTCTCGAAGGCGTCT
>JBFFXF010000184.1:0-14664 GCA_041569895.1 Planctomycetota bacterium | reverse complement strand
GGTTGCCTGGCCCCGTCTCGTCCTCGTCCTCGTCCTCGTCCTCGACTCGGACTCCGATTCCGATTCCGAGACCCGACTCCGATGACCGACTCCGATGACCGAGACAGAGATCAGAGATCAGAGATCTGGGATCTGGGATCAGAGGTCAGAGATCGGAGACCGGAGACCGGAGACAGAGAACAGAGCGCGCTCCTGACGCGACCAGCCGGCGCAAACGTGCCTCCCCAATCTGCGTCAATCTGCGTCATCTGCGTTCCCGTCCTCGTCGCCACGCGTCCGCGCCTTCGCCGCGTCGACTGCGTTCCCTTCCTTCTTTTCCTGCCTTCCTGCCCTTCCTGCCTTCCTTGCGTTCTTCTTGACGTCAGAGTCTGCCCGGCGGCGTCGAGCGGCCTTTCGGGGACGGGGACGGGAGTCCGATTACCGAGATCTTCTCTCGAGCATCCACCGGGCGATCGGCCACAGGATGCACGGCACGGCGGCGCTCAGGCCGATGGCGAGGGCGGGGCGTTCGACTCCCGTGGCGCCGACGACGGCGAAGACCGCGGCCATCGGGACGGCGCCGCAGGCGAGGGCGACGTGGAAGACGATCGGCCGCATGCGCACGAGTCCGGCGAGGCACGCGACCACCTCCGGCAGGAGGGGCAGCCACCTCGAGATGGCCACCGCCCACGGACCGAGGCGCGCCATGAATTGCTCGCCGCGGACGAGGTCGTGCTCGCCGGCGATCCAGGTCGCGGCGCGGCGACCGATCAGGCGACAGAGCGTGTACGCGAGGGACCCCGCGGCGATGGATCCGGCGGCGCCGATGAGCGCTCCGGCGACTGGACCGTAGACGAAACCGAGCGCGGCGATCACGGCGGTCGACGGGACGGGCAGCACGATGTCCGCGCAGAGGAGCGCGAGGGCCGCGGCCCACGCCCAGCGACCGTGACCCTCGAGCCACTCGATCGTCCCGCCGGTCGAGAAACGCGCCTCGAACCCCTCACCCCAGATCAGAAAGGGGATGGTGAAGAGCGCGCCGAGAATCAGGAACACGATGAGAAGGCGCATGCCGGAGCCGTCGCTGCCCTGCGTCAGTCCGCCTCACTGTGATTGCGGCGGAATGGAGCTCACCGCCGCACGTGCAGGACGAGCGGCAGCGAGGTCTGGCCGCCGGCCTCGCGCGAGCGAGCGAAGAAGAGCCGGTCGGTCTCGGGCACCCACTTCGAGCAGTGCAGGAAGATCGTGCGCTCCGACTCGCCCGGCGGGATGAGAACGCCGTTGAGACCGATGTCGTCGACGATCACGCCGTACGGCAGGTTGTCGACGTCGAAGGTCACACGGTCATCGTGTCCGTTCCGACGGATGCGAAGGACGGCGCGGGCGCGCTCGCCCGGCCTGATCACCACCTCGGCCGGCCGCCCCGGCTCGCTCGCCTCGCCGGCGAGCGGAAGGAGCTCGACGAACAGCTTCGGCGCGTCGCCGAGCGTGATCTTGCCGAGGTTGCCGATCTCCTGGACGATCGATTCGCCGCCGATGGTCGCAGTCGCCGTGACGCGCACCGCCGACCAGTCCGATTCCGCGGGCTTCGGGGCGCCCGGGGCCGCGTTGATCGTGCCCTCCGCCTGGAGGTGGCCGGCCTCGATGACGACCGGCGTCGACACGCTGAATCCCGGCGGCATACCGGTGACGTCGAAGCGCACGGGTCCCTCGAATCCGTCGACGCGCTGGACCCGACACGTGAACTGTCGACCGCTGCCGGCCTCGACGGTCGGATCCCTGCCGCCGATGCTCGCCCGGAAACCGGGGCTCGGCGGCCGCACGATGAGTCGATACGCGAAACCGGGACCGCCGAAGCCCCGAGCGTCGCGCACGCGCACGAGGTAGTCGCCGTCGGCCGGCGCCCGGAAGGTCAGTCGCGAGTCCTTGCCGAGCTCGCGCATCCCGTCATCATCGTTCGAGTACCCGAGCGTGAACACCGGCAGCCCGGTGGGCACGAGGCGCGCGCCCGGCGGGTGCGGCTCGACGACGTAGCACGGCTCGTGATTCGCGTGCGCCGTCGCGCTGGTGTCGAAGAAGCAACGCCGCTGGCCGTTCGGCGCCTGGTAGAGCTTGAAACCGGAATCGGGCCCCTGCGGCATGCGGATGATCCGGCTGACCTCGCCCTGGAAGTAGAGGTACTGGTCGAGGTCCATCTCCTCCCAGTTGGTGACGCGGACGTCGCTGGCGACCGAGTCGATCGGACGGAAGGTGATCTCCGAATCACGAACGGCCTGGAGCAGGACGCGCTCGACCGTGCGGCCGTCGGGGTGCAGCACGTCGATGCGCGTGTCGGCCGGCGATCCGCGCCGCGCGGCCTCCGTCTCGATCACCCACTCCTCGTTCGCACGCGCCGTGAAGCGGAAGACGTCGACGTCCTCGCGCTCCCCCCGCGGATCGTGCAGACGGCCGTTGACGCTGCCCGGGATCACCAGCACATTGGCGGCTCCCGGCGTGTCGTTCGGCTCGATCTCGTTGCGCAACGATCCGCCGGCGACCCGCACGGTCAGCGGCCCGCGCGTCCGCACGCGAGCGCCGTCGATCGGCACGCCGACCTCGCCCGAGTCGGGCGCCGCGATGCGCACGGTCGCCCCGGCGGCGTCGAGGTTGTGTCCGACGAGCTCCACGGCGCTCTCGACGCCGGCGGGCACGGCGAGCGGGAAGCATCCGGTGGCGAACGGGAAGGCGCCGATCGACAGGCGGTAGAAGTGATCACCCGACCCGCCGAGCTCGAGATCGGCGACGCGCACGACGTAGCGACCGCTCGCCGGCGCCGTGAACGCGAGCAGCGGATCGAGGTCCGCGCCGAAGTCGTTGCGCGTGCCGAGGACGCGCCCGCGCTCGTCGAGCACCGCGAGGATCAGATTGGCCTTCGAGCCACCGAGTCGGCGCGCGGCGGCGTCGAGGACGACCGTCGCCCCGGCCTCCGCCTCGAACGCGACGTGGTCGACGTCTCCCGCCGCGCCGAGAGCCCCCCAGAAGCTCACCGGAAGCGGCATCGCCCTCGCGTCGGCGGCGCGGTCGTTCGGCTCGGTCTCGATCGTCTGCGGCACGGTGTCGACATGGAGGCGTACGCGATTGCTCTCGCCGCCCGCCGAGGTCACCGAGAGTTCGTGGGCCCCCGGATCGGCGTTCGCGGGAACGGTGACCTCGATCCACGTCGAGCCCCCGTCACCCGCCGCATCGGCCGTATCGACCGGCCGGGCCTCGCTGCCGTCGAGGTGGAGCCGAGCCGATCGGAGTCCGCCGAGATGCTTCCCGCGGACCCGTACGCGCGTGGTCGCGCCGCGCTCGAGACCACGCGGCTCGATTGACGCGATCTCCGGCTTCGCCGGCTCCTCGGCGACGGGGAACGCGATGAGCGCTCCACCGGTCGCACCACGTCGCGCTCGCGCGATGCGCACCTCGCGGCCGCCGTTCGCGTCGTAGAAACCGAGACTGCCGTCGAGGCGCGCGACGACGAACGAACGTCCGTCCGGCGTGAAGGCCACGGCGACGGGCCAGTCCGGCTGCGCCTCGAGGATCGTCCGCTCCGCGACGGCGCGCGCGTCCCAGAGCTTCACGGTGCCGTCGCGCGCGGTCGAGACCATCGTCTGCCCGTCCGGCGAGTATGCGATGTCGAGGATGGCGCCCTCGTGGGCGAACCGCGAGTGCAGCAACGGGCTGGTTCCCTCGGCGCCGCTCGGGCTCACCTCCCAGACGCGGATGCGGCGGTCCTCGCCGCCGGCGGCGAGGCGTCCGCCGTCCGGGCTGAAGGCGAGCGCGTGGATCTCCTTCAGCGACTGCGAGAAGGTGTCGAGGCGCTCGCCCGTCGAGACGTTCCAGATCTTCACCGTGCGGTCGGCGCTGGCGCTCGCCAGGAGAGCGCCGTCCGGACGGAAGGCGACGTCGAAGACCGCGCCGTTGTGCCCGTCGAGCGTGCGGAGCAGCTCGCCGCTCTCGATGGACCAGAGGCCAATCGTGCGGTCGTAGCTCCCCGTCGCCAGCAGTCGACCGTCGTCGGAGAGCGCCAGCGCGTGAATCGAGTCCCGGTGTCCGCGCAGCGTCCGCGGCCCGGCGCCGACGTCGTCCGGGCCCGCGACGGCGACGAGGGTCACCTCGCCCCCGACGCCGGGCTCGCCGGCCCCGCACGCGAGCAGCGACCCGTCGCGCGAGAACGCGATGGCGTTGACGCGTCCGGTGATGCCCTCGACGGTGCGCACCGTCGTACGCGTCCCCGCGGAGAGGACGCGCACCTGGCGATACGCGCCGACGGCGATCAGTCGCCCGTCGCGCGAGCACGCGACGGCGCTGGCGGCGCGGCGTGGCGGCACTCGCGGCTCGATCCTCGGCGTGACGATGGTGGTGGCGCCGGCCTCGAGCGTGGCCAGGCCGGGCGCCCCGGCCTCGACCCAGCGGCGCAGCACGGCGATCTCTTCCGCGGTGGGCCGCTTCTGCTTTTTCGGCGGCATGAACGGCTTCAGCTTGTGCTCGACGACGAGCACGAGCTTGCTCTGGTCGGCGACGCCCGGCACGATCACCGGTCCGTCGTCGTTGCCGCGCTGGATCGCCTCACCGGTCGTCAGGTCGAGGTCACCGTCGAGCTCGTCCGGGTTGTGACAGCCGATGCAGTATGTCCCGAGAATCGCGGCCGCACGCGCGGTGTCGCCGTCCTCGGCGGAGATCGCGGCGGTGGCGATGACGCCGAGACACGCCAGGACGAACGTCAGCTTCCGATCAGTGATTGAAGAGGAACTCACGGCTGCTCAGCACGCTCCAGTAGAGGTCCTCGATGGCTTCACGGCGGCCATCCGCGGGCGCCGCGTCGAGGAGCTCGAGAATGCGCCGTCGCTCGCTGTCGGTCGGATAGCGCGACAGCGCTCCCAGGTAGACGTCATCGACGATCTCGGCGTTGGTCTTCCCCGCGGCGAGGAGCCGTCCGATCCGGTTGTCCCCGGCGCGGAGCTTCGCGTTCAGGGTGTCGCCGTTGGCGATGTGCAGCACCTGCGCCATGCTCGGCTCGTCGGTGCGCTCACACGCGCACGTGATCACGCGATCCGGCCTGCCGAACGACGCGAGGAAGTACGATTCGACGTTCGAGTCGGGCAACTGAAGGGCGCGCCAGCCGGACGGATACCCGGGGAAAGATGTCGGCGCGCCGGTGACCTGCGAGATGGCGTCGAGCATCACCTCCGCGCTCATGCGCCGCGGCAGGGTGCGTGAATAGAACCGGCGGTCGCCGCGGTTCTCCGGTGTGGGCGCGCTGCTCCGCTGGTAAGTCGCCGATTGCAGGATCGTTCGCATCAGCGCCTTCAGGTCCCACCTCTTCTCGACGAGGTGATGCGCGAGCGCGCGGAGGAGCGTCTCGTTGCTCGATGGGTTCGTCATGCGGAGGTCATCGACGGGCTCGACGAGACCGACGCCCATGAAGTTCGCCCACACGCGGTTGGCGATCGCCCGCGCGAAGTACGGGTTGTCGGGAGAGGTCAACCACTTCGCGAGGTGCAGCCGGCGGTCCGCGGGATCGTCGATCGGCATCGGCTCGCCGTCGAGCGGCGTTGGCGGGTGCGCGTGACCGGTCAGCGGCTGGATGACGTCGCCCTCCGGCACCGGAAAGATGACGGCGTTGCCGGCGCCGGGCGCGTCCTTGGTGCGGACGCGCGCGAAGAGGTTCGCCATACGGTAGTACTGCTCGTTGGTCCACTTCTCGAGCGGGTGGTCGTGACATCGGGCACAGTTGATCGACATCCCGAGGAAGGCGACGGAGGTCGTCTCGGCGAGGTCGAGCGGATCCTTGTGGAGGAGAAAATAGCTCGCCGCGCCGTTCTCGAGCGTGCTGCCCGTCGCCGCGACGATGCCGCGGGCGAACTCGTCCCACGGCGTGTTCGACTCGACGCGCTCGCGGATCCAGCGATAGTAGGCCCACATCGCGGGCTTCGACAGGTTGGCGCTGTTGACCAGCAGCAGGTCGGACCACCGGTAGGTCCAGTAGTCGACGAACTCCGGCCGGCGGAGCAGCTCGTCGATCAGGCGATCGCGCTTCCCCGGCGAGCGGTCGGCGAGGAACTCCCGCACCTCGTCGGAGGTCGGAAGGACGCCGATGGTGTCGACGAACGCGCGCCGGATGAACTCGCCGTCGGTCGCCGGTGGTGACGGCGGCAGCTTCAACCGCTGCAGCTTGGCGAGCACGAGCTCGTCGATGAAGCTCCGCCGCTCGGCCCGGGCGAACGTCGACGGGTCGACCTCGTTCTCGAACGGCACGCTGATGGTGGCCACGACGATGCGCGAGAGGTACCACGCCGTCACCGCCGCCTCGCCGTGACCCATGACGCGCACGCGGCCCGCGCCGTCGACCTGGATCACCGACCCATCCGTGGCGCTGAACTTCGCCCACGAGGTGACGTCCTCGGCGCGGCCGTCGTCGAAGTGCGCCCGCACGATCAGTTGCTGCTCGGCTCCGGCCTGCAGCAGCGACTCGCGCGGCAGGACCTCGAGCCGCTCGATGCGAGGATCCCCGTCACGCGGCGCCGGCGTGCCAGTGGCGATCCACTCGGCGAGGACGTCGTACTCGAGCGAGCCGGGCTCGAAGCGGACGCCGCCCTTGTGCTGGAGGACCCCCGTCGGCTTGGTGAGGATCAGGCTGCGGCCGGGATCCTCCGGCACGATGCGCCGTCCGAGCGCGTGCCGCGTCAGCGTCAGGTAGTCTCCGATCGCGTCGTAGCCGCGAAGCGAGAGCTTGAAGCCGTTCTTCCCCGCCGCCGCGCCGTGACACGCGCCGGAGTTGCAGCCCGCGCTCGTGAGCACCGGCTGCACGTGGTTCCTGAAGCTCCACTCGACGTCCAGGTCGCTCTCCTCCACCACCACCGTCGCCGTCGCGCTCCGGTCGCCGGCGCGCACGGTGAGCGTCGCCCGTCCGTTCGCAATCGGCCGGACGACGAGGGTGCCCTCGCCGTCGTCTTCGACGCGCACGACGCCCCCGGGAGACGCGCCGAGCTCCACCTTCCCGCTCACCTGGCCGCGCGACTCGCCGGCGACGACTCGCTCGACGAGAAGGCGGTGACTCGCGTGCGGCCCTCGGAGCTTCACCTCGGCCGGCATGATGACGATCTCGGCGCCGGCAGCCGGCGCGATCAGAAAACAGGAGACGAGCAGGATGAGCACGGATTGACGAGAGAGCATGAGGTTCGACTTCTCAATCGTGGCAAGGTCCGCGGCGCCCGGGAGCGACTCAGAAGAGCTCCTCGATGGCATGGACGCCGTAATCGACGAGCGGGAACGGCCGCGACTGCGGCCCCGGCAGCTCCGTCTCGAGGTCGAAGCCGAGGCTCCGGTAAATAGTCGCGACGACCTCGGCCGGTTCGATGGGCCGCTCGGCCGGATAGGCGCCGATCTCGTCGCTCGCCCCGACGACGCGGCCACCCTGGATGCCGCCGCCGGCGAAGTAGACGGTCCAGCACTGCGGCCAGTGATCGCGTCCCCCCGCGGGGTTGACCCTCGGCGTGCGGCCGAACTCCGCGAGGTTGCAAACGAGCGTCTTCGGGAGGAGACCGCGCTGGTCGAGGTCCTCGATCAGCGCGCTGTACGCGCGGTCGTACATCGGCGCGACGATGTCGCGCATTCCCTCGATCGACGTGAAGGGTCTCGACCCGTGAATGTCCCAGGTGATCTCGTCGAAGACCGTGATGAACGTGTTGACGGTCACGAACCGCACACCGGCCTCGATCAGGCGTCGCGCGAGGAGGCAGCACTGCCCGAAGCGGTTGATGCCGTAGCGCTCGCGGACCTTCTCGGGCTCCTTCGAGAGGTCGAATGCGTCGCGCGCCTCCTTGCTCGTCATCAGGCGGAACGCCGCCTGGAAGTTCGTGTCCATCAGCTCGGCGTTCTCGCTCGCCTCGAAGCGACCCACGGCGCCGTCGACGATGTCGCGAAGCTTGCGGCGCCGGTCGATGCGCGCCTCTCCGATCGCCGAGGGCGGCAGCAGGTCCGGCACCTTGAAGTCCGCCTTCGACGGATCCGCGTTGAGCACGAACGGATCGTGCGCCTTGCCGAGAAAACCCGCATCCTGGCCGTGCGGCAGGTTGCCGCCGGTCGGACCCATCGCCTCGGGAAGAATGACGTGCGCCGGCAGGTCGCTCCGCCGACCACGGAGATACGAGAGCACGCACCCGGCGTGCGGCGTGTTGATGCCGCCGGAGAAGAGCCGCCCGGTCTGCATCATCTGGTGACCGGTGTCGTGCACGGCGGCAGCGGTGTGATAGCAGCTGCGAACCAGCGAGAACTTGTCGGCGACGGCGGCGTGCATCGGAAGGATCTCGGAGATCTCGAACGCCGGCGCCCTGGTGCGAATCGGCCGGAACGGCCCGCGGATCTCGAGCGGCGCGTCCGGCTTCATGTCGAAGGTGTCGAGCTGGCTCGGCGCGCCGAGGTTGAAGATCATGATCGCGGAACGGTCATCACCGTCGCGCGGCGGGGCTGCCGCCTCGAGCGCGAGGAGATCGCCGAGCGAGAGGCCGATCGCGCCGAGCGTGCCGACCTGGAGGAAATCGCGGCGCGTCATGCCGTCACACGTCCGCGCGCGTCCGTCTCCGGTAACGTCCAGCATGGTATCCTCGACCTGACCGCGGTCTGCGTCTCGGGCGTCTCGCGGCACCCCCACCACGGTGTCGCCAAGACCCCGCCCTGGCGCCCATCCGCGCCGGGGAACAGGATACGGGAGCCCTTACAGGAATACCAGAGGAAGGAGAGCCGCCGGCGGCCCGGGGCCGGGCTTTACATCGGGCGTGGCAGAAGTGACAGTCGCTCGGTGTGTCAGGAAAGCTGACGGCGAACACCGCCCGCCCGCTCTACCCGGCGGCCGTGCTCGGCCTGTTCCCGCCGCAGGCGAAGAAGTTGAAGAGAAAGTGCGGGAAAAAGAGCGGCGTCGAGTCCGGCTGTCGCTCCCACCACGAGCGCCACGACGCGGCGTGTCGCTGGATCCATTCCCGCGCCGCCGCCTCGAGGTCGACGCGCCGGCCGACCCGCGCCAGCCGCTCCCTGTACCGCTCGATGCGCCGCAGCTGCTCGCCGCGGTCCAGCCGCATCTTCTCGTGCCGCCACGGCTTGCACTCGCCTGCCTCCCAGTCCGCAATGGTCTCGCCGAGATCGACGGCGCCGGCGACCGCGGCGTAGTTGAGGTAGAAGTGGTGGCAGACGATGGCCCGTCGCTCGGAGAGGCAGTACTCCGCAAGCCGGGGGTCCTCGCTCAGTTGCCGCGCGCGCTCGTCGACGACCCCGTCGTCCGATGCGCCCCAGAGCCCCGTCCCGAATGCCCCAGACCTGTCCGTCGAGTCGATTGACCGCTTCATGGCTCCCTCCTGTGGTCTGGTGCCGCCTGGTCAAGAGAGAGCACATCTCGTGCCACACCGCCTCGTCCTCGACTCCGATTCCGACTCCGAGACCCGACTCCGACTCCGAGACCCGACTCCGACTCCGAGACCGACTCCGAGACCCGAGACCCGAGGCCGAGTCCGAGACCGAGATCAGAGAGATCAGAGATCAGAGTACAGAGTGCGGGCCGAACGAGACGATCCACGGTCACGGTCACGGTCCACGGTCCACGGTCGACGGTCACGGTCCACGGCCAGCAGTTGCGGCCGAGACCAGAGACCAGAGTACAGAGTGCGGGCCGAACGAGACGGTCCACGGTCCACGGTCACGGCCCACGGTCCACGGTCACGGCCCACGGTCACGGCCCACGGTCACCGTCCACGGCCACGGTCCAAAACGGCCAGCAGTTGAGGAGGGCGCCGGTCAGGAACGCTCGACCGTCACCGTGATCGGGAGGCCCGTCTCGAGCTCCTGCTTGTTGAACGAGACCTTGGCTCCCAGGCGTGCCGCGTGCGGGCCCGTGGGGGTGTCGGGCGCGGCCTCGACGGTGATCGTGGCGGTGGTCTCCTTCTCGGGAATGGTCACCGCCGGGATCTTCAGGCCCTTGACGTCGGGAACGGCGAGCGTCAGTGTCACCGGGCCCTCGAAGCCGAAGCGGCGCGTCACCGTGACGCCGAGCTCGGCCTTGCCGCCCTGCTTGACGCGGAGCGGGGTCGTCGCGCTCGGCTCGATGACGATCGGCGCGTCGGTGATCTTCACCGTGATGGTCGCGGCGACGAAGCGCGCCTTGAGCTTCTTCGGCTTCGCGGCATCCTCGGCGGCCTTGAGCTCCTTGGCCGCGGCATCGACCGCCGACTTCGCCTGCTCGACGCGCGCGGCGACTTCCTTGAGCGCGGACTCGGCCGACTCGCGCGCCTTCGTCAGCTCCGCGAGCTTCGCACGCGCTTGCTCGAGCGCGGTCGCCCGGGCAGCCCGGTCGCGGGCGGCGGTCTCCGCCGCGGTGCTCGACTCGGTCGCCGCCTTGTTGCCGTCCACCACCGCCTTCCTGGCGGCTGCGAGGCTGGCGGCGGCGGACTCCGCCTTGTTTGAAGCGTCCGTCGCGGCGGCGAGCGCGGCCTTCTCGGCCTCGAGCGCCGCCCGGAGCGCCTTCTCCGCCTCGACACGCGCGTCGGTCGCCGCCTTCGCCTTGACGGCCAGCTCGTCGGCGGCCTTTCGCGCCGCCTCGAACGCCACTGCGCTCTTCTCCGAATCGGCCTTCGCCTTCTCGAGCGCGGCAGCCGCCGCGGCGGAAGCGGCGGCGAGCTCGGTCTCCGCCTTCTTCGCCGCCTCGAGCTCTCCGGTGACCCGTGTCACCATCGTCTCGGACTCCTGGACGGCGCCGACCGCCGCGTCGCGCTTCTCGGTCGCCTGCGCCGCAGCGGCAGCGAGCTCCTGCGCCTCCGCCTCGACCCTGGCCTTGCGCTCCTTGGCGCACTCCGCCGCCTCCGGGTTGCGACTGTAATCGAGCTCCGCGGCCGCGACGAGGCCGACGGTGTAGGTCCCCGGCGGTGCGTCCTTCTTGACGTCGAGGACGAGTTTGGCCTCCTCGACCTTCTTCTTCTCGTCGAGCGAGATGTTCGACGCGCCGACCTTGTCCGGCAGGTCGTACGCGGTGAGCTCGAGCTTGCCGTGGAAGTTCGTCTTGCGGTCGAGCTTCAGCGGGATCTCGAGCTTGCCCGCGCGGGATATCTCGAAGACGGGCTCCGCGAGTCGCACCTCGAGCGGCACGCCCTCGGATCCGCTGACCGCCAGCGCGACGTCCCGGGCGACGCGAGAGCGGGGTCCGAGACCGTCGCGAGCGGGCCAGACGACGCTGCCGGCGCGCGCCGTCCGGCGCACGTCCCAGTCGCCGATCCGGGCGCGACCCGTGACGCGAAACTCACCCGACCAGGCCTGCGCCTCGTCGGTCGCCTCGATGAAGAGCTCGGTCGAGTGCTTGCCGCCCGGGATGACCGACTCGCGACAGACGACGCCCGGCGGCAGACCGCTGGCGCTGACGAGGATCTCGCCGTCGAATCCGTCGCGACGCAGCGCGAGCACGGTGAGCGAGACGACACCGCCGCGGCGGAGAAAGTGGCTCCACACGTTCGGCTCGTCCTTCTTCGGATCGAGCGGCAGGTAACGCGGCGCCGCGACGAGCCGGAAGTCCGGCTTCTCGTGACGGATCGACAGGCGATACTGGTGTCGCGGATCGGAGTACGACGTCGCGTGCAAGTCGTTGACCGTGATCCGGAAGACGCCGTCCGAGGGCGCGGCGAAGCGGTAGACGACGTCATCCGACGCCGTGTCGAAGCTCGCCCCGCCGATGTTGCCGCCGGCGTCATCCTGCCGGACGATCTCGCGCACCGTCTCCTCGCCGTTCTCCCCGCGCTTCACCTCCTCGAGCACCAGGTGGGGATCGGTCGGCAGTCCGAGCCGGTGCGAGAAGACCTCGATCCAGAAGACGTCTCCCTTGCGCGCCTCGAACTCGAAGCGGTCGACGTCGCGCGCCGGGTAGAACTGGCCGGCGATCTCGCAGGGCGCCAGAACGGGCTGGGCCTTCGCGTCGTCGCCGGATTCGCGCTCGAGGACGACCGGATCGGTGGTGAAGGCGAGAAAAACCGGATTCGACGCGCCACGCGGCGTCCGCAGCCTGTACTCCATGCCGTCGAGAATCGACTCGTGCGACTCGACGAGCGCGCCTCCGACGATGCGACGCGCGACCGGATCGAACGGCATGTGGATCTCGACCGTCGCCCTCTCGAGCGGACGTCCGTCGATGGTCACTTCCGGCGCGATCGCCCCGCCGGGCAGGTTGCACCCGTAGACCGTGTAGCGAGTTCGCGTGCCCGGCACCCCGGCGGGCGGATGCACGAAGTAGATGTGCGCTCCGGTCGAGATCGACAGCCGATAGAAGAGCTCGTTGCCGCCGCGGTAGGTGACGTCGTGGACGCGGACGAAGTAATCGCCGTCCGCAGGCGCGGTGAAGTCGAGCACCGGATCCTTGCGGCGCGCCGTGCGGGCCTGAGCGAGCTCGATGCCGCTCGCGTCGAGGACGGCGACGATGGGATCGAGCACGGAGTCGATCCCCTGCGCCTGGCAGTCGACGACCACGCGCTGCCCCTTGGCCGCGGTGACGCGGAAGAAATCGACATCAGTGCCGCCGTCGATGCGCCCGTTGACGACGCTCTCGAGCGGCGTCGCCGATGCCTGCTCGACCGTGTTGTTCGACTCCTTCTCGACCACCTCCTCGAGGTGACCGACGACGAAGGCACGCGGGTTCGAGACGCCGAAGCGTCCGACGACGCGCGCCTCGTAGATCCCCTCCGGAACGTCGGGCGCGATGGAGACGGCGAAGCGGTTGCCGTTGATCGCGGTCGCCGTGATTCCCGGCGACGAGAAGCGGAGCTCCGACGCCTCGTCGAGGTCGGCGCCGCCGAGCTGCACCTCGACCGTATCGCCGACGCGTCCACCCGGCGGGAACACGCTGAACAGCCGCGCCACCGGGAGCTCCGCCGCCGCCGGTGACGTGATGATCAGCAACAGCGCCAGCGCCGACATGGCGCGAACGGGGATTCGATGACGGAGAGAGGGCGCCGTGGAGCGCCCGCGCCGATCGTTGTGTGTGGGGATCATGGCTCCAGAGACGTGTGCTTTGGTGAAAAGCGCGTCGATGGCCGTGACAACTCCCTGTGACCGTTCCGAGTGACCCTTATTAGTGGCTGAAGAGGAACTCCTTGGTGTTGATCAACGCCCAGATGATGTCCTCGAAGGCGTGCTGCTTGTTCTCCGCCTTCCCGAGGTACTCGAGCGCGATCTTGAGCTCCTCCGCGTCCGGGTCACGCGAGTAGGCCAGGTGGTAGAGCTCGCGAACCTCCTCCTCCTCGCTCGCGTCGGCGTTCTTCGCAAGCTGCGCGGCGCGGCCGTTACCGGACGCCAGCTTGTCCTGAAGCTCCTTCGAGTTGAGGAGGTGGAGGCTCTGGGCGAGGTTGGCGTCGCTCGAGCGCTCGCACTCGCAGGAGCTGTTGGCCATCGGTCGCCCGAAAACGGTGAGGAAGTAGTTGTTCACGCCGGTGTCGGGGAGCTCCACGGCGCGCGTGCCCGCCGGCAGACCCGAGAACGAGGCCGAGGCGCCGAGCATGTCGTTGACCGCGTCGTAGAGGAGCTCCGCGTTCAACCGCCGCGGGTAGAACCGCGAGTAGCTCTGCTTGTCCCCGGCGTTGAACTCGTTCGGCTCGGAGCTGAGCTGGTATGTCGACGAACGGCAGATCGCGCGGATCAGCTCCTTGAGATCGAAGCCGCTGTCGACGAAGTGCTTCGACAGCGCGTCGAGAAGCGCGGGGTTCGACGCCGGGTTGGTCTCCCGCATGTCGTCCTCGGGCTCGACGAGCGCGCGGCCGAAGAAGTGCTTCCAGTAGCGATTCACCAGCGACGGCGCGAAGAAGGGGTTCGACGGCCTCGACAGCCAGTCGACGAGGGCGTGGCGCGGGTCGTCGCCGGGCGACAGCTCGAGCGGCGTCGCGCCGAGCCCGGTCGGACGCAGCGACTCGTCGCTGCGGGGGTTCTTGGCCGTCGCCGTGCCCCACTTGTGGAAGACGCGCGCCTCGTTGCTGGCGCCGTCCCGGCTCTTCTTGTTGCCGACCTGGGTGAAGAAGGCGGCAAAGCCGTAGTAATCGCGCTGACTCCACTTCTCGAAGGGATGATGGTGGCAGCGCGCGCACTTGATGCGCAGGCCGAGGAAGAGCTGCGCGGCGTCCTCGACGCGCTCCTCGGTGTTCTTCACGGCGCGGTACCAGACGACCGGCGGGTGGTGCGAGACGTCGCCCGCCGCCGCGACGATGCCGCGCACGAACTGGTCGTACGGCAGGTTGCGGTGCAGGCTCTCGCGGATCCAGTCGTGAAACAGGAAGGTGCCGCGCTTGTAGCTGTCGTTCTCCCGCTTGTTGCGCAGGATGGCGCTCCACTTGTTGGCGAAGTACTCAGCGTAGTCGACGGTGGCGAGGAGCCGATCGATCACCTTGTCGCGCTTGTTCTCGTCAGTGCTCTCGACGAACGCGCGTCGCTCCTCGAGCGTCGGCAGCCGCCCGGCGATGTCGATGGTGACGCGACGCAGGAAGGTCTCGTCGTCACAGATGGGCGACGGCGGCAGCCCGAGCTGCTTGAGCTTCGTGAAGACGTTCGTGTCGACGAAATTGCGCTCCGGGGGCAGGTCGGTGACCTCGACGCCGAGCGGAATCGTCGCGCGGAACACCGCCACCTGCGCCTGGTAGCGGATCATCACGG
>JBFFXF010000183.1:0-14670 GCA_041569895.1 Planctomycetota bacterium | reverse complement strand
GGGCACGGGCAGGGGCACGGGCAGGGGCACGGGCAGGGGCACGGGCAGGGGCACGGGCACGGGCGCGATGACAGGAGCGCGATGACCGAGCACGACGGGGACGAATGCGACACCATGCCGCACGGTCAACCGAACAAAGACCGAATCGATGGCCGCCGTGGGAGCCGACTGGGAAAAAAATTTGGGTGAGCTTCCCACTAGAGTCCCACCAGGAGCCCACTCCGGTCTCAGGCTACAAAGCCAGTAGAAAAAGAAGTCTACGACCGAGCGGCGGCGGCCGAGTCGATCCTCGCCCGGCTCGGCCGCAGTTTTTGGGAACTCCGCAAGACCTGGAATCCACCCGGGTGGCGTGCTCAAGATCTTGTGCTCCCGACCCGATAATCCTCATAACCTGCCGCAACACAGGATGTTTCACGCCAGAAACCGCCGTTCTTGATTGCAATCGATTCCGTTGCTCCGGTACACTGGCGCCCAACGTCAGTGGGAGGAAGTGGGAAGAAAAAAAGACGGCGGCCGGCGGGTGGGAACGTCGGCCCGAGACGGTGGTCACAAGAGACGTGACGATCGGATGGGACGAAGGCAGTCGGACGGATCGGGTCGGGGACGCTCGACGAGGGGTCGTCGTCGCGCGACGGTCTCCGAGCCCGGTCGAGTGGTGCGTGACAGCTCATGAACATGTTCACCGGCGAGCACACGCACACACTCGACGAGAAGAACCGTGTCAGCTTCCCGCTCCGGTTGCGGGACTGCATGCTCCCGGACGAGACGCTGGCCGGATTCTACGTCACGTTCGGATTCGAGGGGTCGTTGCTTCTCTACCCGAAGGCGGAGTGGGACCGGGTCGCGCAACGCGTCGGCGAGTTGCCCTCGAGTCAGGCCGAGGCGCGGAAGTTCCAGCGTCTCTTTCTGGCCAACGCGCACTTCGTCACGCTCGATCGTCAGAAACGACTGCTGATACCGGAGTCGCACTGCCGCAAGGCGGGCATCGAGAAGGAAGTCGTGTTTCTCGGCGTGGGGCGTCACGTCGAGATCTGGCCGCGCGATCGGTACGAGAGGTACGCGAAGTCGATGCAGGGCGAGTACGAGGAGCTCGCCGAGAAGGTGTTCAGGGACTCGCCCGTCGAGCCGGGGAGTGGCGAGCGGGCGCGGGACGACGACCGGACCGCGTAGAGAGGAGGATCGTGTGTCCTTGGTGAGTGGAGCGTTTGCCGAGTCGGAGTTCCGCGACGCAGGTCGGGGTCGCTTCGCGGTCACGGCGACGTCGGGCTCGCGACAGAGGAAGGGAGGTGAAGGCGTGCGATTCCGGCCCATCCCGTCGACACGGGGCGTGGCGACGCTCGTGGCGCGCGTTCGCGGGGCGATCGAGCGTATGCAGGCCGGCCTGGCGGTGGACTCGAGCGCTGTCGACGACGCGAGGCAGCTCTTGCAGCGTCTCGACGTCCTGCGGGAATGCGCGCCGGCGCTCGCGGCGGCAATCGGCCCTTCGGACGGGCTGCACGCGCTCCTCCGGGCTCGCGTCAACGGAGAGAGACGCGCGACCGAGGGACAGGCGCGCGACGAGGGGGGCATGGGCGCGACGTCTCTGGCGTGGTAGCCCGGCAGAGCAATGGTGAGGAACGCGATGACGACGACGGCGATCGGGAGCGCGAGACGGGCCATGTTCCGGTGCTCCTCGACGAGGTTGTCGAGGCGCTGCAGCCTCGCGCCGGCGCCGTCGTCTTCGATGGAACAGTCGGCCTGGGTGGACATGCGGAAGCCGTCCTGCGCCGTGTCGGTCCGGAGGGGAAGCTCATCGGCGCCGATCGGGACGAGGAGGCTCTGGAGAGGGCGCGAGTCCGACTCGCACGAGTCGGGAACCCGTTCGTCCTCCATCGGGGGCTCTTCACCCGGATTCGAGAGTTCCTGCTCGAGTCGTCGGTGGCTCCGGAAGGGGGACTGGATGGGATCCTCCTCGATCTCGGAGTCTCGTCGCTCCAGCTGGACAGCCCGAAGAGGGGATTCAGCTTCCTCGCTGACGGACCGCTCGACATGCGCATGTCGCCCGGAGAGGGGATGTCGGCGGCCGACTGGCTCGAAACGGCGTCGGCGGAGGACATCGAGAAGGTTCTGCGGGAGTTCGGGGAGGAGCCCTCCGCTCGCAAGATCGCCCGCGCCATCGACCGCCGCCGCCACGAGCGTCCGATTCGAACAACGCATGATCTGGTGGAGGTGGTCGAGCGGGTGAAGCCACGGCGCGGGCGGCGGCTGCACCCGGCAACCAGAGTGTTTCAGGCGATTCGCATCCAGGTCAACGGGGAGCTCGCGCACCTGACCTCGTTTCTCGACTCCGCGGATCGCTACCTCGGCCCGGGAGGGCGGCTGGTCGTGCTCAGCTATCACTCGCTGGAAGATCGGCTGGTGAAGAGAACGATCCGACAGCGCGTTCGAGAGGGAATCTTCGAGAAGCATAAACCCGAGCTCATTCGGCCCGGTGAAAAGGAAGTCCGGGAGAATCCCCGGAGCCGGAGCGCACGCCTGCGGGTGGGCGTCCGGCGAGGAGAAACCCTGGAAGGGAAGTGAAGAGAGACCGGTGCGTCCAGCTGTCCCGGCGCGTCCCGCGTCGCGGCCAGCTGGACGCGGACCGGTTTGCGAGGCGAGTGAGGTGGTCACGCGGGTGGCGTTCGCGGCGCTGTGGCTGGCGGTGATCGGCCTGGCGTGCGTGTATCTGGAGCTGGCGCGGATCCGGATCGGCCACCGGATTCATCGCAACCTGGAGGCGATCGACGTGCTGGAGGAGCGGATCCGCCTTCGCGAGCTGGAGTACAACCGGCTCGCCGCTCCGGACGTCCTGGAGAGTGAAGTCGAAGAGTTCATCGGGGGTGGCGAGGGCGACGCCCACTCGGGCGTCTGAAGCGTTGAGAGTGCTGCCATCATCTATTCTCCCCCACACGGAGGGGGGGCCACCGGGCCCCCCCTCCGCCACCCTTTCGTCGGCAGCCGTGCCGCGGCCCGGAGAGGAGGCCGGGAGATGGGAGAGCGATCCGGTCGATCGATCGCCGTCGGCGCGGACGACACGCACGGGCTCCGCGTGGCGCCGCTTCCCGCGTGCCGATCGCAGCTCCTCCTCGCCGGCATCCTGCTGACGGTGATCTTCGTCTTCCTCGGGCTCCGTCTCTATCACATCCAGATCGCCCGGCACGCGGACTACTCGGAGCGCGTCAAGCGCATGCTGTCCGCCGCCGAGCCGAAGCCGGGGCACCGCGGCGACATCATCACGCGCGATGGCGCGCTGCTCGCGCGCGAGGTCGAGCGCTTCAACGTGGCGATCGACCCGACGGGGCTCGAGCCGGACGAGTGTCGCATCATCATCGATGTCGCCGCCAGAGAGCTGGGACTGCCCGATCGGACGGTCCGGCGTCTACTCGACCGCCTGGAAAGAGACCGTCTGGAACGCGAGCGCGGCGCGGACGGCGAGCGCGCACCGCTGAGGTACCTGCGCCTGTCGAGACGCGTCGAGCGGGAAGCGACGGAACGGATGCGCGCGGCGCTCGAGGCGCGCCTCCGGCGCCAGGCGATGCGCTGGGTCATTTTCAACTCGGCGCACTGGCGCGAGTATCCGAAGGGGACGACGCTCGCGCCCGTGCTCGGGTGGGTTTCGCTCGGCGAGACCGATCGGGAGATTCGCGGCGCCGCGGGACTCGAGCTGTCGCTCGACTCGTACCTCGCGAGCTTTGACGGGCACCGTGTCGTTCTCAAGGATAGTGCCCAGAAGACGCGCTTCGTGTGGACGGATGACATCGACATCCGTCCCGTGAACGGCCACGACGTCGTGCTGACGATCGACAGCCGCGTGCAGCGGATCGTCGAGGAGGAGCTCGAGCGCGGGGTGCGCGCCCAGCGCGCGCGGGCCGGGATCGCACTGGTGATGTCGTGCGCCAACGCCGACGTGCTCGCGATGGCGAACTTCCCGTCGTTCGATCCGAACCGTGTCCACCGCTACAGTGAGGCGGAGCTCGCGAGGCGGCGGCGCAACCGAGCCGTCGAGAGCCAGTACGAGCCCGGCTCCACGATCAAGCCCTTCTGGGCCGCCGGCGCGATCGAGCACCGCCTCCTCGGTCCGGGTGATGTCATCTGGGAAGGCGGCGGCATCACCAACATCCTCGACCGCCGTGTCGCCGACGTGCGCGACCACGGTCGACTGACGCTCGCGGACGCCGTCGTGCACTCATCCAACATCGGCATGTCGCTGGTCGGCCTCAGGCTCGGCCGCGACCAAATGATCGACATCCTCGATCGATTCGGTTTCAACCGCCCGACGGGGTTGATGCTGCCGGGCGAGGCGGCGGGCGAGCGTACGGCGGTGTCGAAGTGGAGCGATCGGTACACGACGATCTCCGTGTCGTTCGGCTTCGAGCTCAGTGTCACGCCGATCCAGCTCGGAGCGGCGTACGTCAGCCTGGTCAACGGCGGCACGTACTTCGCCCCGCGTCTGGTCGAGAGCCTGCGACGGGGGGAGCAGGTCCATCGCTTTCCCGTGCGCCGGCTGCGCCGCGCCATCCGTGAACGGACGTCGCGCGCCATACGCGGCGTCCTGCGCGAGGTGGTGGAGGAGGGCACCGGCGAGCGGTTCGACATCCCGGAGCTCCCGTGGGGAGGCAAGACCGGCACGGCGGCCCTGTCGAAGGGTCGGGCGGGGTACCGCGCGGGCGGCACCGATTACCTGTCGTCGTTCGTGGCGTACGCGCCGCACCCCGACCCCGAGATCGTCGTCCTGGTGGTGATCGAGCGGCCTCGCGAAGCTCATTATGGAAGCACGGTTTGCGGACCGGTGATCCAGAGCATCCTGACGCGCGTGTTCCGCGTGAGTCGGGAGGCCCCGCCGTGAGAAACGCTCTCGCCCGGCCGGGCTCTTCGTTTAGAATGTCGGCGCTGGACGCGCCGCCGGGCGGTCCTCGGGCCGTCTCCGGACGGCGATGAGAAGAGGAGTGGAGAGGTCATGAAGCTCACGGAACTGGGCAGAGGGTGGATGAACGTGTCCCCGAGGTGGAAGGACCTCGAGGCGCACGGGATCACCAACGATTCCCGAAACGTCAAGCCGGGGTATCTCTTCGTCGCCGTTCCCGGCGAGACGCTCGACGGGCACAAATACATCAGCGAGGCGATCCGGGCGGGCGCGGTCGCGGTCATAGGCGAGCGCAAGCCGTCGCGCTGGACATCGAGAAAGGTCCCCTTCATACCGGTTAACAACGCCCGGTTCGCGCTCGGCCGCCTGAGCGCCGCGTTCTACAGGCACCCCTCGCGCAGCGTCAGCGTCACGGGCATCACGGGAACGAAGGGAAAGACGACGACCTCCTGGATCCTCGCGTCGATCTTCCAGTCGACCGGCCGCCGGGCGGGGCTCTTCGGGACGGTGCTGAACCGCATCGGCGACGAGATCCTGCCCTCGAATAACACGACGCCGAGCCCACTCGAGCTCGAGCAGCACCTCCGGAGCCTCGCGGACCGTGGCGGCACGCACGCGGTCATGGAGGTGTCGTCGCACGGGATCGCGCAGGAGCGCATCAGCGGCATCGACTTCGCCTGCGGCGTCTTCACCAACATCTCGCCCGAGCACCTCGACTACCACGGGACGTTCGAGGACTACTTTCGCACCAAGCGACGGTTCTTCGAGATGCTCTCGCGAGAGGCGAGCGCCGTGCTGCCGCGAGGCGACGAGGCGGCCGAGAGGATCGCGAAGAGCACGCGGGCGCGCATCGGGTGGTACGGGCCGACGGCCGAGGACGGCGTCGAGCGCGTCCAGCAGTCCGAGGACGGCATCTCGTTCGTGTGGCGCGGCGTGCCGTTGCGGTCGAGCCTGTGGGGCGAGCACAACCTGTGGAACATCCTCGCCGCGGTGACCGCCGCCGACATGCTCGGCGTCGACGAGAACCAGATCGCCCTCGGCATCGAGCAGGCCGTCGCGCCGCCTGGACGGCTCGAGGAGATCGACAATCCGCTCGGGTTCAGGATCTTCATCGACTACGCGCACACCGACAACGCCCTGAAGGTCGTCCTGCGCGGGCTTCGGCCGATCACCCCGGGGCGGCTTCTGGTGGTGGTTGGCTGCGGCGGCAACCGCGACCGCGGCAAGCGACCGCGCATGGGGCGCGTCGCGGAGGAGTTCGCCGACAAGGTGATCCTGACGTCGGACAACCCGAGGGACGAGGATCCCGGCGCCATCCTTGACGAGATTGCCGGCGGGATGGAGCGGCCGTTCCGCGCCGCCATGGTGCCCGACCGCCGTGACGCCATCCTCCTGGCGCTGCGCGTCGCCAAGCCGGGCGACTCCGTGCTCATCGCCGGCAAGGGCCACGAGACCTACCAGGAAATGCGCGGCGAGAAGCTGCCTTTCGACGACCGTGAGGTGACGCGCGAGGCCGTGGGCGAGATCGCCGCCGCGCGGGAGCTGGCCGCGAGCGAAGCGGAGCAGGAGCCCGTGCGCGCGCCGGCGCGGCAGCGAGCGCGGCGCCGCAGGAGACCGACGTCGTGAGCGAGTCGACCGAGATCGTTGCAGGAAGGACCCGGCGTGGAGCCACTCTCGACTGGTGAGATCACCGACGTCGTCGGGGGGCGCTGGATCGCGATCGACGATCGCGCCGGCACGCCGCCTCCGGCGGAGAGGATGATGTCGGGGAGGATCTCGACCGACTCCCGCGACCTCGACGCCGGCGATCTCTTCGTGGCCATCACCGGAGAGCGTCACGACGGAAACGACTTCGTCGCGGGGACGGCGGGCGTGGCCGCCGCGGCGGTGGTCGCGTCCGGACGCGCCGAGGATGTCGTCGAGCGTGTGCGCGCCGCCGCGGAGCCGGCCCGGCCGGGATTCGGGCTCATCGTGGTCGACGACACCCTCGCCGCGCTCGAGCGACTCGCGACGTGGCACCGCCGCCGTCTCGGCGCGCGCGTCATCGCGGTGACTGGCAGCTACGGCAAGACGACGGTGAAGGAGTTCATCGGACAGGTGCTCGCCGGGAACTTCGAGACGGTCCGAGCGCGGAAGAGCTTCAACAACCGGCTCGGCGTCGCGCTGACGCTGCTCGATGCGCGTCGCTCGACTCGATTCGTCGTTGCCGAGCTCGGCACCAACGCGCCGGGCGAGATCGCGAGCCTCGCGGCGGTGGTCTCGCCGGAGACGGCCGTGGTCTCGGCGATCGGCGAGGCGCACCTCGAGGGGCTCGGCGATCTCGACGGTGTCGCGCGCGAGAAGTCCGCGATCTTCACCGCGCTTCCGCCCGGGGGGCTCGCTTTTCTTCCCGATCCGGTCGAGGGGGAGGCGACTCTCGTCGGCGCGGCGAGACACGCCGGGGCAACGTTGATCCGGATCGGCCACGCCGGGGGGACAAGCGGCGCCGGCTACCGGATCGCCCGGTGCACGGCGATCACCGTCGCCGAGCCGGGAGCGCCGCCGCGGCCGGGTCACCTCTTCGAGCTCGACAACGGCCGCGCGTTCGAGCTCCCGGTTCCGGGACGCCACAACGTGATGAACGCGTTGTTCGCCATCGCGGTGGGTCGCGAGGCCGGGCTCGACTGGCCGACCCTCCAGGAACGCGTCCGGCGACTGACGCAGCCGCCGCTGCGGCTCGCCCTGTCGTGCGAGCGCGGCGTGACGCTCATCGACGACACGTACAACGCCAATCCGGGATCGCTCCGGGCGGCGCTCGACACCGTCGCCGAGCTCGGCGTGGCGCCCGGCGGGCGCTGGTTCCTCGTGCTCGGAGACCTTCTCGAGCTCGGCGACCGCACCGAGCGCATCCACGCCGAGATCGGAGATCAGATCGCGCGACTGGGACTCTTCGATCGCATGTGGACGGTCGGCGATGCGGCGCGCACCGCGTCCGCCGCCGCGTCCGCTGGAGGTCTGGCGTCGCGGGCTCTCGATGTCGGCGATGCGCCGAGGGTCGTCGAGGAGCTCCTCGAGACGCTGCGTCCGGGCGATGGCGTTCTCCTGAAGGGGTCGCGGGGCGTCGGGCTCGATCGCATCGCCGAGCTCCTGCGCCGCGGCCTGGCGACCGCCGACGGGCCGTTCGACGTCTACGAGGCGGAGGTGAGGAGGGCCGCGCGTGCTGCACTTCCTCTTTGAGCTCTCGGGAATCGACGCCGACTCGCTGGCAATGGTCGTCGTCCGGGACGTGCTCGCGGCGTTGACCGCGCTCGCCGTCGCGATCGTCTTCGGCGAGCGCTTCGTGCGCTTCCAGCAGCGCCGCCGGGCGCTCGAGCGCACCGTGCGCGGTGACTCCGCACAACTCGACGAGCTCCACCGGGCGAAGTCGAGCACGCCGACCATGGGCGGCGTGATCTTCCTCGTGGGCATCGTGATGTCGACACTCTGCTGGGCGTCGCCCGGCAGTCGCGCGGTCTGGATGCTCCTCGGCGTGACGGTGGCGCTCGCGGCGCTCGGCTTCGTCGATGACCAGCTGAAGCTCTCCGGCCGGCGATCCGGCGGCGTGCCGGCGCGCCTCAAGCTCGCGTCGCAGGTGGCGCTCGGGCTCTGCGTGGGACTCTGGCTCTTCCTCGATCCCCTCACCGTGGACGCCGCCCTCGGCAGCGCCCTCGTGCTGCCCGTCGTCAAGACGGCGGTGCCGCTCGGCGTGCTCTCGATCGCCTTCGTCGCGCTGGTCACCGCCGGCGCGTCGAACGCCGTCAACCTGACCGACGGGCTCGACGGGCTGGCGATCGGCTGCGCGATCCTCACCGGCGTTCCGCTCGCCATCGCCGCTCTCCTGTGCGGCGACGCGACGCTCGCCGGGCGATTCGCGATGGCGCACGTGCCCGAGGGGGCCGAGATCTCCGTCTTCGCGTCGGCTCTGGTCGGCGCCGGACTCGGCTTCCTCCGCTTCAATCGTCACCCGGCCCGGATCTTCATGGGCGACACCGGCGCGCTTGCGCTCGGCGGCGCGCTCGGCCTGATCGCGGTGCTGACGAAGAAGGAGCTCTTTCTCCTCGTCGCCGGCGGCGTGTTCGTCGTCGAGACGCTCTCGGTGATCCTGCAGGTGGCGTCATTCAAGCTGCGCGGGAAACGCATCTTCCTGATCGCGCCGCTGCATCACCACTTCCAGTTCAAGGGCCTGAGAGAGGCCGAGGTGACCAGACGGTTCTGGGCCGCCGGCGCCATCCTGGCGCTCTTCGCGGTGGTGACGCTGGGGCTCTGGTGAGATCCGGGGACATCAGTCGCGGCATGCGGATCGTCGAAGCGATCTCGAGGCGCCTCGCGGACAGCAGTCTTCCGAGGCAACTGCTCCTCGTCATCGTCATCCTCCTGACGGCGCTCGGGACCGTCATGGTCTTCAGCGCCAGCTACTACCAGAAGGGAGTCGACGGCGACGCGTTCTACTTCCTCCGCCGCCATCTGCTCTGGGTCCCGCTGGCGGCGATCACCGGCATCGTCGTCTATCACATCGACTACAGGTTCCTCGCGCGACGCTACCTCTGGATCTACGGGGCGACGCTGGTGCTTCTCGTGCTCGTCTTCGTTCCCGGGATCGGCGTCAACGTCAACCAGTCGAGCCGCTGGATCCGCGTGGGCAACTTGCAGTTCCAGCCGTCGGAGCTCGCCAAGATCGCGGTGATGATCCTCATCGCCGGGTTCTTCAGCCAGGACCTCGGGCGGCTGCAGCGCTTCTGGCGCGGCTTCGCTCCGGTGATCGGCGCGCTCGCCGTCATCTTCGGCCTCGTGCTCGTCGAGCCCGATTTCGGGACGGCGATGTTCATCCTCGGCCTCGCCGGGTTCCTCCTCATCCTCTCGGGGATGCGGCGCCTCTATCTGGCGACCAGCGTGCTCCTGTTCGCGCCGGTGATCGCCATCTACGTCGCGCTCCGCTGGGAGATGGTCAGCCACCGCCTGCTCGGCTTCCTCCGCCCGATGGAGGTCCACCAGGTGCGGCACTCGCTGCTCGGACTCGGAAGCGGCGGGTGGTTCGGCCTCGGGTTCGGCGCGGGCCGACAGAAGCTCAAGTATCTACCCGAGCCGCAGACCGATTTCATCTTCTCCGTGATCGGCGAGGAGCTCGGCTTCGTCGGCACCGCGTGCGTGCTCGTCCTCTTCGTCGCGCTCCTGTGGTGCTCCGTGATCATCGCCAGGCGTGCGCGCGACTACTTCGGTTTCCTGGTGGCGTCGGGGATCGCCATCGCGCTGTCGATGCAGGCGGCCACGAACATCGCGGTGGTCACGGCCAGCGTGCCGACCAAGGGGATCCCGCTGCCGTTCGTCACCTTCGGCGGCTCTGGCCTCTGCATGACGTTCGCGCAGATCGGCCTCCTGCTGGCGATCGACCGGCGGTCGATGGCGGTCGATCGCGCGGACGGGGACGCGGACGGGGACGCGGACGGGGACAAGGACGGGGGGACGTGACGTGGTGTGCTCGAAGCCCTCGATCTCGGTTGCGCTCTGCGGCGGGGGAACCGGCGGGCACCTCTTCCCCGGTCTCGCCCTCTGCGAGGCGCTCGAGCGCAGCGATCCGCCGTGCCGCGTGACGCTCTTCCGCACCCGCCGGAGCGTCGAGGACGACGTGCTCTGCGGGCGGGACGTCGAGACGGTCGCCATGGAGCTCGCGCCGCCCGGTCGCGGACTCCTCGGCCGGCTGCGGTTCCTCGGCCAGCTCGCGCGCGAGGTGTCGGCGTTGCGGCGCCACATTGCCAGCGCGGGTGTCGACGTGGTCGTCGGACTCGGGGGCTATGCGTCGGTTCCGGGAATCGTCGCGGCCCGCCTCTCGCACGTGCCGGTGATTCTCCTCGAGCAGAACGCGACGCCCGGCAAGGTGAATCGCCTGCTCGGACCGCTCGCCGAGTGCATCGCCGTGCCCGACGGGGAGAGCGTCGGGGGGTTCGGAGCGTGGCGCGCGCTGGTGCGCCTCGCGGAGACCGGTAATCCGCTCCGCCGTGACGTCCTCGAGGCGAGCCGGTGGCGCTCGGGCCGCGATGCGGGCGAGCGGCGGCGTTCGATCGGCGCCGGGGACCGTCGCGTGCTCGTCGTCATGGGCGGCAGCCAGGGCGCGCGGTCGATCAACCGCTTCGTCACCGACGCGCTCGAACGGTGCCGGCAGTATTCCGACAAAATCTACTGCATTCACATCAGCGGAACAGCCGATAAGGAGACTGTCGAGGCGGCGTATCGACGATGCGGCTGGGAGGCTCGCGTCGCCGCCTTCGATCCGGAGCTGCCGCGCGCGCTGGCGGCAGCGGACCTGGTCCTCGCGCGGGCGGGCGGCTCGACGACGGCGGAGCTCGCAGCGATCGGCGTGCCGTCGATTCTGGTGCCCTTCCCTGGCCACGGCGACCGGCACCAGCTGAAGAACGCGCACGCGCTCGCCCGGTGCGGGGCCGCGAGAGTCCTCGAGGAGGGCCGATTCGACGTGGAGCCATTCGAGAGCGTGCTCGACTGCCTCTTCGACGATTGCGGGCTCGAGGCGATGCAGCGGGCGGCGCGCTCGGCGGGCCGTCTCGATGGCGCGGAGCGCGTGGCGAGCCTCGTGCGCGCCACGGTCGAGGCCGCCGCGAGAAGGAAGGAGACGCAGGCATGACGCGAGGTTTCAAGATCTTCCTGCTGACCCTGCTCCTCTACCTCGGCTTCTGGGTCTACCAGCTCAGGGAGACCGATATCGCGACCATCGTCACCAGTCTCCACGACCCGGCGACGATCCGCGAGGCGCGACGGAACGCGCCGCCGCCGGAGGCCTCGCCCGCCAATCGCGTCGTGGTGATCTGGAAGGAGCCGGAGCCGGTGCGGTCGCGTCCCGAGCGCCGCGCGCCGGCCCCGGAGGCCCGACCTCGCCGCAGTCCGGAGCGTCGCGCTGGGGGCACGGTGCCCCCGCCGCGGCCGCGGCCGGTGCTCGCCACCGACCTGTCCTCGGGTGATGGCGATTTCAGCCGCCGGCGCGTCGAGGGCGTCGATGAGGCCGCTCCGCCCGGCGCGGTGCTGGAGCACGTTGTCGAGGAGGGGGAGAGCGCCTGGAAGATCGCGCGGAAGCTCCTCGGCAGCGGCACGCTCTGCGGCGAGCTCCTGGAGTTCAACGGGCTCACCAAGGACGATACGCTGCACGCGGGTATGCGCCTCCGCATCCCGCCGTCCCTGCGGAAGGCGTCCCCCGGGAAGCCGGCGACCCCCCGGCGCCCGCCGGCGCGGTCCGGGCCGAAGGTCCACACGGTGGCGCGCGGCGACTCGCTGGCGATTCTCGCCCGGCGTTACTACCGGGATCCGGAAAAGTGGGCGGTGATTTACGATGCGAACAGCGACACCCTCGACGATCCACACCGGCTCAGCGTCGGCATGGAGATCAGGATCCCGTGAGGAGGGCAGTCGCGACCGACAGATTTCCGTTGCCATGCGTCGGTGAGTTGGTGTAGCAGATAGGTCGGACCCGGGTCCCGGGCGCGCCGGTCCCACGGGCGGGATCGGTGGCGCGAGAGTGAAGTGGAGAGAGTCTTGGTCAGGGCGGAATCGAGTCTCCCCGGAGGGGAACGGAGCGCCGGTACGAAGCGAGCCCATCTCGTCGGCGTCGCCGGTACGGGCCTTCGCGGTCTGGCGGGCTTGCTCGTCGAGCGTGGCTACTCGGTCAGCGGCTCCGAGGCGTTCACCAGCCCCGCGCTCGAGTCACTCGGCGCGCTCGGCGTCGACTGCCGCATCGGTCACCGTGAGGACAACGTCGGCGACGGCACCAGCATGGTGCTGATCTCGGCCGCCATCACCCCCGACAACCCCGAGGTGCGTCGCGCGCGCCGGCTCGGGATTCCCGTCATGAAGTACGCCGAGTTCCTCGGCACGCTGATGCGCGACCGCGCCGGCATCGCGGTGGCGGGCACGCACGGGAAGACGACGACGACGGCGATGGTCGCGCAGTCGCTCGTCGAGTGCGGCGCGGACCCCGGCTTCATCGTCGGAGGCGAGTACCCGTCGATCGGCGGCAGCTCGAGCTGGGGCACCGGCCCCTACTTCGTCGCCGAGGCCTGCGAGTTCGACCGCAGCTTTCTCAACCTCTTCCCGGCGTACTCGATCGTCACCAACATCGAGGAGGACCACCTCGATTACTTCGGCTCGCTCGGTGAGATCCAGGAAGCCTTCACGACGTTCATCGGACACGTCGATCCGCACGGTCGGCTGGTGATCAACGCGGACGACCGGAACTCGGCCTTCCTCGCCGACTTCTCACCGGCGCCCGTCGACACCTTCAGCATGCGACCCGGCGGCGGCGACTGGTGGGCGGAGAGAATCAGGCCGTCGGGCGGCGGCGTCTGTTTCGAGGCGGTGTCGGTCGACGCGCGGGTCCCGCTGCAGCTCAAGGTGCCTGGCGTCCACAACGTCAAGAACGCGCTCGCGGTCGTGGCGCTGATGACCCGCCTCGGCTACAGCCCGGAGGCGGTCTGCGCGGGTCTCGAGGCGTTCACCGGCGTCAAGCGTCGCTTCGAGATCCTCCTCCGCGAGCCGGTGGCCGTCATCGACGACTACGCGCATCACCCGACCGAGATCGACATGGTGATCCGCGCCGCCCGCGAGACCTATCCCGGCCGCAGGCTGCGAGTCGTCTTCCAGCCGCATCAGTACTCACGCACCTATCGTTTCCTCGACGGCTTCGCGGAGGTGCTCGCCGACGCCGACGAGGTGATCGTCACCGACGTGTTCTCCGCCAGGGACACCGACGAGGATCGCCGCAAGATCGATGCCCCGGCGCTCGTGCGCGCGGTGGTGGAGAACCGGGGCAACGCGAGTTACTCGCGGAGCTTCGAGGCGGTGGTCGACGTCGCGTGCCGGACAGCGTTGCCGCGCGACGTGTTCCTCTGCCTCGGGGCCGGCGACATCACGTACCTGGCGAACCGTCTCGCGAAGGCCCTCCGGGATCCGCCGGTGGAGCGGACATGAGGTCCAGGATGATTCGACGTCACCGATTTCATGGAGGCATCGACCTCGGCGGCCGGACCTCGATGGGCGTCGGCGGCGTCGCCACCCGATTCGCCGCACCGACCAGCGTCGAGGCGATTCGTCAGATGGTCGCGGCGTGCCGTCGTGAGGGCACGGAGCCGTTCATCCTCGGCGGCGGCTGCAACACGATCTTCCCCGACGGCGCCTTCTCTCGACCCGTGATTCACACGGAGAAGCTGCGAGCCTACTCGATCGACGGCAGGCGCGTTCGCGCCGAAGCGGGCCTGCGCATCGAATCGCTGATCCGCATCGCCATCGAGTGCGGACTCGCCGGGCTCGAGCGCTTCCGCGGCATCCCCGGCACGGTGGGGGGAGCGGTGGCGATGAACGCGGGCGGCTCGGGCCGGGAGTTCGGCGAGTTCGTGCGCTCGATCACGGCGATCGACCCCGACACCGGTGGGTTGATCACGCTGCCCGGTCGCGAGGTGCGGTGGGAGTATCGGCGCGCCGATCTCCACGGGCTCATCGTCGTGGCGGCCGAGCTCGAGCTCCTGCCCGGCGACACCGAGCGCCTGCGTCGCGAGGCGGTCGAGTTCCTGCGCTGGAAGTCCTCGACGCAGCCGCTCGGGAGCCACAACGCCGGCTGCGTCTTCAGGAATCCGACCGGCCACTCGGCCGGCTGGCTCATCGACCGCGCCGGACTCAAGGGCCGTCGCGTCGGCTCCGCCGTCGTGTCGCCACGACATGCGAACTTCATCGTCAACGAGCGTGGGCGGGCGACGGCGCGGGATGTTCGCACGCTG
>JBFFXF010000182.1:0-14701 GCA_041569895.1 Planctomycetota bacterium | reverse complement strand
GGGGAGGGCGAGACGGGGGGGTGACGTCGAGGGCTGCCCGACTTCGCTGGCGGGGAAGGGAACGCAGATTACGCAGATTACGCAGATTGACGCAGATGGAGGATACGGACAACGGGTCGGAGTCGGAGTCGGAGTCGGAATCGGAATCGGCATCGGAGTCATCGGAGTCGGTCATCGGAGTCGGAACCGGTCCTCGAACTCCGCGACCGAAGCCTTCGAGGACGAGGACGAGGATGGGAGCGGGCACGGGCACGGGAACGGGAACGGGAACGGGAACGGGAACGGGGACGGGAACGGGGACGGGGACGGGGACGGGGACGGGGACGAAGCGGAAGCCGAATCCCCCCCGGAAATCGTCGAGGAGTTGGCCCATCGTGCCGATATCAAAAACAGTTCCGTGGTGCGTTCATCGGCGGACTGGAGCAGCCGAAAGGAAGGAGCGATGGACTGGCTCGAGAGACTCCGGCGTGCCGCGTTTTTGGTGGCGCTTCCGGTCGTCGCGTTGCTCGGTGGATGCACGACCACCGAGACGATCCGGGACACCTTCGAGATCGACATCCCGAACAGCGCGCACGGATCGGTCCTGGACACCCAGCTGAAGATCCTCCAGGAGCGGGCCGCGGAGTATCCGCGGCGGGCCGACCTGCAGTACAAGATCGCCGCGATCCACTTCCAGAAGGAGGACTTTCGCACCTCCGCGAAGCACCTCCGCCGGGCGATCTACCTCAATCCCGACCACGTCCGCTACCACTACGACCTCGGACGCGTCCACCTCCAGATGGGCGAGCTCGAGGAGGCCGAGGAGGCGTTCCGCGAGGCGGTGCGCATCGGCGGCAAGCGGCGCTGGAGCGGTCTCTACGCGGCGCTCGGTTACACCCTCTGCCGCCTGAAGAGGTGGGACGAGGCCAAGACACAGTTCGAGATCTGCACGGAAATCGACGTCAACGATCCGACGCCGTACTACTTCCTCGGCTCGATCGCCGACATCCAGAACGACCGCCAGACCGCGGTGGAATCGCTGCGGCTCTATCTCGAGAAGGGCGGGCGCGCGTTCCGGCGTCGCGCCATCGAGATCCTGGGCTTCCACGGCGTGGAGGTCGCGGACGATCTCGACAAGTTCCACGAGTTCGAGCTCTTCGACGAGACCACGAGCGACCTGCCGGACGTCGGCGGTCGGTAAAGCCTGCGCACGCACCCACCTCCGGAGCCCCGTCGCGTCCCTCGCCTTGAACGCTCCCGCCATCGGGAGTACGATGCGTTGTTCGATGACCGCGACCGATCCCCCTCCAGCGGAGAGCCCCGGCGGCGTGCTCACGGTTCACGTCAACGGCGAGGCGAGGAGCCTCGCGCGTGGAGTGACCGTTTCCGGGCTCCTCGAGAATCTCGGCCTCGATGGGCCGGCGATCGCCGTCGAGGTCAACCGCACGATCATCCCGAGGCGCGCGCACGGCGAGCACCGGCTCGAGGACGGCGACCGCGTGGAGATCGTCACCTTCGTCGGTGGGGGATAGCCGGGCGCCCGAGGTCATCAAGAAGGAAGAAGGACAGCCAGCCGTGAGCGATCTGCACGACGAACCACTGGTTCTGGGAGGGCGGAGCTTCCAATCGCGACTCTTCGTCGGCACCGGAAAGTACGCCGATTTCGACGTCATGAACCGCGCGCTCGAGGAGTCCGGCGCGGAGGTGGTCACCGTCGCCATCCGTCGCGTCGACCTCTCCGCGGAGCCCGAGAAGAACCTCCTGTCGCAGCTCCGCGGCCGCTACACGATCCTCCCCAACACCGCGGGGTGCTACTCGGCCGACGACGCCATCCGCGTGTCGCACCTCGCCCGCGAGCTCGGCATCGCGGACCTCATCAAGCTCGAGGTGCTCGGCGATCCCAGGACGCTGCTGCCGGATCCCGTCGAGACGCTGCGCGCGACGGAGACCCTCGTCGGCGAGGGCTTCACCGTGCTCGTCTACACGAGCGACGACCCGATCATGGCGAAGCGGCTCGAGGACGCCGGCGCCACGAGCGTCATGCCGGCGGGCTCGCCGATCGGCTCCGGCCAGGGCATCCTCAATCCGAACAACCTCCGCATCATCCTCGAGACCCTCAAGGTTCCCGTGATCGTCGACGCTGGTGTCGGCACCGCCTCCGACGTCACGGTCGCGTTCGAGCTCGGCGCGGACGGCGTTCTCCTGAACACCGGCATCGCCCACGCGCGCGATCCGGTGCGCATGGCCCGCGCCATGCGCCACGCGGCGATCGCCGGGCGGGACGCCTACCTGTCGGGCCGCATCCCCAAGCGCCTTTACGCGACCGCGTCGAGCCCGACCGAGGGCCTCGTCGAGGGGGTCGGCCGCCCGGGGAGCTGAAGGACGCGATGCGCGACGCCGTCATCCTCGCGCTGCTTCTCGCGAGCCCCCTGGTCATCATCTCGTACTTCCGCGCGCGCCGTCCGGAGGGCGCGAGCGGCGTGCGCACCGCGGCGATCCGGTGGAGCGTCCTCGAGTCGGTCCTGCTGATCGTCCTCTACTTCTTCCTGATGGGGCTCTTCGCCAGCGCGGCGGCGGCCCTCCAGCTTGCAGGGCTCGATCGGCTCGAGTCGGAGCTGGTCGAGCCGGGCAGCCCGTTCGAGGCGTGGCGCGACCTGCGACTCCTGCCGCGAGCGCCGGTGGCGCCGTTCCTCCAGCAGCTCGGCGTCATCCTGGCCGTGCCGCTGGCGCTGCTCGCCGTCTGGCGCGTCGCGCTCCGCGGCACCGGCTCACCCCGGTCCGCGCTCGGCCTGGTGCGCCTGCCGCCACCGGGCGAGATCGGCCGCCTGATCGCGCTCGGCGTGGCCCTCGTCGTGCCGATCGCTCTCGCCACGCAGGCCTGGATGTGGCTCCTCGAGCTTTTCGGGCACGAGCTGCAGCCGCAGGAGCCGGTGATCGAGTACCAGAAGGCGCTCGAGCTCGGCGACCTCTCGACCGTCGTCATGCTCGGGCTGCTCGCCGTGGTGGTCGCGCCGATCGTCGAGGAGGTGCTCTTTCGCGGGCTGCTCTACGGAGCGCTGCGGCGTCGCCACCCGCGGACGTTCGCCAACCTCGCCACGAGTGTCGCGTTCGCCGCGATCCACGGCAACCTCGCCGCACTGGCGCCGATCTTCATCCTCGGAGTCGTCCTCGCCGCGGTGTACGAGAGGCGCGGCGTCCTCTGGGACGCGATCGTCATCCACGCCGTCTTCAACTCGGTGTCGCTCACGGCGATGGCTCTCGGGTGGACGGATCCGTGACCGAGCTTCATAATCGGCGCTGGTGATGCTCGACATCGGACTCGAGATCAAGATCCTCCGGGAGCGGCTGAAGGTCTCCTCGAAGGAGCTCGCCGAGAAGGTCGGCCTTTCCCAGTCGCAGATGTCGCGCCTCGAGAAGGGGCAGCGGCGCATCGACACGGGCATTCTCCACCGCATCGCCGGGGCGCTGGGAGTCGAGCCGGGTTTCTTCTTCCGCCAGGCGAGCGGCGAGACCGCGGCGGGCTCCGCGGCACCCGCGCCGGCGGAGCCGGCCACCGTGCCGCGCATCCGCCACGAGCACCTCGGCAAGCTGATCCGCAGCGAGCGCCGCCGCCGCCACCTCACGGTCGACGAGCTCGCCACCAGGGTCGGTCGCACGAAGGCCTACATGACCGCCCTCGAGGAGGGACGTCATGCGCTCGACGCCGACCTCGCCGACCGCATCTGCCGCGCGCTGCGCCTCTCCCCGAACTTCCTCCTCGGAGCACAGCAGGCGGCGATCGACGTGCTCGAGAAGCAGGTGGCGCGGCTCGACCAGGCGCTCGCGGAGGCCCACCGCGGCGAGCCGGGCGCCGACCCGGCCGGCCGCGGTGTCCCGCTCCTCGGGGCCATCGGCCAGGAGCTCGAGCTCGACGCCGACGATCGTCCGATCGGCGCCCCGGAGGAGTTCATCCGCCTGCCGGGACTCGACGCGACCCGCTGCTTCGCGCTCACCGTGAGCGATGACGCCATGGAGGGCCCCGGCGCCCCGTCGTTCCGCGAGGGCGACATCGTCGTCTTCGGCCCCGGCATCACGAGAAGTCGCGACTTCGTCCTCGCCCGGCTCACCGACGGCGGCGTCCTCTTCCGCCAGATCTTCCACGAACCCAAGGGCCTCGTCCGCCTGCAGCCACTCAACCTGACCCAGGCCGCGGTGACCTGCGCGCGGGGAGAGCTCGCAGCGGTATGGAAGCTGGTGACGTACGTGGCGCGGGTGTGAGCTTCTTCCCGGCCGAAACCGGGAAGCCACGGGGTTGCCGAGACCGATTCCGACTCCATCGTTGCAAGAACGTACCCGTACCCGTACCCGTTCCCGTGCCCTTCCCGTCCTCGAGGGCTCTGGTATCGGAGTCCGATGACCGACTCCGATACCGATACCGATTCCGATTCCGACTCCGACTCCGACTCCGACTCCGAGGACGAGGGCCCCACACGCTCACGTCTCGCCCCCGCCAACCCGAACGTACCGATAATACACTTCCAGCGTCATCGCCCCGAGCGCCGTCGAGTAGACACGGCCGCCGGCGCGGCCCCATTCGCCGATGGGGTCCCAGCTGCCGTCCTCGTCGCCGTCGCGTCGCTGGTTCTCGAGCAGCGTCGTCTTGAGCGCCTCATTCCAGCGCTTCCACGGTCGGCCTCCGAACTGGAAGAGCGCGTAGGAGGCGTAGTACCAGGAGTAGAGGTTGATGGTGGAGAGGCGCCCGTCGCCCGGCTCGATCCAGCGGGGCGGCTCGCGCATCAGGATGTCGACGCCCCGCTTGACGATCGGCGTCGTGCGGCTCTCGCGCGCGAAGAGACGGCAGAGGACGCCCACCGCCGTCATGCACGAGAGGGCCTTCGAGTAGGGATAGGGCTCCGGGTAGACGTTCGCGAGCCGCGAGCCCTCGTCGCCGGGGACCTCGTAGCCGGTCTTGCCCGTCGCGCTCGACGTGGCGCGCTCGATCCAGCGCAGGGACCAGGCGAGCGACTCGTCGATGCGTTCCCGCGGGATCGACAGCCGCGCGTTCCGCGCCGTCTTCAGGGCGAGGACCATCCAGCCGGTCACCGAGGTGTCGTTCCGCCCCGGCTTGATGCCGTACTTCCAGCCGAAGCCGTGGTTCTGCGCGTGCAGGCAGAGCTCGACCGCCTCCTCCACGGGGCGCTGCAGCCCGAGGACGTCGTTCGACATCACGAGCAGCTCCGCGAGCGCCATGGTGGCGATGGCGTGGTCGTAGATCCACTGCTCGTGGTCGCCCGGTCCGATGCGGCCGTCCTCGTTCGGATCGTCCGAGCGCACCTGCGAGCGCTTCAGGAAGCGCACCGCGCGCCGCACCGCCGCGACGTGGCGCGGGTCGATTCCGTCCTGGTGCGTCTCGCCCCAGCCGGCGAACGCGAGCACCGCGAGGCCGGTGACGCCGACGTCATGTTCGGGGAAGCCGCGACCGTCGCCGGGAAGGTCGCCGCGGTTGCGGCATCGGCTGCGGCACGTCTCGGTGAAGTCGCGCGCCCGCCAGCGTCCGTCGGAGCTCTGGTGTCGCACCAGCCAGTCGAGCGCGCGGCGCACGGCGTCCTCGGTCGGGGGACCGCCGCCCTCGTTGATCAGACCGATCCGTCCGCGCCGCGGTCCGAACGACCCGGCAGCGGGCCCCGCGACGCCGATGTCGACGTTCAGCGCCCGCTGCTCGAGCTCGACGTTGGTGAGGTTGTCGAGCTCGGAGCCCCTCGGCACCTCGCTGGTGACCTCCTCGCGCGGCCGGGTGATGACGAAGCGCTGCTCGCGCGGCGGCAGGGGCACCGGCAGGCGGTCCGCGATGTCGCGTCGCGCGCGCTCCGGTGGTGTCCTTGGCGCCTCCCTGACGTCGATGGTCACGAGCCGCACCGGCTTCCTCGCGGGCGCGGACAGCGCGATGTTCAGCAACACCGCGACGAGCGCCAGGTGGAGCAGCGCCGAGATCGCCCAGAAGGGCGTCTCACGGAGCCAGCCGGGCGCGACGGGGGGATCGAGGGGATCGATCTCGTCGCCGGGTTCGCTCGCGGCGGGCGCGAGCCGGTCGGGGGACGGGGCGGGATCTGCGCTTCTGGGCACTGCGCTTCTGGGCGCCATGGGACACCTCCGGGGAGACGTGGCTCCCGTGTCGAGGGGTACTCTCGGTGCCCATGGTGACGCGTTCTTGAGTTTTTGTCAACTCAAGAGCGCGAAGCTTGCGCTTCTGGCAATCGCCCGATCGACTGCGCCCGGCCTACAGCCCGACGCCGCTCTGCGCCCGCACGAAGCGGTAGTAGACCTCGAGCGTCATCGCGCCGAGCGCCGTCGAGTAAACGCGGCCGCCGGCGAGGCCCCACTCGCCGATCGGGTCCCAGCTGCCGTCCTCGTCGATGTTGCCCTGGCGCTGGGTCGACAGCAGCGACTTCTGCATGTCGTCGTTCCACTTCTTCCACAGCGATCCGCCGAACTGGAACATGGCGTAGGAGCCGTAGTACCAGTAGTAGACGTTGATCTTCGAGAGCTGCTTCCCCTTCTGCTCGACCCACTGCGGCGTCTCGCGCATGAGGATGTCGACGCCGCGCTTGATGATCGGCGTCGAGCGGCTCTCGCCCGCGAAGAGGCGGCAGAGCACCGCCACCGCCGTCATGCAGGAGAGGTCCTTCGAGTAGGGGTACGGCTCGGGGTAGCCCTTGGCGAGCCGCGAGCCCTCGTCGCCCGGCACCTCGTAGCCCGTCTTGCCGGTGGCCGTCGAGGTGGCGCGATCGAACCACTTCAGCGCGCCGTTGAACGCCTTGGTGTACTCGTCGTTGCCGATGTCGATGCGCGCGTTCTTCGCCGTCTTCAGCGCCAGCACCATCCACCCGGTGACCGACGTGTCGTTGCGGCCGGGCTTGATGCCGTACTTCCATCCGTAGCCGTTGTTCTGCGCGTGGAGGCAGAGCTTGACGGCGTCGGTGACCGACTTCCTGAGCCCGATGACGTCGTTCGACATCGCCAGCAGCTCGCCCATCGCCATGGTGGCGATGGAGTGGTCGTAGATCCATTGCTCGTGATCACCGGGCCCGTAGCGGCCGTTCTCGTTCGGGTTGCTCGAACGCACCTGGGCGCCCTTCATGAACTTCACGGCCTTCTTCACCACCTCGACGTACTCGGGATAGATGCCGTCGGTGTGCGTGTGGCCGTAGCCCGCGAACGCCAGAATCGCCAGTGCGGTGACGCCGACGTCGTGCTCCTTGAAGCCGCGTCCGTCGCCGTAGCGGTCCGGGTTCTGGTTGGTGCAGATCTTCTTGCACTGCGCCGTGAAGTCGTGCGCCTTCCAGCTGCCGTCGGGGCTCTGGTGACGCCGCAGCCACTCGAGCGCCGCGCGGACGGCCTCCTCGGTGCCCTCGCTGCCGCCCTCGCTGATGAGGGAGCCCTTTCCCCAGCGTTCGCCGTACGCGCCCGCCGCGCCGCCGCCGACGCCGATCGCGTCATGAACCGAGTCGTTGAGCAGCTCGACGTTGGTGAGGTTGTTGAGGTCGGAGCCCTTGGGAATCTCCGGCGTCACCTCGTCGAGCTTGCGCTGGATGATCGGCTTCTCGACCAGCTTCGGGTCGGGGATCTTCGGCGTCTTCTTGACGTCGCGCTTGAGCGTCGGGTCGTACTTGTCTTCCTTCTTGGAGACCGGGCGGATCTTGATCGGCACCTGCGCCGTCTCCTGGCGCGGCTCCGCGATCATCACGTTCAGGAGGACGATGAAGAGCACCATGTGGAGGAGCGCCGAGATCGCCCAGAACGGCGTTTCGCGAAGCCAGCCCGGGTTTTCGTACGCCTCTTCCTCCTCCACCTCCTGGTCGTACTCGCCGTCGTACTGGTCGTACCGTTCGTCGTAATCCGCCATGTCGTGCTCCCGGGAGGAATGCGTTTCGCTTCGCGCGCCGTGGGTACGTCCTGGACCCGCGCCGGGTCGGCAAGCGGCCGCCGGGCCAGCGGGCTCAGGGGCTCTCGCTCTCGACGCACCGCGGCCTGATTGGCTATGATACCGCCTCGCGTCGAGCGACCAGCCTATCCCTGGATTGAGAATTTGTCAAGCGAACGATCCCGGTTCTGTCAATTCCTGCGGGCCTTGAGATGACGCCGATGCGGTGGCAGCTCGCCGCGGCGCTCGGTGACGCCGAGCGCCGCGATCTCGAGGCGCTCCACGCCGGATGGGACCGCCGCCAGGAGCGCTTTTCGCCGCGCGTCCTCAAGTCGAACCGCCTGCGCACGGTCGCGGTCGTCGACCGGGAGGCGCTCGGCACGCAGGCTCCGGAAACGAAGGGGAGCGCCGGCGGTGCGCGACGCTGGATTCTCAAGGTGTACAGCTATCCGCGACTCGCCGATCGACTCGGCGCTCGCCTGACGTCCGGTCGCGCCCGGAGGGAGTTCCAGGCGCTCACCCGGCTTCGCGACATGGGCTTTCCGGTGCCGCGGCCGCTCTCGTGGGGCGAATGGTCCCGCCGCGGGCTGCCCTCGGGCGGGGCGCTCGTCATGGAGGAGGTCGAGGACGCCGTCGAGCTCGTCCCGGAGCTCGAACGCCTCGGCGCGGGCGGCGAGACGAGCGATGATGCGCGGCGCCGTGACGCGGACGCGGGATGCCGGGCGCTGCTCGTCGACGTCGCGCGCGCCGTTCGCGGACTCCACGACCGCGGCGTGCTCCACCCCGACCTCCACGGCGGCAACTTCCTGATCGCTCGCGGCGCGGCATCGCCCCTGCGTTTGATCGACTTCCACTCGTGTCGTTTTCCGGGCCGGGTGCCGGGCTCGCTGCGTCGCCGGGGGCTCGCCAAGATCGCGCATTCGCTCGCCGGCGCCGTCGGGGGCGACGACCTGGCGTGGTTCATCGCGGCGTACGTCGCGGAGGAAGGCGGCGAGGTCGACCGCATCCGCGAGGCCGCCGCCCGCGGCGAGCCACTCGATGACGCGATCGACCCCGATCGGCGGTCGATGGTGACCCGTCTCGCCGCTGGCGCTCGACGTCATGCCGCGCGTCTCGAGCGTGTCCGGGTCCGGAGTCGGACGAAGCGCTGTCTTCGCGACACGACGAGCTTCGCGGTCTCGCGTCAGGCCGGACACCGCGTCTACCGGCTGCGACGGTTCGACGTCGACGACGCGCTCGCGCTCGCCCGCCCGGTGCCCGGAGGCGAGGTCCTCAAGGTGTCGTCTCGCGGCTGGGTGGTGCGCGCGACGGTCGGGGAGCGCGAGGTGGTGGTCAAGCACCGTCGCTACTCCGCCGTGCAGCGACTCGCCGGACTCTTCTCGCGCCATCCGCTGCGGCGCGCGTGGGTCGCGGGGCACGGACTGCGCGTGCGCTCGCTCCCGGCGCCGCTCGGTCTGGCGCTGGTCGAGCGACGGCGCTTCGGCGTCGTCACCGCCGCGTGGCTGATCCAGGAGGCCGTGCGCCCCGGCGTGCCGCTCGACCGCTACCTCATCGACACGTTCGAGGAGCGCGTCGCGGTCCGCGGCGAGCTCGCCCGCCTGAAGTTCTCGCTCGCCGTCGAGGCCGGGCGGCTCCTGCGCGAGCTGCACGACGCCGGCATCGCGATCCACGACGCGTCACCGCAGAACCTGCTGATCGCCGATGGCGACACCGTCGCGGGCGCCGAGGACGACGAACACGAGATCGCCATGCACCGGGCGTCGCTCGCGGGGCGTCGCCTGTGGCTCGTCGATCTCGACGACGTGCGCGCGACGCGGTCCCTGTCGCGTCGCCGGCGCCTTCGAAACCTCGTGCAGGCCGCGAACATGCCCGAGGGGCACGTCAGCACGGCCGACCGCATGCGCGCCCTGCGCGCCTACGATCGCGGCGAGCGCGTCGCCATGACACGCGAGACGGTCGCCGCGCTGCGCGGTGACCTCCTCGAGGAGGCGATGCGGACCATCGAGCGCATGACGCGGGCCGAGCTCCTGGACAACGGGGGGACGGCGTGAGCGCGCCGGCAGAGCCCAGTGACGCCCGTGGGTCCTCGCGAGGCGAGAGCGACGTGGACTCCCGCGATCCGGCCGTCGAGGCGATCGTCGTCCACCACGGCGATCCCGCGGTGACGCGCGCCGCCATCGACGCGCTCGCTGCCACGGACGGCGCGCGTCTCGGCCTGACCCTGGTCGACAACGGGCCGCGCGACGCGCACACCGGAGCGCTCCACGTGCACGTGGCATCGCGGCGCGACCGCTTCGCGCTCGGCACGCGCTCGACGACGCCGGCACACAACCTCGGCTACGCCGGAGGGCTCGCCGCCGGAATGCGACTCGGGCGCGAGCACGCCGCCGAGTTCTGGTGGCTCCTCAACCACGACGTCGAGGTCGAGCCGGACACGCTCTCGCGTCTGCTCGAGGTGATCCTCTCTCGGTCCGACGCCGGAGCGTGCGGTCCGGCGCTCCTCGATGCCGATCGCCCCGACGTCATCTGGAACGCCGGCAGCGACATCGAGTGGCCGGGCGCGCGCCCGCGGAGCCGCCTCCACGACGCGCCGCGATCGGAGCTTCCCGGCGAGCCGTTCGAGGTCGGCTACCTCGCCGGGTGCGCGGTGCTCATCGCGGCGGCGACGCTCGAACGGGTGGGCGGCCTGGCGGAGGACTATTTTTTGTACTTCGAGGACGCCGATCTCGGCGAGCGGATCCGCGATGCCGGGCTGGTGTCGCTGGTCGTCCCCGGCGCCCTGGCGCGACACCGCGCCGGCTCCGCGGTGCACGCGATCGGCGATTCGGCGGCGTACTTTCGCGTCCGCAACCGGATCATCTTCTCGAGGCGCTGGGGCCGCGGTCCGCGGGCGTTCGCGGCGCGGCTCGCGTTCGCGGCCCGCAGGCTGGCCCGCGGGGGCGCGGAGGCGCGCGGCGCGTGGCATGGTCTGAGGGGGCGGGCCGGGACGGGAACGGGAACGGGTATCGGAACGGGAACAGGGACAGGTACGGGATGAGAGACAAGCTGGACGCACGAATCAGTCGTCGGAGTTTTCTTTCGGCATCAACGGTGACGCTCTCGACCGTGGCGCTGACCCTGGCGGGCTGCGCGGGGCTGCCGCCGTCCACGGGACGGTTCCGCGGGGGACGGTATCGGCCGCCGATCGCCATCGCGACGTGGGACCACGGCGTCGCCGCGACGGAGGAGGCGTTCCGCACGCTGGCGTCGGACGGGCATCCGCTCGACGCCGTCGAGCGCGGCATCAACGTCTCCGAGGAGGATCCCGCCGTCGACTCCGTCGGCGTCGGAGGACTGCCGAACGCGGACGGTGTCGTGCAGCTCGATGCCGCCATCATGGACGGCGAGCGGCTGCGGTGCGGCAGTGTGCTGTCGCTCGAGGGGATCTCGCGGCCGATCTCCGTCGCCCGGCGCGTCATGGAGAAGACGCGGCACATCCAGCTCGCGCAGCGCGGCGCGCTCGAGTTCGCGCTCGCCGAGGGCTTCGAGACCCGCGAGCTGCTGACCCCGGAGGCCCGCCGCGCCTGGGAGTCGTGGAAGACACGCAGCGCGGAGGGTAACGACGGATCGCCGCGACGCGGCGCCGCCGATCACGACACCATCGGCATGGTGGTGCTCGACGATCAGGGGCGCATGGCCGCGGGGTGCTCGACGAGCGGCCTCGCGTGGAAGCTGTCCGGTCGCGTCGGCGACTCGCCGATCATCGGCGCGGGGCTCTACTGCGATGCGCGCGTCGGCGGCGCGTCGGCGACCGGAGTGGGGGAGGAGGTGTTGCGCGTCTGCGGCAGCCTTCTCGTGGTCGAGGCGATGCGCCGCGGCGCGTCGCCGCAGGAGGCCGTCGAGATGGCCCTGCGGCGCATCCTCGAGGTCGACCGCGCCAACCGCGAGCTGCAGGTCGCCTTCGTCGCGCTGTCGCGGCGCGGCGAGGTCGGCGCCGCGTCGATCCAGCCCGGATTCCAGGTGGCGATCCGAGCGACGGAGGGGGCGTTGTTGTTGAACGCGCATGTGGTGTAGCGATCGATGCGAGAGGCATCGACGAACTTGCGTCCGGAGTCGGAGTCGGTCATCGGAGTCGGTATCGCAAACGACCGTCAACTCGAGCAACCCTTCGGGCACGGGAACGGGCACGGGAACGGGGACGGGAACGGGAACGGAGGCGAGGACGACGGTGGCGGGGAGAATGAGGCGATGAGGTACGCCTGGGCCGATATCTACACCATCGAGTTGCCTGCGGGGCACCGCTTTCCGATGGAGAAGTACCGGCGCTGTCGCGAGCTGCTGCTCGCCGAGGGGACCATCCGGCCGTCGCAGCTCCTCGAGCCGCGCCTCTGTCCGCGGGAGGACCTCGAGCGTGTGCACACGCCGGAGTACGTCTCGCGGGTCTTCGAGGGCCGTCTCGGTCGCGACCAGATCCGCGCGCTCGGATTCCCCTGGTCGGAGGCGCTCGTGCGTCGCAGCCGCTGCTCGGTGGCCGGCACGGTGGACGCCGCACGGCGCGCCCTCGAGGACGGCGGGGGCGGCAACTTCGCGGGGGGCACGCACCACGCCTATCCGGACCGCTGCGAGGGCTTCTGCGTCTTCAACGACGTCGCCGTCGCCGTGCGCACGTTGCGGGCGGAGGGTCGCGCCCGGCGCTTCGCGGTGGTCGACTGCGACGTGCACCAGGGGAACGGCACGGCGTTCATCTTCCGGGACGACCCCGACGTCTTCACGCTGAGCCTGCACGCGAGGAACAACTGGCCCTACCACAAGGAGCGGAGCTCGCTCGATATCGAGCTCGACGACGGCACCGGCGACGAGCAGTACCTCACGCTGCTGGAGCGCGCGCTCGGGGAAGTCGAGCGGTTCGGTTCCGAGCTCGTCTTCTACGTCGCCGGCGTCGACCCGCTTGCCGGCGACCGGCTGGGCCGTCTCGCGCTCACCCTCGACGGCCTGCGCTCGCGCGATCGCCTCGTCCTCGGCCGCGCGCACGCCACCGGCACACCGATCGCCATCAGCTTCGGTGGGGGCTACTCGGAATCGATCGACGACGTCGTCGAGGCGCACGCGAACACGTACCGCGTCGCGGAGTCGCTGTTTCCTGGGTAGGAGGGCGGCGGTGGGTCGTGATCTTGGATCGTGGGCCGTGGATCGTGGCCGTGACCGTGACCGTGACCGTGGGCCGTGACCGTGACCGTGACCGTCTCCGGGCGGCTCACTTTTTGGCGACTATGTACGCCACCCAGCTCAGCGAGTTGTCGCCGCGGCGGCTGCGCCTGAAGACGCCGTTGCCGCCCCCGGTGGCGTGGTCGGTCCCCTCCCAGTAGACCTCGGGGGGCTCGAAGCCGACCTCGACCAGCGCGTCGGTCACCTCGGGCAGCGACCAGAGGCGCCAGTCGTACGTGAACGCGCGCTCCATGCGCGTGCCGTCCGGGAAATCGAAGTGGATGTAACAGAGGAGCTCGCCGGTGATCGGGTTGTAGCGCGCCTGGTCCCAGACGTACTCCCACCCGTCGTGTTCGGTCGACTCCTCCTGGATCGCCTGCGCCTCGGGTCCGCCGTAGATATCCAGGACGAAGACGCCGTCGCTCGCGAGCGTCCGCCGCACGCGCTCGAAGTAACGCAGCAACTCCTCCCGGGTCTTGAAGACGAAGTAGGAGAAGTTGTAGGCGGCAACGACGTCGGGCCGGCCGTGGTCGACGTCGAGGACGTTCTTCCGGACGAGCTGGACGCGGTCCGCCTTGCGTCCGAGCGCGGCGACGTTGACGTCTCTGGCGTACTCGAGGGTGCCCGCGTCGAGATCGACGCCCACGGCGCGGCCGCCGTCGACTCGCCGCACCCACTCGCAGCAGAGGATCGCCGTGCCGCAGAAGTCCTCGCGGAGCTTGAGAGCGCCGCGGCCTCGCGCCCGCTGGAAGACGCGCTGGATGAACTTGACCTCGAACTCGGCGTTCTGGACCGATTCCTGATAGAGGACGAACTTGTCCGCGACGCCGTTGAGCGCAGCTCGCGTGCCGTTTCGTCGCTTCACCTTTTCCCTCGTCCTGTTCACGGAGCCTCTCCTTCTCGATCGACCTCGCCCCACCGCCCCGAGGACTCCGATTCTCTGGACGACGCGCGCCGTGTCAAGCCGGCGTTTCCGGCGCGCCCCGGCCCTCGCCCTCGAGCCACTCGTCGAGCGCGGCGACGATCTCCTCGCGCGTGCGCCTCGACTCGACGCGCGCCCGCAGGAGCGTCTCGTCATCGAACGCCTCCCAGACCGTGCCGCTCGGCCAGTGCCTCGGCATCAGGCAGTACCCGCGGTGCCGCGGATGGTGCTCGGGAAAGCGATAGGGGTGCGATGGGTTGGCGCGTTTCAGGTAGACGTTGAGCCAGCGCTCGACGTCCTTCTTGCCCTCGACGGTCTCGGCGGCGTGCTGCACCACGGTCTTGTCGGTGAAGACCGCGGGATTCTCCTCGCGAGCGATCTGCTGCACGGCATCCCAGAGATCCCCGAGCCGCGCCAGGTCCGCGGCCCCCGCCGCACGGCCCTCGCCTGACGCGGTCCCCGAGCCCGGACTCCCCGAGCCCGGACCGCGCTGCTTGCGAAACCAGTTGCGAAGGCGTTCGAAGGGCATGTGGCGGATTATCCCGGTGGTGAACTGCGGCCGAGCAACGTGAACAGGTCCAGGGTAACCCGGGAACGGGCGGATTGCCGGGAGTTTCGAAAAGCTCCGTCCCCGTCCCCGGTCCTCGTCCTCGTTCCCGTTCCCGTTCCCGTGCCCGTTCCCGTCCTCGAGGGCTCTGGTATCGGAGTCCGATGAG
>JBFFXF010000181.1:0-14721 GCA_041569895.1 Planctomycetota bacterium | reverse complement strand
GCTCTCGGCGATCGCCCTGGTCAGCACCTCCGACGCCGACTTCTCGCAACCGGCCTTGCGCACCGCCGCCACCAGACCGGCGGCCTTCTTCTCGCACTCCAGGCCGTCGATCTTCGAGATCAGCAGCGCCGTCGCGGCCTTGTCGCACTTCTCACCGCGAACCGACGCCGCGAGACTCTGCGCGCAGACGCCCTTCTTCTCGGTCGAAGCCAGTGTCCCCTTCTCGGCGGCGCAGGCCCCCGCGCAGTCACACCCGGCGCAGGCGGACGCCGACGCCAGGCCGTCCTTCGCAACGGCGCACTCGCCCTTCGCCGGGCCCGCGGCATGGCTCGCGAGCTTCGCGAGCGAGGTGAGCAGCTGCTTGCGCGCGTTCACGGCCGCCATCAGCTTCTCGCAGCTCACCGCGGCCTCGCCCTTCTCGGCGCAGGAGGCCGAGCACGCCGCCTGGGCGTCGATCGCGGCCTGCAGGGAGCCCCTGACGTACGCCAGCGTCTTCCCCATGCGCGATCCGACCGGGCACGACTTCGCCGCGGAGTCGATCTCCTGCGCGACCGCGGCTCTCTTTTCGGCCGGGACCGACGCGAACTTGGCGAGCTGCGACTCCCAGCGCTCGACGAGGGCCGAGATCTTCGCCTGCGTCGACGCGAGCCGCTCGGCGCAGCAGGTCTCTCCGGCGAAAACGCCGGACGGCGCGGTGAGGACCGCGAGGACGACAAGTGAGGCAAGTGAGGACGACAGAGTGCGCATCGATTTCCTCCTTCGGATGCAAAAAAGCCCGCCGGGACGGTCCGCGTGGCGCCGTCGCCGTGCTGTCGACCGGGAAAACCCGTTGACGTACGAAGCGAAAAACGATTTGCTCCGGGAATCGGTTCCCGACTCCGCGGAGTCGTGGATTGTACCGGGTATGGAGCACCGGATGCAAACCTCACGAGACCGGAACAGCCAGCGGGCCGGAGAGCCGGCCGCACCACCTCGTCCCCTCGACGTCGCGGCCTGCCGGGCCCAGTTCCCGGGACTGCGGCGTCGCGCCGGCGGCCGTCAGGCCGTCTTTCTGGACGGGCCGGCGGGGAGCCAGGTCCCGGATCGCGTCATCCAGGCGGTGTCGCGCTACCTCGCCGAGACGAACGCGAACTCCCACGGCGTCTTCGACACCAGCCTGGAGAGCGACGCCCTCCTCGACGACGCCCGGGCGGCGCTCGCCGACCTTCTCGGCTCGCCCTCGCCGGACACCGTCGCCTTCGGCCCCAACATGACGACGCTGACGTTCTGGGCCAGCCGGGCGCTCTCCCGGACCTGGGGACCGGGCGATGGGGTCGTCGCCACGCGGCTGGAGCACGATGCGAACGCGTCTCCCTGGGAGATCGCCGCGCGCGATGCGGGGGCGACCTTCCGCTGGGCGCCGATGCGGGCCGCCGACTGCACGCTCGACCTCGAGGCCCTCGAGACGGTCGTCGACGAGCGCACCCGCCTGATCGCCGTCAGCGCCGCATCGAACGCCGTCGGCACCATCCAGCCGATCCGGCGCGTCTCGGAGCTGGCGCGACGTGTCGGCGCGGAGGTCTTCGTCGACGCGGTCCACTACGCGCCGCACGGGCTGATCGACGTCGTCGAGTGGGACTGCGATTACCTGGTGTGCTCGGCGTACAAGTTCTTCGGACCCCACGTCGCCGTGCTCTGGGGCCGCCGGGAACGCCTCGCGCGCCTGCCGGTCGACAAGCTGCGCGTCGCGACCGACGACCTGCCGTTCCGGTGGATGACCGGGACCCAGAACCACGAGGGGATCGTCGGCGCCGGCGCGGCGGTCGACTACCTCGAGTCGATCGGCCGCTCGGTCGACGACTCGATCGGCGACGGCCCGGACGCCCGCCGGGCGTCACTGCGCGCGGCGTTTCTGGTGATCGGCGAGCACGAGCGTTCCCTGGCGGCGCGGCTGCTGAGCGGCCTCCGGGAGCTGCCGGCCTACACCGTGCTCGGCATCCGGGACCTCGACCGGCTCGCCGAGCGCGTGCCGACGGTCTCGGTGACGCACCGGACCGCGCGCCCGATCGACATCGCCCGCCACCTCGCCGCGCGGGGGATGTTCGTCTGGCACGGCAACTTCTACGCGCTGCCGGTGACCGAGACGCTCGACCTCGAGCCCGAGGGGATGGTGCGGATCGGGCTCCTGCACTACAACACGGAGGAGGAGGTCGACGCGCTGCTCGAGGCGTTGGGCGAGATTGCTTGAGGCGTCGGTTCGTACTCCTTCTCGTCCTCGTCCTCGTCCTCGTCCTCGATCCGACACCGACACCGACACCGATTCCGAGACCGAGTCCGACTCCGAGTCCGATGACCGAGTCCGATTCCGATTCCGACTCCGATTCGACGCCGATCACCCGCCCGCGCCGGTCAGCATTGCCCGCATGTACTCGCGGTTCATCTTCGCGATGAACTCGACGCTGATCTCCTTCGGGCAGACCGCCTCGCACTCGTACTGGTTGGTGCAGTTCCCGAAGCCCTCGATGTCCATCTGGCGCACCATCGCGGCGACCCGACGCCCCCTCTCGGGCTCGCCCTGCGGCAGCAACGCGAGGTGGGAGACCTTGGCCGCGACGTAGAGCATCGCGGACGCGTTCTTGCAGGAAGCGACGCAAGCGCCGCAGCCGATGCACGCGGCCGCGTCCATCGCCCTGTCGGCGGCCTCCTTCGGAATCGGCAGGGCGTTGGCGTCCGGGGCGCCGCCGGTGTTGACGGAGACGAAGCCGCCGGCCTCCATGATGCGATCGAAGGCGCTGCGATCGACGACCAGGTCACGGATCACCGGAAACGGCTTCGCGCGCCAGGGCTCGACGGTGATCTCGTCGCCGTCCCTGAAGCTGCGCATGTGCAACTGACACGCGGTGGTGCCGGCCTCGGGCCCGTGCGCCACGCCGTTGATCATCAGCGAGCACGTGCCGCAGATCCCCTCGCGGCAGTCGTGATCGAAGGCGATCGGCTCCTCGCCCCGGGCGATCAGCCCCTCGTTGACCAGGTCGAGCATCTCGAGGAACGAGGAGTTCGGGCTGATCCCCTCGGCGCGATAGGTGACCATGCGACCCGGACGGTCGGGCGCGGGCTGTCTCCACACGTGCAGCGTGAGGTCCATCACTTGTAGCTCCTGGTCGCCAGCTCCACGGTCTCGAAGTGGAGCGGCTCGACGTGCCGGCGCGGCGGCTCGCCCTCGCGGTGCTGCCAGACCGCCACGTGGCAGAACTCCTCGTCGTTGCGGAGCGCCTCGCCCTCCTCGGTCTGGTGCTCTTCGCGGAAATGGCCGCCGCACGACTCGTCCCTCGCCAGCGCATCGAGGCACATCACCTCGCCGAACTCGAGGAAGTCGGCGACGCGTCCCGCCTTTTCGAGGCAGATGTTGTAGTGCTCGTTCTCGCCGAGGACGCGCACGTCCTTCCAGAACTCCTCGCGAAGCCCCGGAATCAGCTCGATGGCCTTGCGGAGGCCGTTCTCGCTGCGCGACATGCCGCAGTACTCCCACATGATCTCGCCGAGATCCTTGTGGAAGGAGTCGACACTGCGCTTGCCGGCGACCGACAGCAGTCGCCGCGTGCGCTCGCGGACCTCGTTCTCGACGCGGGCGAACGCATCGTGGTCGGTGCCCACGTTGGCGGGCTTGGCGGTGCCGATGTAGTTCCCGATGGTGTACGGCGCGATGAAGTAGCCGTCGGCGAGCCCCTGCATCAGCGCGCTCGCGCCGAGACGGTTCGCCCCGTGATCGGAGAAGTTCGCCTCGCCGAGGACGAAGAGGCCCGGAATGGTGCTCATCAGGTCGTAGTCGACCCAGAGCCCGCCCATGGTGTAGTGCACGGCCGGGTAGATGCGCATCGGCACGCTGTAGGGGTCCTCCGCCGTGATCTTCCTGTACATGTGGAAGAGATTGCCGTAGCGCTGGCGGATGACGTTCTCGCCGAGGCGCTCGATGGCGTCCTCGAAGTCGAGGTAGACGCCGCGGCCGGTCTCGCCCACGCCGCGCCCCTCGTCGCAGACCTCCTTGGCGCTGCGCGACGCGATGTCGCGCGGCGCCAGGTTCCCGAAGCTCGGGTACTTGCGCTCGAGGTAGTAGTCGCGCTCGTCCTCCGGGATGTCGCGCGCCGGCCTGCGATCGCCCTTCTTCTTCGGCACCCACACCCGGCCGTCGTTGCGGAGCGATTCCGACATCAGCGTCAGCTTGGACTGGTGCTCGCCGGCGACCGGGATGCACGTCGGGTGGATCTGCGTGAAGCACGGGTTGGCGAAGCCGGCGCCGCGCTTGTAGGCGCGGTGGCAGGCAGTGACGTTGCACCCCTTGGCGTTGGTCGACAGAAAGAAGACGTTCCCGTACCCGCCGGTCGCGAGCACGACCGCGTGCCCCGCGAACGAGCGCACCTCGCCGGTGGCCAGGTTGCGGGTGACAATGCCGCGAGCTGCGCCGTCGACGAGGACGACATCGAGCATCTCCGTGCGCGGGTACATCTTCACCGCGCCGCGACCGATCTGACGACTGAGCGCGGAGCAGGCGCCGAGGAGGAGCTGCTGTCCCGTCTGGCCGCGCGCGTAGAACGTGCGCGAGACCTGCGCGCCGCCAAAGCTCCTGTTGGCGAGCAGCCCGCCGTACTCGCGTGCGAACGGAACTCCCTGGGCGACGCACTGGTCGATGATCGCACCGCTGATCTCGGCGAGGCGGTAGACGTTCGCCTCGCGGGAGCGGAAGTCGCCGCCCTTGACGGTGTCGTGAAAGAGGCGATAGACGCTGTCCCCGTCGTTCTGGTAGTTCTTCGCCGCGTTGATACCGCCCTGCGCCGCGATGCTGTGCGCGCGGCGAGCGCTGTCCTGGTAGCAGAAACAGCTGACGGCGTAGCCGAGCTCGGCGAGCGTCGCGGCGACCGACGCGCCGGCGAGCCCGCTGCCGACGACGATGATGTGGTACCTCCGCTTGTTCGCCGGACTGACGAGCTTCATCTCGAACCGGTGGCGCGTCCACTTCTCCGCCAGCGGCCCATCGGGCACTCGCGACTCGAGGAGCATCCCGTTATCCATCGTCCCCGTCCCCGTCCCCGTCCCCGTACCCGCTTCTCAGGTCCCGGGAACGTGCACCTGTGGGTCCAGGACAGTGAGCACTCATGATCACGGCGACGCCTCCAAAAGCCCCGTCAACGCCGCGACCGGCATGGCGACGTTGCCGATGAGCACGGCCGCCGCGATCGCCCGGCCCGCGTTGCGGATCAGCCTCTGGCTCCTGCTGCTGCGGAGCCCGAGGCTCTGGAAGAGACTTCCGATGCCGTGCGTCAGGTGGAACCAGAGCACCACCTGCGCCGCGATGTAGAGCCCGGAGACCAGCGGCATCCGGAAGCTCTCGACCACCATGCGGTACACGTCATGGCGGCCCTGCGCGTCGACGAACGACCCGTCGTAGTGGACCAGGTGGAGCGTGAAGTGAGCCAGGTGGTACGCCACGAAGACGAGCACCACGAGCCCGGTCCAGATCATCGTGCGTGAGGCCACCGAGGCCTGGACGGTGTCGTTGTGCGCGTAGCGGATCGGACGCGCATCGCGGTTCGACATGGCGAGCTTCGCGCCGCAGCCGATGTGCACGACGAAGACCGCCAGCAGCACGACGCGGGCGGTCCACAGCAGCATCGTCGAGCTCTGCAGCGTCTCGGCGTACGCGTTGAGCGCGTCGCGGCCGACGAAGATCAGCAGGTTGCCGAGCATGTGGCCGACGACGTAGACCACGAGGAGGAGCCCGGTGACCGCCATCACGTACTTCAGTCCGATCGAGGAGCCGAAGAGGTGTCGAATCAGGGTCATGCGAGCTCTTCCGTGAGCGGGTCGCGCCGCGTCCGGGCGCCGCCGGTCGTGGAAACGGCGAGTTTCTTAACACGCCGCCGCACGGCGAGTCAACCGAGCTGTCCGCCGATCCGCGCCCGGCCCGCGGCTCAGGGAAACCGGAAGGGGACGAAGTCCTGCCGGTCACGGATCTCGCCGAAGTACCGCAGGGCGCGCGTGACGCTCTCGAAGGCGAGGTCGTCCCACGGGACGTCGCGCCACTCGACGAGCGCCACCTCCCGGCTCTCCGGGCCGGCCTCCACGTCGGGGCTCCGCAGCCGCGCGCGGTAGAAGACGTGCACCTGGCTGATGTGGGGCACGTTGTAGATGCCGAGGAGCGCGTCGATCTCGATGTCCGCGAGCGCCTCCTCCCTCGCCTCGCGGCACGCCCCCTCCTCGGTCGTCTCCCCCTCCTCGAGAAAGCCCGCCGGCACCGTCCAGAAGCCCTCGCGCGGCTCGATGGAGCGCCGGCAGATCAGGATGCGCCCGTCCTCCCACTCGCACACCGAGCCGACGACCACCTTGGGATTGACGTAGTGGATGAATCCGCAGTGATCGCAGACGAGGCGCTCGCGGTTGTCTCCCTCGGGAACGCCGTGGCCGAAGCGGATGTCGAGCGGTCGGTCGCTCACGTGCCTCTCGAGGTCTCTCTCACCATTGCGGGATGAAGACCGGCCGCAGGCCGATCGTCAAGCTGCCGCTGGACGGGGGATTGTAGTATCGGTCCGTGACGCGGCACCGGTTCGCCCCATGGTACCAGGATCCGCCGCGCACGACGCGGAAACTGTACGCCGACTGCGGCGCCGCGACGCAGACCGGATCGAGCCCCGTCGCGGCGGGCGTCGCGTAGAACTCCGGATCGAAGCCGACGAAGAACCACACGACGAGGAGCGCGGCGGTGACGAACGCGCCGGCGACGACGCGTCGCCGTCCGCGGCCGGATCTGGGGCGACTCCGACTTTTCGCGCCGACGTCACTGCCCGGACGCACGTCGCTTCTCCAGCCGGAAGCGGTGCCGCTCGGCGAGCAGCCATCCGACGGCGCTCGCCCCCGGTTCCTTGCCGAGAAGCGCCGCGTTCGCCCACTCCCTGAACGCGACGTCGTCCTCGAGCAGATCGACGAGCCGCTCGCCGGCGTCTCGCGGCAGGGTCATGCGCTCGTCGGCGCGCGGGCCGAACGTCCCGTCGTCGGTGAGGGCGATCAGTGCATCTCTCGCCTCCACGGCGCTGCCGGTGCGGATCGTGTGGATGTGCCATCCCCGAAGGATCGGCCCGCTGAGCACGACCGCTCCCGACGCGAGCACGACCGCGCCTCCCAGCCCGAGGAGCGGCACCAGCAATCGAGATCGAGATCCGCGGCGTTTCATGGTCCGGTAAATGATATTGATTATCAGTCGTGGGACGGAAGATCTTTATCTTGATCCATGAAAACCGCGCCGATTACCATCCTGTGCTCTGTGGAGATTGTGTAAGTTCGCGCCGATCCCCCGTTTCACGGAAGGGACCCCATGCCGCCGAGATCCACCTGGAAGGGCTTCCTCAAGCTCAGCCTCGTCTCGGTTCCGGTGAAGGCCTACACCGCGACCGCGAGCGGCGCGGAGATCAGGCTCAACCAGCTGCACCGGGACTGCCACAGCCCGATCAAGTACCGCAAGGTCTGTCCGATCCACGGTGAGCTGAGCTCGGATGAGATCGTCTCCGGCTACCAGTACGCCAAGGGCCAGTACGTCGAGGTCGACACCGACGAGCTCGACAAGCTGCGCACCGAGAGCGACAAGTCGGTGACCATCGACGGCTTCATCTCGCCCGACGAGGTCGACGCGGTGTACTACAAGGGTCGCTCCTACTATCTCCTCCCCGACGGTCCCGTCGGACAGAAGCCGTACTCGCTGCTGCGCACGGCGATGCTCGAGCGGGGGCTCTACGCCATCGCGCAGGTGGTGCTCTCGGGCCGCGAGCAGCTCGTGCTGCTGCGCCCGCTCGGCAAGCTGATCGTCATGTCGGCGCTGAGCTACGACTCGCAGGTGAAGCGCGCGGAGTCGTTCGAGGACGAGGTGGTCGAGCCGAAGTTCACCGCCGAGGAGCTCAAGCTCACCAACACCCTCGTCGACGCGACCACGCGCGAGAACCTCGACTACTCCCAGTACACCGACACCTACATCGAGAAGCTCACCAGGCTGATCGAGGCGAAGGTCGAGGGTCAGGAGATCGTCTCGGCGCCCGTCGTCGAGGAGGCGGAGGTCCTCAATCTCATGGACGCGCTCAAGCAGAGCGTCCAGCGCGCCGCCGCCGGCGCCGGCGAGGGCAAGACCGCGAAGCGCAAGCCGAAGATGGCGCCGAGCGCCCGCGCGGCGCAGAAGAAGACGGCGAAAAAGAGGAAGAAGAAGTCCGGGTAACGGGCTCGTCCATTCGTGCTCGTGCTCGATCGGGTCGGAGTCCGAGACCCGACTCCGATTCCGATTCCGAGATCCGACTCGGAGATCCGATTCCGAGGTCCGATTCCGAGACAGAGCACCGAGGCAGCAAGTTCTTTTCCTCAATCTGCGGAATCTGCGGAATCTGCGTTCCCGTCCTTGTCGTACGTCGGCCGCGCTTTCGTTCGGGCACGGGAACGGGAACGGGGACGGGAACGGGAACGGGGACGGGGACGGGGACGACGATGGCGTCACGCAAGCTGCCCGCGTTTATCCAGCCGATGCTGGCGCGCTCCGGGGAGGCCTTCGACTCCGACGAGCACGTCTTCGAGATCAAGTGGGACGGCACGCGGGTGCTCGCCTTTGTCGAGGGTGGCTCCTGTCGGTTGATGAACCGGCGGGAGTTCGACGTCACGTGGCGCTACCCCGAGCTCGCCGTGCTCGGCGGGCTGCCGGCGGGGACCGTGCTCGATGGCGAGATCGTCGTCCTTCGCGAGGGCAAGCCGGACTTCGGCCTGCTGCTCTCCCGCGAGCAGATCCGCGCGCCGCGCAAGGCGGAGACGGCCGCGCGCGCGACGCCCGTGACGTACATCGTGTTCGACCAGCTCTACTCCGCCTTCGATCCGGTGCTCGACGAGCCCCTGTCGTCGCGCCGCGAGCGACTCGAGGAGACCGCCGGCGCGCTCGACGAGCGCTGTCTGGTGTTCTCCGAGGGCGTGGTCGGGGGCGGCGTGGCGTTTCACCGGGCCGCCTGCGAGCGCGAGCTCGAGGGCACCGTGGCCAAGCGGCTGTCGAGCCGTTACCTGCCGGGACGCCGCACCGACGCCTGGATCAAGATCAAGCGCCGGCTGTCGACGCTGTGCGCCATCATCGGCTTCGTTCCCGCCGGCGACGACGACATCCGCAGCCTCATCGTCGCCACGGAGGAGGACGGGGAGCTGCGCCCCGCCGGGCGCGTCGGCTCCGGGATCGACTCGGCGATGCGCGATCGGCTCAATCGCCTGCTCCGCGAGCGCCTGCGGTCGCGGCCGATCGTCCGGTGCGGGATCCGCGGGAAATGGGTTGAGCCCGGGCTTTACTGCAAGGTAACTTACTCGGAGCGAACCGGAAGTGGGGAGTTTCGGGCTCCCGTCTTCGAGGGGCTCATAGAGGAGTGACCGTGGCCATCGAACCCTCCCCCGACGTCGTCGCGGGGAAGATCTTCGCGTTCACGGGCAAGCTGGCGTCGATGACGCGCGAGGAGGCGACGCGTCACGTGGTCGAGCGCGGCGCCCGCGTCGTCGAGATGCCCGAGAGCGACACCGACTACCTCGTCGTCGGTCGCGAGGGCTGGCCGCTCGACGCCCAGGGGCGGCTCACCCGCAAGCTCGAGCGCGCCCATGCGCTTCACGAGGAGCGAGCCGCGCCGGAGATCCTCTCCGAGGATCGTTTCCTCGAGGTGCTCGGACTGCAGGAGACCGCCGGCAACGTGCAGCGGGCCTTCACCGCCGCGCAGCTCGCGCGCATCCTCGGCATTCGCCGGAGCCGCATCCTGTCGTGGGTGCGCAACGGCCTCGTGGCCCCGGTGAGGACGGTTCACCGCCTCGCCTACTTCGACTTCCGCCAGGTGGCCGACGCCAAGCGGCTGTGTGAGCTCGTCGAGAGCGGCATCTCGGAAACGACCGTGCGCCGCAGCCTCGAGCGCCTGCGGAAGTGGTTTCCCGACATGGCGCCGACCCTCTCCGGCGTGCCGCTGGTACGGTCCGGATCGGGGCTGCTGGTGCGGCTCGAGGGAGGCGCGCTGGCCGAGCCGGGCGGCCAGCTGGTCTTCGACTTCGTCGAGGCGGCGAGGGAAGCCGCGACGCCGATCGTCGAGCGCACGCCGAGGACGGTCGACGAGTGGTTCGCCATCGGGCTCCACTGCGAGGACGACGGCGACCTCGAGGGCGCGTCCGAGGCGTACCAGCAGGCGCTGCTTCTCGGCGGGCCGCGCGCCGAGATCTGCTTCAACCTCGCGAACGTGCTCTACCTCCAGGAGCGCCGGGAGCAGTCGGTCGAGCGCTTCCGGCAGGCGATCGAGCTCGAGCCGAAGTACGTCGAGGCCTGGAACAACCTCGGCAACGTGCTCAGCGAGCTGGGCGACCACGAGGGCGGCGTCGCGGCGCTGCGACGGGCGATCTCCATCGCGCCGGACTACGCCGACGCGCACTACAACCTCGCCGAGACGTACTTCCAGATGGGAAACGCCGCCGACGCGCGGCGGCACTGGCTCGCCTACCTCGAGGAGGACCCCGACAGCCCGTGGGCGGATCGCGTCCGGGAGCGCCTGCGTCAGATCCCCGAGCGCGTTCCCAACGAGTGATCCCGCCGCGTCACTCGGACGGCGGATTCGAGTGGTCGATCTTCTTGCGCGGCTTTTCCGACGGAACCGGCATCGGCACGACCGTCTGTCGCGGTGCGCCGAGCTCGCCGGTGACGCCGTAGGGCTGCAGCACCCAGTCCGCCTCCTCGCCGAGGACGAGGATGCTTCCCGGGATCAGCTCGATCACCTGCAGCGGCTCGCCGAGACGCATGACGACGCTGCATCCGGGATCGGGCACGTGGATCGCGACACCGTCGGAGAGGTGATGCTTCTCCTCGGTGGCGAGGTTGTCGACGCGGACGAGATTGCCCTTGGTGACCGAGTACCCGACGGCCCGGTCAGCATACGCCATGCCGCTGAGCATGCACGACGACGTCACGTGGGCGACAGTGACGAGAACGACGCTGATAATCACCGCGCGTTTCATTCCGTGGACCTCCCGATTGCCGATTGCCATTCCGTTCGACTGTCGCGGGGAACTCTTCGCCCAGTCTCCTTGCTTCTCGGAGATCTTCGCGAGGGAACTTGAGCGCGATCCGCCGCGGGCGGCGCCGATGATTCTTCCGAAAACGCGTGGTACCATGGGCGACTCCGAGCGGGCGCGGCGCGCGCGGAAACACCGCGTCGAGCTCCGCCGACCCGACACGACTCGCAGCAACGTGTTCGCATGCGATCTCTCCACGTTCCAGGAACGTGGTGGGGATCTCTGTAGGCCGGCACGATTCTGAGAGGGCGTCTGGCCGGCGCTTCTCCGCCCTGAGCTTTGTCGCTCGGCCTCGACGATACTCTCCGTTGTATCGCCTCGGCCTCGCTTCGCGCCAGGACGAAGAATCGCTCGGCCAGCCACACCACTCATAATCGCGCCGACCTACTTATGAACGGAGGCTTCCTTGACCATGTCCACCCCAGCGCGCGCAGCGCAGCGCCGGTCGCGTTCGATGCCCCCCGTGCTCCTCGCCACGATCGCCATCGGCTTCGGGGCGCCGATCGCCGCCGAGGACCGTTCGCTGCCGGTGCCGGTCCTCGAGGTCTACGAGAGGCTCGCGTCGTCGATGCGCACCGAGGACGTGCGGGCGTTCATGAGCGCGTTCTCGCTCGACTTCGTCTTCGAGGGCACCGACGGGAGCACCACCGATCGCGGCCCGTGGCGGCGCGTCTGGCTCGGCGAGTTCGAGGCGCACGACTACGACCTCGTGGCGTTCGACGTCGAGAAACTGCACGAGGTGGACGCGGATCGGGTCGTCGCCGACATGCGGCGGGTGATGGTCTATCGGTCACGCGGGTCGGCCGGCCGGCGCCTGCGCGAGTCGTTGCTCGAGGATGTCTGGGAGCGCAACGACTCCGGCTGGCAGCTCCGATACCAGCGCGAGGCCGAGGTGCGCGTCGACGGCGCGCTCGCTGACGGCGTCGCCGGAGACGACAGCGGCCTCGCGAGCCCGCGGCTCGCCGCGCTCGAGCGCGCCGCCTCGGAGCGCGGTGCGGCGGCGGTCTCGGAGTTCTGCGCGGCGATCACCGGCCACGCCCCGCTGATCGAGCCGCTTCCGGGAGACCACGGCGGCGGCGACCGGCTGGTGACGTTCGTGTGGCGCGGGGAGGGGGGCGAGAGCGCCGTGCGCCTCACGGGCGGCGTGCCGCACCACGGACCGAAGCCGATGCGCCGACTCGGCGAGACGACGCTCTGGCACCGTTCCGAGCGCGTCCCGGCGGACGCGCGCTTCGTCTACGGCTTCCGCGTCGAGCGCGGCGTGAGTCTTCCGGCGACGGGCGATCGGCCGGCGCGACGCGTCACGGTGCTCGTCGACGCCGGCGACCCGTTCAATCCGACGACGTTCGGCGATGCGCCGGCCGTCGTCATGCCGGAGGCCCCGGAGCAGCACTGGATCGCACGCGTCCCGGACCGCCCGCGCGGGAGGCTCTTCCGCGAGTCGCTCCACAGCGTGGCGCTCGATGAGGACCGAGTCGTGTGGGTCTACGCGCCGCCGGGCCGGGCCGAATCGGGCCGGGAGGGCGGCGGCGCGAGCAACGGTCCCGCGAAGCTCGTCGTGCTGCTCGACGGCGAGACGTACCGCTCGCCGATCCCGGTGCGCACCGTCCTCGACAACCTGCACGCCGAAAAGCGCATCCCCCCCACCGTCGCCCTCCTCGTCGACAGCCGCGGAACGAGACGGCGCGACCTCGCCTACTCCGATGCGTTCGCGAGATTCCTCGCCACCGAGCTCGTCCCGTGGGCGCGACGGACACTCCGGGCCGGAGCGCGCGCGGACGACACGGTGATCGGCGGCGTCGGACACGGCGCCGCCATGGCCGCCTACTGCGCGCTCGAACACCCGCAGGTCTTCGGCGGCGCCATCGCGCAATCGGCCGACTTCTCGCTCCCCGACGACCGACCTCCCGGCTGGCTGGCTGCGCGGATCGCGACAGCGGAACGCGCGCCGGTGCGCTTCGCCATCGAGGCCGGCCGGCTCGACCCCGACACCCTGCGCGAGCGCAACCGGCACCTGCGGGACGTCCTCGCGGCGCGGGGGTACGCGGTGCGATTCAGCGAGCATGGGGGGACGGGGCTGTTCGCGATGCGGGGCACGGTCGGGGAGCGGTTGGTGGAGATGGTCGGGGGGGAGTGATTGAATCGGTCACGGTCACGGTCACGGTCCACGGTCCACGGTCACGGTCCACGGTCCACGGTCACGGTCCACGGTCCACGGTCCACGGTCACGGTCCACGGTCCACGGCCACCGCCCGCACCTGCAGCGGTACGCCCGGCGATCGACTCCGATGACCGACTCCGAGATCCGATACCGATTCCGATGACCGATTCCGAGTCCGATTCGGATTCCGATCCGAGGTCCGAGAGAGAAGTCCCCAATCTGCGTAATCTGCGTAATCTGCGTTCCCGTCCCCTCCTGCCTTCCTGCTTTCCTGCCTTCCTTGCCTTGCTCTGCCGTCAGTGTGTCGCTGGCGGAGTAGAGCAGCCTTGTCGGGCACGGGCACGGGCACGGGACCGGGGACGGGGACGAATTCCCTCTTTCGCAATCGTGCTGATCTGCGTACTCTGCGGATGCCTTTCGTGAGGCCCGGGTCCGCGTCCACGCACTGAACCGAGGATTCCTCATGCTCCCCGGAATCAAACAATTCGACCTCTCCAATCGCACTGCGATCATCACCGGCGGCTCGAAGGGGCTGGGTGAGGCGATGGCCGCCGGGCTTGCCTCTGCCGGGGCCGACGTGCTGATCACCAGCCGGCACGCGGACGAGGCGGCGGCGGTGGCGAAGCGCATCGCGAGCGACTTCGGACATCGCGCCATCGGCATCGCTGCCGACGTCACCTCGCCCGCCGAGGTCGACGCCATGGTCGACACGGCGATGCGTGAGCTCGGCAAGATCGACGTGCTCATCAACAACGCCGGAATCAACATCCGGGGCCCCATCGACGAGCTCGACTACGAGCAGTTCAGGGAGGTCCTCGACATCAACGTCAACGGCGTATGGCTCGCCTCGCGCGCGGTCGTGCCCCACATGAAGGAGGCGCGTTCGGGGCGCATCATCAACATGGGGAGCACGCTCGGGCTCGTCGGGCTCGCGAACCGGACGCCCTACACGGCGAGCAAGGGCGCGGTGGTGCAGGTGACGCGTGCGCTGGCGCTCGAGCTCGCTCCCTTCGGGGTCACGTGCAACGCCATCTGCCCGGGCCCCTTCCTGACGCCGATGAACATCCCGATCGCCGAGACGGAGGAGGCGAAGAAGTTCATCATCGGAGCCACCGCTCTCGGACGCTGGGGGAAGCTCGAGGAGATCCAGGGCGCGGCCATCTTTCTCGCCAGTGACGCGGCGAGCTACGTCACGGGCAGCATGGTCACCGTTGACGGCGGCTGGACCGCCCACTAGCTCGACATGAACGCGCTCCTCCATGTAGCCGCCGCCGTCGCGCTCGCGCAGATCACACCGGCCACCGACGCCCCGCAGCCCTCGTCGCCCGAGCGCAGTCTCGAGCTCTTCCGGCTGGAGGATGGCTTCCGGATCGAGCTCATCGCGAGCGAGCCGCTGATCGCCGAGCCGAGCGGCATCACGTGGGACGAGGACGGTCGCCTCCTCGTCTCCGAGCTGCACGGCTACAACCTCGAGGGACACCTCGACG
>JBFFXF010000180.1:0-14767 GCA_041569895.1 Planctomycetota bacterium | reverse complement strand
GGCGGCCCGACGCGGTCGCGCCCTCGAGCAGGTGCACGTCGACGCCCTCGTGCTCCTGCGCGGTGGACATCGCCACGATCTCGCTGTCGCCCGGTGCGAGACCCTCGTGCCACGCGTGCACGACGTACGTGGCCCTCGGCATCAGGCCGGAAAAGCGGTACGCTCCGTCGGCGTCGCAGGACATCAGACGGCCGAAGCGCGTGACGTACGACGCGACCAGCTCCACGCGCGCCGCCGGAAGCGGCGCGCCGTCGGGCCCCCGGACGGTGCCGGAGATCGCCCCGCCGCGCTCGAGGGCGAAGTCGAGGTCGGTTCTGTGCTCGCCCGGCGCGAGGTCGACCGCCGGCGCCGGGTCACCGCCCCGAAACCCCGGCACGACGTATTCCGATGTCGCGACCTCGAAACCGAACTGCGCCTGGAGCGGGCCGATCGCGACGAACGAGTATCGCCCGTCACCGTCCGTCGCGGTGCGTGCCTTCGCCGGCGAGAGCGCCCCGAAGAGTCGCGGCGCCCCGTGCACGAGGAGCGAGGGGCCCGGCGGCAGGTCGTCGAGGCCGGAGCGTCGGAGGAGCATCGGGAACCCGGCGATCGGCTCGCCCGTGCCCTGATCGGAGACCCTGCCACCGACCTCGCAGAGCGGCTCGACGACGATATCGACTTCGAGTCCCGCCGCGGACCGGTCCGGCGTCTCCTCGATCGCGTCGCGGGAGATGGTCACCGCGCCGAGGCCCTGCTGGCTCTCGAACGCCGCGACCACCAGCTCGCTCGCGCCGGCCGGGAGGCCGACTCCTCGAATCGTGAATCGACCCTCGGCGTCGCTGGTGGTCTCGACCAGCGCAGTCAGTTTCTCCTTCTCCTCGGGCGGACCGGCGGCGGCGACGACGGTCGCACGGGCCACCGCACGTCCGTCGAGATCGACGACGGCGCCAGTGACCACGGCTCCGCCGACGTCGGCGACCGCCCCGTCGACCGCCGCGGTCGAGCCATCGCCGTCGTGCCCCGTGAGCGTCGCGCCTCCCGGCACCACGGCGACCGCCGGTGTCGTCGCGCGCTCCTCCGGCTGATCGCCGGCAGGCAGTGACGCGCCCGGTTCGTCCGGCGCCGCGAACCACGGAGCCTGGATCACGAGCAGGCCTCCGAGGAAGAGAACGAGCGCCGCGGCCACACTGATGAGCAGCTTCTTCGCCATGACGAATCCTCCGACGTTGACCATGAGCGCGGAACCGGCCGATGCGGGACCTGCCGACGCCGAACCCGAGAGCGCCATGCGCCCGAGCGAGGCGAGTAGGGCGGGAGGCGCCGCCCTCGCCGGCAACCCGACGAGCGAGGCGGTCAGCGCGGCAACCGACGCGACGACGCCTCGCCTGGCGAGAAGCCTCCGAAGCCGCTCGACGCCCAGCCGGCTTCGACGCGAGACCGTCTGCCGCGACACACCGAGCTCCGCGGCGATCTCGTCGTGCGTCCTGCGGTGAAGAAAGTGTGCGACGATGACGTCACGGAGCTCGTCGGGCAGCGCGGCGATGCAGGTGTCGACGTGCTCCTCGAGCGCCGCCCAGTCCGACGCGCCGGCGCCGTTGCCCGAACGACTCTCCGCGAAGCGTCGCTCGCGCCGGAGGCGGCGCGTGCGCGCCCGGCTCAGATCGACGGAGCGACGGACCGCGACCGCGTGCAGCCATCCGGCGAGCGACGAGTGGGGCGGCGACGTGGCGCGGGCGAGCCTCAGGAAGCAATCCTGCGCGACGTCCTCTGCGTCGGCGTCGTTGCCGAGGATGCGGCGGCTGACGCCGTGAACGAGCCCTGCGTGGCGCGAGACGATCTCGTCGAACGCCTCGGCGTCGCGGCGCGTGATCCAGCGCTGGAGAAGCGTGGTGTCCGGTGCGTTCATCGGGGTTTCAACGTGCACTCCTCACAAGGATGACGCCACGCGAGCCGCCGCCGCCAACGAAAACGGCCCCGGGCCGAGAATCGCTTCATCCGCGCCCTCGAGCTCGCGAACACCGGACTCGACCTGTTCCGAATAGCGCATTGAGTCGAAGGGCGCCCCGACGCCATCCGGTAACCGGCTCCGGGCGAGTTGTCCTTTTCGCCCCCGCGTGTCATCCTTTATTCGCGGGCGTCCAGTCGCAGTCGCGACACCGCGGCGCCGCGCCTCCGACGGGGCTGGTTTTCCCTCGATCATGGGCCACCGCGCGACATACGCCATCCGGGAGAACGGCGAGGTCCGTGTCTTCTACTCGCACTGGGGCGCGCTCACCGTGCCTCAGGACATCCTCTGGGGGCCGAAGGTCGCGGAGACCTTCATCCTCTCGAACCACGAGGGCGGCGAGTGGCTCGACACCACCTGGGCCGAGGGCGGCGTGGCGCTCGACAAGGACACCAGGACGGTCGCCTTCTTCGGCGGAGACGAGCTCGAGGAGGACGATCTCAAGCCGCTCGTGCTCGGCCTCATGGAGTACTTCTGGGGTCCCGAGAAGTGGACCGTGCGGTGGGTCGACGACCTGCGAGGCATCGCCGAGCAGGTCGGCATCGCGCCCGACCTCGTCGAATCGAGCGCGAGCGAGGTGGCGCCGATCGAGCCCTCGCGGCTCGGGTCGAACCTCGAGCGCGGCATCTGCTGCGGTCTCGTGGCCATCTTCGGCGAGGCGGGCTGGAAGGACGTGGCCATCGACTACAGTCTCCCGGGCACGCTGGCCAACGGGCCCTCGGTGATCGACACGCTGAAGAAGCTCCCCGACCTCGACGGCATGCGCCGCATCGAGAAATCGCTCGACGATGCCGACGCCGAAGCCGACCGATCGCCGCTGCGCAGCCGCCTCGAGGAGTTCGCGGTCATCCACACGGGCTTCAACACGCTGTCGCTCTGCGTGCCCGACTTCGAGGCGGACGAGCTCCGCTTCCTGCACGGCAGATGGCCCGGCTGGACGATCCGCCGCCACGACGGCGGCATCGCCGAGCACTTCAAGCTGACCGTCCGCGAGGTGCCTGACGATCTGGTGCCGCGACCCGAGGACGACCAGGAGACGCCGCGGTCCTTCCACGAGAAGCTCGAGATCGTCAAGGAGGCGATCCTCGGAGCCGAGGCCCGAAAGCAGGCGACCGCGGCCACGGTCAGCGAGGTGGTCCGCACTGTCACGAGCACCGAGGGCGACGCCATGAAAGTCGCCGCCGCCGCCCTCGACCGCGCCCCCGCCAGCCCGATCGACGCGGAGACGGCGGAACGGCTGCTGCGGAGGGCGGTGAATTCGATCAATCGGTAGGACGCGCGTCCCCGTGCCCGGTCCCGGTCCCGTGCCCGATTCCGACCCCGATTCCGATGCCGACTCCGACTCCGACACCGAGTCCGAGACCGACTCTGATACCGAGATCCGAGACAGAGACAGAGATCAGACATCAGACATCAGAGATCAGAGACCGACCGGGTTCGTGTCCGAAGCGGGGTGGACTCGGCGCGGCGTCGGCGCGGGTCACAACAATCATCTCTCTTCCTGCTTTCCTGAGTTCCTGCCTTCCTTGCCCTGGTCTTGCCGTCACAGTCGGCACGGGCACGTGCGTCACGCTCGCCGGCGGCGGTGCTTGCGGCGGACGAGGAGGGATGCGAGGAGGAGGACGGTGGCGAGGCCGAAGAGGAAGTTGGCGACGAGCTCGCCGCCGACCAGGTAGCTCTCGGGGATGTCGCCGATCGCCAGCACCAGCTTCTCGTCGAGCGCGCGCCAGAGGAAGGTCATCTTGGCGAGGAACTTGGTGAAGATGTTGAGGTCGTCGAGCTGCTCGCGGGCGTAGCGCATCGTTGCGACCTGCGCCCGTATGGCGAGCGAGATTCCCGTCAGGGCGCCCGCCGAGAAGGTGAGGCACCAGAGGAACAGGCGGACGGTCCAGGCGCGGGCGACCCGCCGTCGCCGGCGTCGTCTGTGGGGGCACATCGGACGGGCCTCCGTGATCTGCGCGGCAGCGACACGGAGGGTCGCGCACGGTCAGCGCCGCGCGCGACCACTCCGTGAGCCCTCTCTTCGCAAATCGGGGGACGGCCGTCAAGCACCGATCGAGGTGCGAGCGCAGGCGTCGTAGTCGCGGCAGTCGAGATCGCTGCGCGTCGGATCCTCGGCGCAGACCGGGAACGGCTCCGGCGGGAGCCGGCCGCCGCGGAAGAGGTAGTCGAGCGAGTAGACCGGGTCCGCGATGTCGAGCTTGCCGTCCGCGTTCGAGTCGTTGCTCGCCCGGCACGGCGGCGTCCGCTCTCCCAGGAAGAGGTAGTTGAGCGTGAACAGGGCATCGCTGATGTCGAGTTGCCCGTCGGCGTTCGAGTCCGCGCGGAGGAAGCTGGCGCCCGCCGGGAGCGCGCACGCGTCGTCGTCACACAGCAGCTGCAGGTCCGTCGGTCGCCCGCCGGTGCGGACCGTGTCCGGCGTCAGTCGCATCCCGGTGCCCGCGTCGAGCACGACGATCCCGTCCGCGAAGTGGTGGTGGTTGTCCGCGACCACGGGCGCGAAGAGCGTGTCGCTCCGCGGATCGTGCACGAGCGCCGGAATCGTGTACTCGACGATGGTCTCGAGGTCGGGAGTCGGATCGGCCCCGTCCGCGAGCGTGAAGCCCTTGAGGTGCGACGAGCTCAGCAGATCGGTGCTGGCGACGAAGTAGCCGCTCGCGCTGCGCGCCATCACGAAGGCGCCGATCTCCGGGCCGTTGAAGGGGCCGAGCTCGCGGAGCACGATGCCCCTCGACTTCAGCGTGTCGAGGTCGATCACCTCGACGCCGCCATCGTCCCCGAAGTCCCCCGTGGCGCCGACGAACAGTCGGCGCGAGGCGTGCAGGACCTGCATCTTCATCTTCGGCGCCGTGCCGGCCAGACGGATGGCCTGCACGCCCGGCCGGACGGGGTCGACGTCGACGATCTCCTCCGTCGTCACGTCGACGACCGCGAGCAACGCCGGCGGTATCGAGATGTTGCCGGAGTTCTTGCGGCCGAGCTGCACGAAGAGGAGATTCTCGAAGATGGCCATCATGCTCAGGTCGGGCACGCCGTCGAGATCGGCGAAGACGGACAGGTCGACGACCTCCTCGGTCGCGCCGGTGGCGAGATCGAGGCGCAGCAGGTGCGTTGCCGCGGCACGCGTGACGTACGCGCGATCGGCGTCGACCACGGCGATGTCCTCGAGCCCGCTCTCCGCGCCGAGCTCGTACGTACGCGCCACCGTCCACGACTCGACATCGATGGCGGAGATGGTGTCCTCGGCGCGGCTGATGGCGTACACGTCGCCGCCGGCGAAACGCAGCCTGACGTCGAGCCCGAGCTCGATCGGCGGCGTCACGAAGCTCCAGGGCCGCTCCGAGCTCATCGCCTGCACCACGCCACGCTGCGCTCTCGTGTCGTCCCAGGCGACGGCGACGCCGGGCGAGGCGCGCGCGGCGCAGGGAGCGACGAGCGCGGCGACAAGGGCGATGTGACCGTGGGCGCGTTTGATCGCGTTACCGACTCTCATGACAGTCTCTCCATACCTCTCGGCCGATCGTTGATCGGTGGCGCCGAGGTTGACAGGGCCTCGGTCGTCCGATCGGGCGAGCGGCGATTCGACGGTCTCTCTCGACCGTCAGGGGGATTGTAGGACCGGCGGGTGACGCGCACCATCCGCGGGACGCCGCCGCCGGAGCCCGGCGCCCGCGACGACTGACTCGAACCGGTCCGCCGGACTTGCGTCGGTGGCGTGGCAGCGGGAGAATGGAGGCGTCGGGGCGGCGTTTGTTGCCCCGTTTCCCATGGTCGTCACGCCGCACGACGGAGCTTCGGTCGGGTCCGCGATGCGCCTTCGAGACCTCCCCTTCTGGCTCTTTCTTCTCCTCGTCGCCGGCGGCTGTCAGTCCGACGAGCCGACGCACGACGGCAAGCCGCTCGGCTACTGGGTCCGACGGGCGGGACAGGCGCACCGGAATCTCCTCGACATGCACAACCCACTGCGCGCGGACCTCGAGGCGTTCGAGGCGCTCGAGCAGATCGGCGCCGAGTCCGTGCCGCATCTCGTATCGATGGTCGAGACGTCCGAGGCACGCGTGGTGCGCATCCGCGCGCTCGGGGCGCTGGTCACCATCGGCCCCGATGCCCCCGGCGTGATCACGGCGCTGATCGATGCGCTCGACAGCTCCGACTGGCACGTGCGCTGGATGAGCGCTGCCGCTCTCGGGAAGGTGGGTGTGCGGGCCGCCGACGCCGTGCCGGCCCTGAGAAGGCTGATCCTGAGCGAGGGGAGCCTGCCCTGCCAGAAGGCGTGCGCCGCGCTCGCCGCCATCGGGCCGGCGGCCCGCGCGGCTGTGCCGGACCTCATCACCCTCCTCGAGCAGATCGACGCCGAGGAGATGGATCGCATCAGCGCCATCAACGCGCTCGTGAGCATCGGCGAGACCCGGGCAACCGTGCCGGCGTTCGAGGCGCTCCTGGACGACCTCGAGGGTCGCACCGATGGCGACGCGAGCCTTCTGCGCTCGGTTGCGTCTCGCGCTCTCGAGCAGCTCGACGCGCGCCGCTTCGAGAGCCGCGGACTGAGGGACCGGACGCGAACGCTCGTCTCCCGACTGGCGACCGGATCCGAGCGCGACCGCTGGCAGGCGCTGCTCGCGGTCGGCCGACTCGGGCGAGGCGCGGTGCCGGTCCTGCGGTCGTCGCTGGAGAAGGAAGGGCCCGAGAGCGGCGAGCTGACCGTCGTGGCGCTCGCGCTCGCCGAGGCGCAGGCCCGTGACGCGCCGTCCGCCGACGAGGCGACGCGGGCCGAGGTCGCCGAGCGGACGGAACGGGCGCTCGAGACCATCCTGGCGCGATTGCGAACCACCACCGACATCGACCAGTGGAACGCCCGCGATGCGCTCGGCCTCCTCGCGCCCGCCGCCGTGCCGCAGCTGACCGCGCTCCTTCGTGACGGAGATGACGTCGTGCGCGCCGCCGCCGCGACCGCTCTCGGCGGGGCGTGGTCGCCGCTCGCGGACGACGCCACGGCGGATCCCGCCAGCAACTCGGCCGCCATCGACGCGGCCGCGATCGCGCTCGCCGACGCCCTCGAGGATCGCGAGGACCTCGTCCGCATGGCGGCGGTGGTGGCGCTGCGGACACTCGGCCCCCGTGCCCGGGCGGCGCTGCCCGCGCTGCAGGAGAAGCTCGCGAGCCGCGACGCCGGTGTGTCGAGCGCCGCGAGGCACGTCCTCGAGGTCCTCGACGAGCCGGGGACGAGACCGCCGCCGGCGGAAGACCAGTGACATCTCCGTCACCGACCTGATCTCCACCTGATTCAGATCGCCCTCCGCGTCGTCGCCGGCGCTGGCCCTGCGCCCGAGCCGGGCGTCCGGGCAGTCGGCCCGGGCGGCGTCTCGATCGGCTCCGGCGCGCTGCGCCGCTCGCGCTCCGAGATGACCGGCGCGCGGTGCGTCTGGAACTCGACCAGGTCCTTGGAGAAGAGCAGGTCGAGCGTCCAGTCGAGGGCGACGCGGACCTTCTTTTCCAGGCGCGGCAGCTTGCTCAGGTAGATCGAACGCCACATCCACCACGCGATGAAACCCGAGAAGTTGACGCCGAGGATCTGCGCGACTCCCGTGCGCCGCCCGATGGCGGCGAGCAGGCCGATGGTCCTGAAGCGGAAGGGCACCTTCTTGCCGCCGCGAACGGCCGCACGGATGTTGCGCGCCAGGATGGCCCCCTCCCGCAGCGCGTGCTGCGCCGTCGGCGGGTGCGCCTTCCCCGTTCTCCGATCGGGGATCAGCGCGCAGTCGCCGAGCGCCCAGACGCCCGGATGGTCCGGCAGCTCCATGAACTCGTTGACCAGGAGCCGGCCGCCCTCCTTGCCGCACGGCAGCCCCTCGAGGAGCGGGTTCGGGGAGGTGCCGGCGGTCCAGACCAGCGTCCTCGTCGGGATCGTCGTGCCGTCGCTGAGCTCGACGCCGTTGTCGCCGAGGCCGACGACACGCGTGTTGACGCGAATCTCGACGCGCCGCTGCGCCAGCTTCTTCTGGGCGTATCGGCCGAGCTTCGGACCGAGCTCCGGGAGGATCACGTCGCCGGGGTGCACGAGCACCACGCGGATGAGCTCCTCGCTCAGGTGCGGGTAGAACCGCACCGCCTCGCGCAGGAAGTCGTTCATCGCCGCCACGGTCTCGACGCCGGCGAATCCGCCGCCGGCGACCACGAACGTCAGCAGGTGGTCGCGGAGCCCGATGGCGCACTCGAAATCGCCGGCCTCGAGGTGCTCGATCAGGCGGTTGCGCAGCTCGATGGCGTCTCCCAGCGACTTCATGGTAAGCGCCCGCTCCGCGAGTCCCGGCAGGTTGAAGAAGTTGGTGATCGAGCCGAGCGCGATCACCAGGTGGTCGTACTCGAGCTCGTGCACGTGCGGGTCCTCGCCGTGCGACACGGTGACCCGGCGAGAGTGCAGGTCGATACTCCGGACGTCGCCGTGGAAGAACCGCACCCGCCGGAGCATCTTGCGCACGGGATTGACGATGTGGGTCATGTCGAGGTCGCTCGCGGCGACCTCGTGGAGCATCGGCGTGAACAGGAAGAAGTTCTCCCGGTTCACCAGTGTGACCTCGATGTCCGGATCACGCGCCAGCGTCTTCTCGAGTTTCAGCGCGGTGTAGAGGCCGCCGAATCCGCCGCCGACGATGACGATTCGCGTCGTTCCTTTCACGTTCACGGTCGAGTCCTTTCCTTCTCACATCGTCATCACACCATCGTCATCACATCGCCGCGTGCGACGGAATGGCGGCCTGTTCGACTGTTTGCTGGCGCACGGCGCCGCACCGGCCGAGGTCGTCGAGCAGCGGCGCCACGAGCGCCGTCCACCCGGTCTGGTGACTGGCGCCGAGGCCCCGTCCGGTGTCGCCGTGGAAGTACTCGTGAAAGAGCACCAGATCACGCCAGTGCGGATCGCGCGCGAAGCGACTCTCCCCCTGGAACGCGCGCCAGCCGGTCTCGTCGGCCAGGAACGGTCGCGCCAGACGACAGGCGATCTCGCGCGCGACCTCCTGGAGGTCGAGCATGCGCCCGGAGCCGGTGGGGCACTCGACGCGGAGCGTGTCGCCGTAGAAGTGGTGGTACCGCTCGAGCGCCTCGACGAGGAGAAAGTTGACGGGAAACCAGATCGGTCCGCGCCAGTTCGAGTTGCCGCCGAAGAGGCCGGTGTTCGATTCTCCGGGGATGTAGTCGACGCCGTACTCCTCGCTGCCGACGCGGAAGACGAACGGTCGCTCGGCGTGGACGCGGGAGACCGAGCGGATGCCGTTGGGGGAGAAGAACTCGCTCTCGTCGAGGACGTACCGCAGCACGCGTTCGAGCCGCTCGCGTGACGGGATCGCCAGCAGCCGGTGGCCATGGGAGTGGCCCTCGAGCGACGCGCTTTCCATGTAGGAGATGTGCCGGGCGAGGTCCCGGCGGTGCTCCAGGAACCAGCGCATCCTCTTCTGGAAGCCCGGCAGGCGCTCCAGGTCGTCGTTCTCGAGGACCTCGACCGCGAACAGCGGGATGATCCCGACCAGCGAGCGGACGCGCAGGGGCATCGTCGTGCCGTCGGCGTTCAGCTGGTCGTAGTAGAATCCGTCCTGCTCGTCCCAGAGGCCGATGCCGCCGAGCCGGTTCATGGCGTCGACGATGGCGACGAAGTGCTCGAAGAACTTCGAGGCGACGTCCTCGTACGCGGGGTCCTCCCTCGCCAGCTCGAGCGCCATCGCGAGCATCGTCGTGCAGTAGAAGGCCATCCAGGCCGTGCCGTCGGCCTGCTCCAGGTGGCCGCCCGTCGGCAGGGGCCGCGAGCGGTCGAAGACGCCGATGTTGTCGAGCCCGAGGAAGCCGCCCGAGAAGAGGTGCTTGCCGGCGACGTCCTTGCGGTTCACCCACCATGTGAAGTTGATGAGCAGCTTTTGGAAGCAGCGGGCGAGGAACAGGCGGTCGCGTTCGCCGCGGCGGCCGGTCTTCTTGTAGACGCGCCAGCACGCCCACGCGTGGACGGGCGGGTTGACGTCGGAGAAGGCGAACTCGTACGCCGGGATCTGCCCGTTCGGGTGCATGTACCACTCGCGCAGGAAGAGGATCAGCTGCTCCTTGGCGAACTGCGGGTCGACGGTCGCGAACGGTATCATGTGGAACGCCAGGTCCCACGCCGCGAACCACGGATACTCCCACTTGTCGGGCATCGAGATGACGTCGCGGCTGAAGAACTGCTGCCACTCGTTGTTGCGGCCGTACTGACGCTCGGGGGGCGGCGGCGGCTGGCCGGGATCGCCCCGCAGCCAGTCGGTGAGCGCGTAGTGGTAGAACTGCTTGCTCCACAGGAGGCCGGCGTATGCCTGCCGCGCCACCAGGCGCGCGTCGTCGGTCGATCGGGCGGGCATCCTCGCCGCGTAGAACTCGTCCGCCTCGCGGATGCGCCGGGCGAACGCCTGGTCGAACTCTCTCCCGCTGGCCTCGCGCGGCGCCTCGGCGGCGGCGAAGAGGCGCAGCTGGACGGTCACCCGTTCGTTCGGCGGCACCTGGATCACGTAATGCGCCGCTGCCTTGGTGCCGGAGTCGCGACGCGCGAGATCGCCGCGGCCGTTGATGACGTGCTCGTGTAGGGCGTCCTTCGCCGGGTGCTCGCCGTTCGGGATGCCGAACAGTCTCTCGCTGTTCGACTCGTTCTCGGTGAACAGGAACGGTGGCGTCGCGCCGTCCGGACCGGGGCCCGCGGCGAGGTGAAACGCGCCGAGCGTCGCGTGACGCGCCACGAGCTCGCTGCCCGAGAGCCGCCGGATCGACGGCTTCACCTCGCAGCCCTCGTGGGTGCAGCCCCAGGACCACGTGTTCCGGAACCAGAGCGTCGGAAGGAGATGCAGAGTCGCCGCCCCGGGTCCGCGGTTGTGCGCCGTGATGCGGATCAGCACGTCGTCGGGCGACTCCTTGGCGTACTCGGCGACGATGTCGAAGTAGCGGTTGTCGTCGAAGACGCCGGTGTCGGCGAGCTCGAACTCCGCATCGCCCTTGCCGCGCCGTCGGTTCTCCTCGACGAGCCATCGGTAGGGGAACTCGGCCTGCGGATACTTGTAGATCGCCTTCGCGTAGGAGTGCGTCGGCGTCGAATCGACATAGAAGTAGCACTCCTTGACGTCCTCGCCGTGGTTGCCCTCCGGACCGGTGAGCCCGAAGAGACGCTCCTTGAGGATCGGATCGCGGCCGTTCCAGAGAGCGAGCGCGAAGCAGAGGCGGCACTCGCGATCGCAGAATCCGAGCAGGCCGTCCTCGCCCCAGCGGTACGCGCGACTCCTGGCGTGGTCGTGGGGGAAGTAGTCCCAGCAGGTGCCGTGCGCGGAGTAGTCCTCACGGACCGTGCCCCACTGTCGCTCGGAGAGATACGGTCCCCAGCGCTTCCAGTTGCGTTCGCGCCTGGAGTCCTCCAGCAGGCGGAGGTCCTCGGCGGTCGCCGTCTCGCGGGCCGTGCCGTTCGTTCTTCGGTGCGCCATCGACGGTCTCCCTGAAGAATGGTCTGGGTATCCCTTCGGTCCCCGGGTGGTCAGTTGAGCCTCTCGAGCAGGTGATCGCCGACGCGCAGCGCGTTGGCCATGATCGTCAGCGCCGGGTTCACCGCCGCGGACGACGGGAAGAAGCTCGCGTCGACGACGTAGAGGTTGTCCAGATCGTGCGCCTTGCAGTTGACGTCGAGCACCGAGGTGTCCGGGTCATGCCCGAAGCGCAGCGTGCCGTTCTGGTGCGCCACGCCGGCGAGCGGAATCCGCTGGCCGAGGAAGAGGCTGCGCGCGAAGAGCCCCTGGTGGCACTCGTGCCCGTGCACGGTGCAGCGGCTCTGGCGCTTCATCATCGCCTTGAGCTTGTCGATCAACCGCCGGTGACCCTCCTCGTTGTTCGGCCGATAGCTGAGCACGATGGTGCCGTCGCGATCGAGGGTCACGCGGTTCTCGGGGTCGGGCAGGTCCTCGGACGTGAGCCAGAAGTCGAGCGAGTGCCGACCCATGAAGTCGAGCGACCAGCCGGGAGTGCCCCGCGGCGCGCCCGCCTTCAGGGTGTCGCCGTCGAGCTTGCCGACGAACGAGATGTGACCCATCGGGTACTGCCAGTCGTCCGCGCCGAAGTAGAAGTCGTTGACGCCGAGGGTCTTCTGGAAGACCGTCGGATTGGGGCACTTCGAGATCGCCATCAGCACCGAGTTGATGTGACCCATGTAGTGGCGGCCGACGAGGTCCGAGCTGTTGGCCAGCCCGCGCGGATGCCGATCGGTCGCCGATCGCAACAGCAGCGCGGCGGAGTTGATGGCGCCGCACGACGCGACGACGACGTCGGCGGTGATCTCGAACGTCTCGCCGCGGCGCGACACCACGACGCCACTGACAGCGGTGCCGGACTGGTTGGTCACCAGCCGCTCCGCCCTGGTGTTCGTCATCAGCGTGACGTTCGAGTGCTCGAGCGCCGGATCGACCGCGCACTTCTGCGCGTCGGCCTTGGCGCCGATGAGGCACGGGAAGCCGTCGCACGTGTTGCACCGGATGCACGGGCTCGTGCGGCGGTTCTCCTCGTCGAGCATCACGCCGATGGGCACGTGGAACGGCCGCGTGCCGAAGCTCGCGAAGTCATCGGCGAGCTGCTGGATGCGCGGCTCGTGGCTCACCGGCGGGTAGGGGTACGGCGCGCTCGCCGGGGGCTCGGTGGGGTCCTCGCCCCGCTGGCCGTGCACGTGGTAGAGGCGCTCGGCCTCGGTGTAGTACGGCTCGAGATCGTCGTACGAGATCGGCCACGCCGGCGACACGCCGCCGTGGTGACGGAGCTCGCCGAAGTCCCGCTTGCGGAACCGAAAGAGGGCGGCGCCGTAGAACTTCGTGTTGCCGCCGACCCAGTAGTTGGTGTGCGGGTGGAGCTCCTTGCCGTTGCGGTCGCGCCACACCTCCCCGGTGTTGTAACGGCCCTCGACGTTGACCGCGAGCGGGCTCCAGTTCTCTTTCTCGCGCGGGACGTAGTCGCCGCGCTCGATCAGGAGAATGCGCTTGCCGGACGGGGCGAGGCGGTAGGCGAGGGTGCCCCCGCCCGCGCCCGTTCCGATGATGATCACGTCATAGTGGCTCGACATCTCACTCGCGCCCCGTCGGCCTGCCGGCGACGCCGAGCGGAGTCAGCGCTCTGGCAGGAGCCGCGCCCGCGGTCTTCCCGACGGCCGAGAGCGGTGCGGTCGCGAAGTTGACGCCGAACCGGTTGCACCAGATGGTCACTGCGCGATACTTCGCGAGGTCGAGGTCGGCGGGCAGATCGTAGTTCTGATCGCCCTGGTTGCCCTTCAGCCTGGCGATCTCGACGTGACCCGCCTTCTTCACCGTGTCGCTGTCGGTGGCGTCTTCCGCCGCGATCATGAAGACGCGGAGGTCGGGACCGTTCGACGTCGTGAACTCGGTGAAGCGCAGCACACGCTTGCCGTCGGCGAATCGGTAGACGGTCGCCTTGCCGCTGGTCTCGTGCGCGACGCCGTGGAACTGCCCGGTGGCGATCTCGGATGCCGGGGCCGCCGCGACGGGCGTCGTGTCCCGCGTGGAAGACAGCGACGCGGAGCCGAAGTTGACCGAGAAGCGGGCGCACCAGATGGCGACCGAGCGGTGCTTCGCCAGATCGACGCTCGCGGGCAACTCGTAGTTCTGGTCGCCGACGTTGCCCTTGAGCGCGCCGAGGTCGACGAACCCGGCGTTCTTGACGGTGTCGTTGTCGGACGCCTTCTCGGCGGCCACCATGTAGACGCGGAGCGCCGGGCCGTTCGACGTCTCGAAGTCGGAGAGACGGAGAACGCGCCGGCCGTCCTTCATCCTGTAGACCGTGGCGGTGCCGCGCGTCTCGTGGGCGAGGCCCGTGAACTCACCGCTGGCCAGCACGGTCGATCCCGTGCTCGGCGCGCCGGTCTTCGACGCTCCGGGGAACGATTCATCGACCTCGTTGTCGATGAAGAGCAGCTCCGGCCGGAAGAGAGCCCAGCCGGCGACGACGAGGACAGCGATCCCGATACCGATGTACATCTTGCGAGTATTCATCCGAAAAGCCCTCCGTGGGGGAGAACGAGTTCCGCTGGTTTCGAACACCATCCGGGCACATGCCCGGCACTCAATCCGTTGGACGCGACGCGCGCGCGGTGGTTACACCGATCGAGCCGGGGGCCTTCCCGCCGGTCCTCAGCCGATCTCGATGACGTTCTTGATGCCGCTCGGCGCGCCGAGCAGGAGATCCCGGTACGACTCCATCGGGGACCGGCCGGTGATCAGCGATCGCACCGCGGACGGCCAGCGATCGACGAAGACTCCGAGGTCCCGGATGGCGCTCTCGAAGCCGCCTCGATCCGCGTTCACCGTGCCGAAGACGACCTGGTTCCTGAGCACCAGGTTGCGCATGATGAGGTCGGTGTCGACCTCGACGGGCGCCTTGCGCCCCGGCACGCCGGTGAACACGAAGATGCCGTTCGTGCCGAGGTACTTCAGGAGCTCGAACGAGACGCGCGACGCGCCGGCGGCCTCGTAGACCACCTCGATGTTGCCGATCTTCCCCGGCAGCTCCTCGAGGCTCGTGTCCTCCGCGGACACGTAGCGCGCGCCGATCGCCTCGACGATCCTGGCCTTCTCGCTCGACGTCGAGTCGCGCGAGTAGACGTGGGTCTTGAAACCGGCGTTCGCCAGCGCCATGGCGCCGAGGAGGCCGACCGGACCCGCGCCGAGCACCAGCGCCGTGTGGCAGTAGCCGTTGCCGCTCCCCTGACCGGCGGCGCACGCCCACGGCAGCCGCTCC
>JBFFXF010000179.1:0-14770 GCA_041569895.1 Planctomycetota bacterium | reverse complement strand
GGTACGGGTACGGGTACGAGGGATCGTACTCTACCGTCTCAACCCTACCGATGGCATACTACCCCCCATGCTCCTCGCCCTCTCTCTCGGCAATACAAACCTCCGCTATCTCCTCCTCGACGACGGTGGCGCGGACATTCGCCGCGGATACATGCCGCTTGCCGAGACGCAGTTTTCCGAGCGGACGTTCGAGTGGGGGCGCCGGGCGTCGCGGGTGGTGATCGGGTCGGTCAATCCCTCGCGGTGTGTCGAGATCGAGCGTGTGCTCGGGGCGATCGGGCTGCCGGTTTCGGTCGCGGGGCGGGACTTCGAGGTGCCGCTTCGCAATCGCTATCGTGATCCGCGCGAGGTCGGCATCGATCGGCTGCTCGGCGTCGTCGGGGCGCGGCAGCTCTTTCCGGGAGAGGGTGTCGTCGTCGTCGACTTCGGCACGGCGACCACGGTCAACGTGGGGTCTCCGGAGGGGGAGTTCCTCGGCGGGGCGATCGGCATCGGCGCGACGACGGCGGCGCTGGCGATCGCCGAGCGCGCCCCGCGGCTGCCGCGTGTCGAGCTCGGGCCGATCGACGAGACCGCCGTGCCCGACGAGACGCGCGCCGCGCTGCGGCACGGCTTGCTGCTCCAGGCGGCGGGCGGCGTCGAGCGCATCATCGCGGGTCTCCAGCGCGCGCTCGACTGGCCGTTTCACGTCGTCGCCACCGGGGGCGACGCCGAGCGCGTCGCGCCCTCGATCGCCGCGGTGGAGCGCGTCGAGCCGGACCTCGTCCTCCACGGGCTGGTCGAGAGCTGGCGCGCGCGGGGCTGAGCCATGGCCGCGACCGATCGCGCCGCGACCTTCCTGGTCCATCGCGCCACCGCGCCGGGCGTGGGCGGCATCGCCTCGATCGAGCTCTACGGGGATCACGCGGAGGCCGCGCTCGCGCAGGCGTTCCGGTCGCGTCGCGCCGGCGGGCTGCCGCGTGCGGGCCGTGCGCGCCTCGGCGTGCTCGTCGATCGCGGCGCCGGGGAGAGCGACGTCGATGGAGAGGCGGTCGACGACGTCATCGTCGCGCGCGTCGAGGCGAACGCCTCGTGGTGCGGGCTCGCCGGGTGGACGGTGACGTGTCACGGCGGCCCGGCGATCACCGACCGCGTCGTCGATCTCTTCGTGCGGCTCGGCGGCGAGCGCGTCACCACCGCGGAGCTCCTCGAGCGGGCAGCGCGGGCCGGGGCGATCGACCCCGTGCGGCAGCAGGCGTATCCGTGTCTCGTCGAGGCGTACACCGAGCGGGCGGCGCGCTACTTCCTGCGGCAGTGGAGCGGGGAGCTCGGCCGCCGTCTGCTCGAGCTCGCCGCGGGAGCGGCACACGATGCGGTGTCGGGCCTCGACGCGATGATCTCCGGCGCGCCGATCGCCATGCGCCTGGCGACGCCGCTGCGGGTCCTCATCGCCGGGCGGACGAACGCCGGCAAGTCGACCCTCTTCAACACCGTGCTCGGGCGCGAGCGGGTGGTGGTCTCGACGCTCCCGGGCACGACGCGCGACCTGGTGACGGAGACCATCGAGATCGCCGGCTACCCGGTGACGCTCATCGACAGCGCCGGACTGCGCGCGGAGGAGGCCGACGATCCGGTGGAGCGCGAGGGCATCCGCCGAGCGCTCGAGGCGCCCCGCGACGCGGTGCTCTTCCTCACCGAGAGCCCGGTCGAGCTGGCCGCGGACGAACTGGTGTTCCTCTCCCGGCTGCCCGGCGCCGGGGTGATCGTGGTGCGCACCAAGCACGATCTGCGCGTGCCTGCTCCCGGAACGCCCGCCGGCGTGGAAAGCATTGCCGCCCCGGCGCGAGATGCGGTATGCTCCGGAGAGGCGGTGGACGTGTCCGCCGTCACCGGATTCGGCGTCGATCGGCTGCGCGAGCGCATCCGCGAGGCGTGGCTGGGACCGCCGGAAACACGGGAGATTCCGCCCCTTCCGTTCACGCCGGACCTCGTCGAGCGGGTCGATCGGCTGCGCGAGGCGTGGTCGGCTCGCCCCGACGCGGGCCCGGACGACCGGAAGCGGACGCTCGCCGAGCGCCTCCCGGGGTTGATACCGGAAGGCGCGCGGCGGGACTCGAGAAGAGAACGCGACTGAGAATCGGATCGCATCACTCATGGACCGCACCGCCCCGGAGCTCGAGGGCGCGTCCGTCGTGCTCGGAAAGAAGGACTTCGAGAAGGCCTACCGCGCCTGGCGGGATCGCATCGACGACCTCATCGAGGGCAAGGACCGCTGGGCGATCGTCGGCATCAAGCGTCGCGGCTCGGTGCTCGCGCGCCGGCTCTGGGACGAGTTCCGCGGCGCCTGCCCCTCGCTCGAGTTCGGCGAGGTCGACATCTCCCTCTATCGCGACGACTATCACCTGCAGCACAGCCAGCCGCGCGTCCTCGGGACGGAGATCGAGTTCGACGTCGACGGCTGCCGGATCTTGCTCGTCGACGACGTCCTGTTCACGGGGCGGACGATCCGCGCCGCGCTCGACCTCATCCTCGACTTCGGCCGGCCTCGTCGCGTGCTGCTCGCCGTGCTCGTCGATCGCGGCAATCGCGAGCTGCCGATCGCGCCAGACGTCACGGGGATCGAGCTCGGAACGGCGCCGGAGGACCACGTGCAGGTGCAGTTGAAGGAGATGGACGGCGCCGACCAGGTGCTGCTCGTCAAGGCGGGGGACCGGGCGAGAGAAGGGTAGGCAAGCGGGGGATCACGACCGATCGTGGAGTGGCGCCACAAACACCTCCTCGGCCTGGAGGACCTCACGCGCGAGGAAATCCTCTTCATCCTCGACACGGCCGAGGGGTTCAAGGAGGTGTCGCGGCGCAGCGTCAAGAAGGTGCCGGCCCTCCGCGGCAAGGTCATCGTCAACCTCTTCTTCGAGCCGAGCACGCGCACGCGGATCTCGTTCGAGCTCGCCGGCGCGCGGCTCTCGGCCGACGTCCTCAACTTCACCGGCTCGACCAGCTCGACGCAGAAGGGCGAATCGCTCGCCGACACCGCCAGGAACATCGAGGCGATGGGCGTCGACATCCTCGTCGTGCGGCACAGTTGCGCCGGCGCCCCGCACCAGCTCGCGCGCAAGGTGAGCGCCAGCGTCGTCAACGCGGGTGACGGCGCGCACGAGCACCCGACGCAGGGGCTGCTCGACATCTTCACCATCCGCAGCGTGCGCGGCAGCCTCGAGGGGCTCAACGTCGCCATCGTCGGCGACATCGGCCACAGCCGCGTGGCGCGCTCGAACATCTGGGGGCTGCAGAAGCTCGGGGCGCGTGTGTTCGCGGTCGGACCCGCGACGCTCGTGCCGCGCACGCTCGAGGAGCTCGGCGTCACCGTCTGCCACAACCTCGACCAGGTGCTCCCCGAGATCGACGTCTTCAACATGCTGCGCATCCAGCGCGAGCGTCAGGACCACGGGCTCTTCCCGAGCATCCGCGAGTACTCGCGGCTCTTCGGGCTCAACGGCGAGCGGCTGGCGCGGGCGAAGCCGGATGTACTCGTGCTCCACCCGGGGCCGATCAACCGTGGCGTCGAGCTGACGCCGGACGTCGCCGACGGACCGCGCTCGGCGATCCTCAACCAGGTCACCAACGGCCTCGCGGTGCGGATGGCCGTGCTCTACCTGATCTCCGGAGGAGGCGGACCGGGTGTCCAGGCTGCTCATTAGGAACGGTCACGTCGTCGATCCGGCGAACGGCCACGATGGGCCGGCCGACGTGCTCGTCGTCGGCGAGCGGATCGAGGCCGTGGGCGTCGACCTCCCCGCCGACGGCGCCGATGTGATCGACGCTGGCGGCCTGCTCGTGACCCCCGGTCTGATCGACATGCACGTCCACCTCCGTGAGCCCGGCAAGGAGGAGGAGGAGACCATCCGCAGCGGCGCGATGTCGGCGATCGCGGGCGGCATCACGAGCGTCGCGTGCTTCCCGAACACCGAGCCGGCGATCGACAGCGAGGGCGAGGCGGAGTTCGTGGTGCTGCAGGGCAAGCGCGCGCATCACGCCAACGTCTTCCCGGTGGGGGCGATCACCCTCGGGCTGGAGGGCAAGCAGCTCGCCGAGATGGCCGGGCTGGCGCGCGCGGGCGCGCTGGCGTTCTCGGACGCGGATCGCTCGGTCGAGTCCGCCGAGGTCCTGCGCCGCGGCATGCTCTACGCGCGCATGCTCGATCGCGTCGTCATCTCGCACTGCGAGGACCGCACGCTGCGCGGCGCCGGCGTCATGAACCATGGCGTCGTGTCGCTCCGGCTCGGTCTGCCCGGCATCCCCAACGCGGCCGAGGAGATCGTCATGGCGCGCGACATCACGCTGGCGCGCATCACCGACAGCCGGCTGCACGTCGGGCAGATCAGCACGTCGGGCTCGGTCGAGCTGCTGCGCCTCGCGAAGGCGGATGGCCTGCGCGTCACCGGCGACGTCACGCCGCACCACTTCACGCTCACCGACGAGAAGGTCGCCACCTTCGACGCCAACTACAAGATGCTGCCGCCGCTGCGTTCGGCGGCGGACGCCGAGGCCCTCGTCGCCGGCATCCGCGACGACACCATCGACGTCATCACCAGCGCGCACGCGCCGCACGCACCCGAGGAGAAGGACGTCGAGTTTCCGCACGCGCCCTTCGGCGTGATCGGCATGGAGACGCTCTTCCCGATCACCTACACCGAGCTCGTGCGGAGGCGAGGGCTGCCGCTCTCGCAGGTGATCTCGAAGCTGACGATCAGCCCGGCGCGCGTTCTCGGGCTCGACGCCGAGCGCGGCAGCCTGCGACCGGGCGCCATCGCCGACGTCAGCGTCTTCGACATCGAGCGGGAGCGCACCGTCGACGCCAGCACGTTCCTCTCGCACAGCCGCAACTGTCCGTTCAACGGCATCAGCGTGCGCGGCACGACGATGCACGTGGTGGTGGGGGGACGCGTGGTGTTCCGCGACGGCGCCCTGGCGTCGGCGCCGGAGCCGAGGCGGTGAGCCGTCCGGGCGTCGTCGTCGTCCACGTCCTCGCGTGGGTCCCGATCGTCGCCTACAGCGCGTTCATCTATTTCATCTCCTCGCGAGAGACCGTGCCACGGACCGGCGACTTCCCGCACGCCGACAAGGTGCTTCATTTCGGGGCATACGGCCTCTGGGCGCTGCTCGGAACCGTGCCGGTGGTGCGGCTCTGGCCGCGGATCGGCGGCGTCCGGCTGGCGCTCATCGTCGGCATCGCGGGGGCCCTTTACGGGCTCGGCGACGAGTGGCACCAGAGCTTCGTGCCCGGGCGGGACGCCAGCGTCGGCGATCTGGCCGCCGACGCGGCGGGGGCGTTCGCCGGAGCGGCGGTGGCCGCCTGGGCCTGGGCGCGATGCTCCGGGGCGCGATGCTCCGGGGCGCGTTGGCCCGCCAAGCGAGGCGAATCGGCCGTCGAATAATTGCCGCCTCCCCCGCGTCCCACGGGATGCGGCCCGCCGTGCGGCTGCGCAATTCGTTGTCCGGAAACACGGAAGCGGCTAAGATGACTCAGGTTAGCGGGCGACAACCTCCCGAGAGGAGCGAGCCATGATGCGAGCGATGATGATCGCACGACGAGTGTTCCGCCAGGCGGTCCTGGCGGGCGGGGCTCTGTGCGTTCTGGTGTGGGCCGTGACCCCCGTCGGGGCGATCGAGCTCGACGGAATGCAGATCGCCCAGCGCCGATCCTCGGGCGCCCGGACCAGCGGGCGGGGCTCGATCGGCCGGTCGTCGAGCGGTCGCTCCTCGAGCAGCCGCTCGATCGGGCGGTCGTCGTCGAGTCGGTCGAGCCGCTCCTCGATTCGCTCCTCGCCGAGTCGGTCGAGTCGCTCGATCGGTCGCTCCTCGAGTAGTCGCCCGTCAATTCGCTCCTCGAGCCGCTCCTCGAGTCGCTCGTCGATCCGCGCGCCCTCGGTGCGCTCCTCCTCGAGCCGCTCCAGCTCGCGCGGCTCCATCTCGCGTTCCTCGCGCTCGCCGTCGCGCTCGCCGGCCATCAGCCCGTCGAGGGGCTCGTCGTCGCGTTCGGCGGCCGTGCGGTCGTCCGGCTCTCGCTCGAGCGTCCGGTCGGGATCGGTGTCCCAGGGGCGCTCGACCGGTCGCGGCTCGCTCTCGAGCCGCCCGCGGGTGACCGGACGCGGCACGACGGTGCGCACGCCGTCGAGCTCGTCGCGCTCGGGAGTCTCCGGCGCGACACGATCCTCGCGTTCGACGCCGCTGGTGCGTCCGCCGACCGTGAGAACGCCGCCGTCGCGCAGCCCGACAGATCGCACCCCGACGACCCGCACGCCGACCACGCACACGCCGCCGTCGCGCACGCCATCCGTCCGCTCGCCCGATCGCTCCACCGCGACGCGCTCGACGCCGTCGAGGTCGCCGGATGCGAGCACCTCGTCGCGGCTGCGGCTGCTGCGCTCGCTCGAGAGCCGCGGGGCGCGGAGCTCCGGCAGCGCGACCGTGACCACGCCGCGCGTGACCACTCCGCGCGTGACCACGCGCTCGCCGGTCGGATCGACGACGCGCTCGACCACCCGCACGCCGAGCCTCCTCAGGGCGCCGCGCTCATCGTCGGGCGATGCGGCCAGCGCCGCCGCCACGGGAAGCACCGCCACGCGCACGCCCTCGGGGCGCCTCGCGCCGTGGCGCGCCACGGATCGCGGTCGTGCGGGATCGTCGACGGTCACGCCGCCGACCACGCCGACCTCGCCGGACACCACCCGCGCCGGACTGGCGCGCCGGGCAGCGGCCCACATGTCGTCCTCGCCGGTGGTCACGTCCCGCCGAACCGCATCGGGCGAGGCGCTCGGTCGTCGTGCGGCGCCGGACTCGGTGCTGCGCAACGGTCGACGGGCCGGCGGTCGGTCGATCGACAGCGCCGTCGCGCCGAGCGCCAGGGATCTCGCCGGAGCGAGTGATGGCGCGACGACGTCCGGACGCGGTGGCCGCCGTGCGGCCCCGGGTGTCGGCGGTGGACGGAGCGGCGTGCTCAGCTCACCGCCGCGAGTCAACAGCGCGCGTTCGATCGCAGCGGCGAGCACCGCGAGCGCCGGCGGCCGACGCGCCGGTCCGTCGGGGCTCACCGCCGAGGATTTCCGCCGCGTCGATCGCCTGCGGCGTCACGAGGATCACCACCGTCACCACGGCTACTACGGTCACCACGGCTATTACGGCCACCACCATCACCGTCACGGCCACCACGGGTTCCACCTGGGCGTCTACCTCGGGTATCCGTACTACTGGCGGTATCCGTACTACTCGTACGCGTCGCTGTCGATCGGCTATCCGTACGTCGGCTACTACCACTACTACGACTATCCGTACCTGAGCTCGTACGGCTGCGACTTCTACGCGGGCTACTACCTGCGCTTCGGCGGCGTCGGCGTGAGCTACTACGCGTCGTGCCCGCGTTTCGGGTTGCACTCGCACTACGGGCACCACGTGCACCGGTACGCGTGCGGCGTGCACGGGCACCACTACTACCACGTGCGCGATTGCTCGCTCTGCTATCCCGCGGGCAGCGCGCACTACGAGTACCACGAGCCGGAGTACGACTTCGGCGTCGAGGAGCGAGCTCCCGCCGAGGCGCCCGCGGAGGGCGAGGAGAGGTTCAAGGAGAACCTCACGCCCGGCGAGGGCCCTGCCGAGACCGGCACGCCGGAGCCGCGGCTGCTCGAGGCGCCCGAGGGACCGGGCGACCCACTCGCCAACCTGACGCCGGCGAAGCTGACCTTCGCGCTCGGGCTGCTGTCGTTCCGTGACGGCAAGTACTCCGAGGCCGCGGACCACTTCTTCAACGCGTCGATCGAGGATCCCGAGAGCGGCGTGGTGAAGGTGCTCCTGGCGACATCGCTCGTCGCCATCGGGGAGTACGATTACGCGGCGACGTTCCTGCGCGCGGCGTACGAGAGCGGCGAGCTCGAGCGGCTCGACGTCGACCTGCGACGGTTCTATGGCGAGGGGAACGCGGGCGAGTTCGACAACCACCGCCGTCTCGTGTCCGAGCGCGCGGATCTCTTCCCGACCGACCCCGACGCGCTGCTCGTCGACGGCTTCGTGTCGATGGGAGCGGGCGACGTCGATCGCGCCGCGGTGCAGCTCAACGCGCTGAAGACCTTCGCGGAAACTCGCGAAGACCGCGAGCTCGCCGAGCGCCTGCTCGCCGCCGTCCAGGCGCGCCGTGGAGTGGCCACCACGCCGACAGCTCGAACTCCGGCGGAGGCTGCGGAGACGACGGACGATTCGGCCGCCGTCCGCGACTTCTTCCGCGAGCCGGGCCTGCGCGCCGTTCGAGAGCTTCCCATTCGCTGAGGCTCGGCGCGGGCGGCACGCTCGAGGACCGCCGTCGTCCGCGAACGACGGCGACCACCGCCCGCGCCAGCGCTCCGATCCCGCGCCACGCGCCGACCGTCCCGCCGCGTCGACGCGTCCCCATCGCGTCGGCGCGCACGCGGCGTGAGCGCAGCGTGCAGAGCGCCCGCATCGCCGACACCAGCGCCGCCAGCAGGTCCGGCACGGTCGGGGTGAACGGCCTGAATGGTTGCAGGGGATCTTTCACGTCGGTCGCCGGCCGGTCCTTGCCGTTTGCCGTGGTTCCGGCACTTTCCAGGGGCTCTCGCCGCCGTTACAATTTGCCCGCCGCTCGCGACGCGGTCGTCGTGGCGGACACGACACGCGGGGCACCGCGCCGGTGAACCTGAGACGTCTGCCGGGCGCGATTCTTGACACCGAGGGCGGCGGGAGACGAGGGATGACGAAGCCGACCGACGGAGAGATCGAGGTCGTCGTCAGCGAGGAGAAGATCCGCAAGCGGGTCCGCGAGCTCGCCGAGGAGATCACCCAGGACTTCCGCGGGCGGGCGCCGGTCTTCGTCGGGATCCTGCAGGGCGCCTTCGTCTTCCTCGCCGATCTGGTGCGCGCGCTCGACATCCCGGTGGCGGTCGACTTCATGCGCGTCTCGAGCTACGGTCGCAAGCTGGTCACCTCCGGAGAGGTGAAGATCCTCCTCGACCTGACGACGCCGATCGCCAATCGGCCGGTCGTCCTCGTCGAGGACATCGTCGACACCGGCCTGACGCTCGAGTACCTGCGCGCCAACCTGCTGGCGCGGAAGCCGGAGTCGCTGGTGACGTGCGCGCTGCTCCAGAAGCCGACGAACACCGTCACCGTGACGCCGGTCGACTACCTCGGCTTCACCATCCCGAACCAGTTCGTCGTCGGCTACGGCCTGGACTACGCGGGACGCTACCGCGAGCTGCCCTACGTCGGCGCGCTTCCCGAGAATCAGAAGGAGGAGGTATGACACTGCCATCGTCGCCGCCTCCATCGCACGGAGACGAGCCGCTTCTCCAGCCCGCGTATCGCCGGCCTCGCCGTCGCCGTTCCGGTCTGTTCATCCTGATCGTGATCATCGTCGCGGTGGTGGGTTTCGTGGCGCTCTTCATGCCGTTCTTCTCGGCGCCGGGCGTGCCGTCCTTGTGCGTCCTCGTCCTCGACGTGCGCGGCGAGGTGCCCGAGCGCGCCGAGGTCGATTTGTCGATGCTCCTCGGCGGCACGGAGACGGACCTCGTCGCGGCGCACGCGGCGCTCTCGAGGGCGTCGCGCGATCCGCGCGTCGTCGGGCTCGTGCTGCGCGTCGGGTTCTCGTTCATGGGACCGGGACGCGTCGAGGAGATCCGCTCGCTGGCGCGGCGCTTTCGCGACAGCGGCAAGTACGTCATCGCGGTGCTCGAGGGCGCCGACACGCTCGGCTACTCGCTGGCGCTGGCGGCGGACGAGATCTGGCTCGACCGCGTCGCCGACCTGCACATCGTCGGGCTCGAGATGCAGGCGTTCTTCCTCGCGGCGCTGCTCGAGAAGATCGGCCTCAAGGCCGATCTCGTGCGCGTCGGTCGCTACAAGGGAACGTACGAGCAGCTCTCCTCGGCGGCGCCGAGCCAGGAGTTTCTCGAGGCGCTCGATGGCAACGTCGACTCGCTCTTCGACGCGCTGGTCGGAGCCATCGCCGAGGCGCGCGGCCTGACGGCCGACGCGGTGCGATCGCTGATCGACGCCGGGCCGTTTTCGCCGGAGCGCGCCCTCGAGGCGAAGTTCGTCGACCGCCTCGTCTATCGCGACGAGATCGCCGGGCTGCTCGCGGCCCGCGGCGGTGGCGCCACGTCGCGTGCGCCCGTGCCGATCGGCGTGCGGCGCTACCTGCAGGGGACGCGGCCGGGCGGCTTCGCGTCGATCGCGCTCGTCCACGTCGACGGCATCATCGCGAACGAGCCCGACGGCTCGCTGTCGCCGATGGGCGCCGTCGCCAGCGCCGAGCGCGCGCGTCGCGCCCTGAAGTCCGCGCGCGAGAACCCCTCGATCCGCGCCGTGGTCGTGCGCGTCAACAGTCCGGGCGGCACGCTCGACGGGTCGGAGGCGATCTGGCGCGAGCTGTCGATCACGAAGGACGTCAAGCCCGTCGTCGTCAGCATGGGCGAGACGGCGGCGTCGGGCGGCTATTACATCGCGACCGCGGCGAATCGCATCCTGGCGCAGCCCGGGACGATCACCGGCTCGATCGGCATCTTCGGCGGCAAGGTCATCGCGGCCGATCTGCTCGACAAGCTCGGCGTGCAGGTCGCCACGGCGTCGCGTGGCGCGCGCGCCGGTCTCTTCGACCTGCACCGGGAGTTCTCGCAGGAGGAGCGCGCGGCGATGCAGAGGATCGTCGAGGAGGGCTACGACCGCTTCATCACCCGCGTCGCGAACGGGCGCGACTGGGACCGGGCGCGCGCGGAGAGCGTCGCCGAGGGGAGAGTGTGGACCGGCGCGCAGGCGCTCGACAACGGGCTCGTCGACCAGCTCGGCGGGCTGGTGGCGGCGATCGACGAGGCGCAGAAGCTGGCGGGCCTGCCGCAGGACGGGCTCGAGGAGCCGGTGCTCCTGCCGCCCGTGAAGACGCTGTTCGAGCTGCTCACCGACCAGGGCGACCGATCGACCTACGTCGCCGGCGCGATCGAGGTGGCGGAGAGGGCGCGGCGGACGACGCCCGGACTCGACGCAGTGGCGACCGGCGAGCTGCTGCGCATCCTGCGCGCCGCGGCGTTCCTCGACGGCCGCAGCACCATGGCGCTCCTGCCCTGGCTCCTCGAGGTGCGGTGAGGCGTCGAGTCGTGACGTCATGACGCCACGATGTCGCGACGGCGGCTTGCTCGTCGATCGCGCCGCCGCCGAGGGCGTCACTTTCTCCCGGTCATCTTGCCGAAGAGGCCGGCGAGACAGCCGAGCCGCCGGAAGCCGTGCAGCACCGCAGGCGGGATCCCGTCCGGCGACGACGGGCTGATGCGGTACTTGCGCAGGCGGCGGTAGAAGCTCGACCGCGGTATGCCGAGGAGTCGCGCCGCCTCGGCGCAGTTGCCGTCTGTGTGGATGAGCGCGGCGCGCATCACCGATCCGAGCAACTGGCGCTCCGCCTCGTCGAAGTCGACCGGCCCCACATCGACGTCGATACCGCTCTCGATGCGTCGAAGCTTCGCCGAGAGGTGCCGGGGCCGCACGACGCAGTGACCGAGGGCGACGGCTCGCCACATCTCGTTCTGGAGCTCGCGGATGTTTCCAGGCCAGTGGTACCGGGAGAGCACCTGCACCGTGTTCGGGCGCAGCTCGGGCGCTGCACGGCCGAGACGCGCGGCGTGCACGGCGAGGAAGTGGCGCGCCAGGTGGGGGATGTCCTCGACGCGCTCGCGCAGCGGAGGCAGACTGATCTTGACCACCTCGAGGCGGTAGAGGAGGTCGAGCCGGAAGCGTCGCGAGCGCACCTCCTCCTCGAGCGAGCGATTCGTCGCGGTGACCAGGCGGAAGTCGACCGGCAGGGCGCGTTCCCCGCCGACGCGGCGCACCTCGCGTTCCTGCAGAACGCGCAGGAGCTTGGTCTGCAGGCGAGCGTCCATCTCGCCGATCTCGTCCAGGAACAGCGTGCCGCCGCGGGCGCGCTCGAAGATGCCCGCGCGCGAGGAGGTGGCACCGGTGAACGCGCCCTTCTCGTAACCGAAGAACTCCGCTTCCAGAAGATCGGCCGGACACGCGGCGCAGTTCTCGGAGAGGAACGGCGCGGAGCGGCGCGGGCTCTTCTCGTGAATGGCGCGAGCGACGAGCTCCTTGCCGGTGCCGCTCTCGCCCTCGACCAGCACGGCGGCATCGCTGGCGGCGACCTGGCGGATGAGCTCGAACAGGCGGCGCATCGCGGGGTTGACCGTCAGGATGTCGGGGAAGTCCGGATCGAGCGGGTCCTCGAGCTCCGGGTGGAGGATGGGCGTCGCGGGCGAGGTCGGCCCGTCGCGACCGGGCGCGTGGTCCGCATCGCTCGCGTCGCCATCGCCCGGTCTGCCGTTCTCGACCAGAAGCGCGGTGCCGACCCAGGGGGCAAGCGCGACGAGCAGACGGACGAGGTCGCCCGGGCATTTGCGAAACGGCGGCCGCAGCGCGCCCCGGTGTCCACCGGCCAGGAGCCCGCCGACCAGCCGTCGCACGGAGGACGAGGAGCTCGAGTGGAGCGAGAGGATCGGCGCCGCCACGCGCCAGATCGAGGCCGTGCTGTCGAGTCCGTCGTGGAGCGGCGCGTCGCCTGCGCGCAGGCGGCGGCGCAGCTCGTCGGGCAGGAGTCGGTGGGGGAACGCGATGGAACGGCCGTCGCGCGCCATGCCGATCGCCAGTCGGGGCGCGTGCGTCGGTGTCCCCGATGACGTCAGGCCATCGTCTTCGAACACGACGACGTAGTCCGCGCCCGTCACCGAGAGCAGCCGCTCGATGATCGATGCGACCGGGAGCGCGCGCGAGCTCAGCAGGTCGAAGAGCGCCTCGGGCGAGAGCTCGGCCGGAACGAGACCGCCGGCGATGCGTCGCATCGGCGGCCAGAGATCGGCGGGCGGACGGTGCATCGAGGAGTCTCGTCTTCTTCGCGCCGGAGGGGAGGACCGCGACGGCAGGGAGCGGAATGATAGGGGGTCGCGCGAGGTTTGCAAGGCGGTTTCGGAAGTCGCGGCACGGGCGTAAGAAGACGGGCGGGGAGCGGGGAACGAGCGCGAGACGAGTGCGAGTTCGAGAACGAGCAATGGGGAAGAGGAAGGAGAGAGCCGCACGAAGCTCAGGGCAGCGTCGCGTCCCCTCCTCGGGCTTGCGTGCGAGCTCTCTCGGCGTCGCCGCGACGAGCGTCATGACGGCGTGTCACGCCGCAGCGCGTCATGACGGCGTGTCATGCGAGTGGGAGAAAAAGTGGAAGGGCGCCTCGCATCGGGCTGGTAGGGAGTCGAGTATGAGTCGGGCTTCGATGGGTTGCATGAGGAATGGACTTCGAAGCGCCCTTCCGGAGAGAGGTGTCGCCCGGTGACCGACCGCGCGGGTGCGAGCCCGGTCCTGGCCGGCGCCGGACGGGCGCATCACCCCGGCGCGTGGCCCGGAGGGGGAGCCGGGCGCTGGAGCGCGGCGTGAGACGCGTGTCGAGACGGTGGCGAGAGTGAAAGATCCATCAGCTTTTCTCCTGGTCTGTGCCCGCTCGTGTCGAGAGCGAGGCATGGCGCCCAGCGGCGATCAGCCGCCGCCCCGACCGAGCGCACGGGTTGTATCAAAAACCCGATTGTGTGTCAAAGCAAAAAAATGATTGTTGGAAATCACGGCGGCGACAGGAGAAGCGCACCCGCCCGGGACCGCGCCACCGTCTTCGCCCCCCACCGCCCCGCACCCGGCCCCGGGGCGCCCGCCCGCCGACCGCGACACCCGGCCGCGAGCCGCGAGCCCCGGCCCGTCTTGACTCCAGAAGGGGTCCCCATAGAATAAGGCTTCCTTTTCGCAGGATCGAAGCCCGCGAGGACGATAAGAGAGAAGAAGACGACACCAGAACACGGTTCCCCTGTAGCTCAATTGGTAGAGTAGCCGGCTGTTAACCGGTAGGTTGTTGGTTCGAGTCCAACCGGGGGAGCCATTGAATTCCCACGAGCGAGCGCCCGCGCCCAACCGGGCGCCCGCAAGCTCTCCGGCGCCGGGGCCGCAACCGCCCCAGGCGCCCGAGAGGCCCCGGGTTTCTCACCCGCCCAAAAGGGGGACCGACCCCCAGGGCGGACCAACAGCCGGGCCCGGGGTTGGGACGTCGGGGCGGTGGAGCGGGATCGCGGCTCTCCGGATGCTCTCTGCGGGGGAGGGAGAGAGGGTGAACGGGCCTGGTGCGCGCAAGGCGGCGGACCGTCCGCGGCGTGAAGCCCCACCTACCTCGAGCGGCAGCACCAAGTGGCTCGCTCTTCGGCAAGAGGGTGGAACGATGGCTGACCTTTTTCGCAAGACCTGGGTTGACCTTGATTCCCATGAATTGAGGCTGCTGCTGGATGCCCGTATCGGCGGCCCCGGGCAGTATGACGGACGCTCCAACCATCCCACGAAGCTGCATCTTCCGCTTGCGGGCTCATCGTGTCGGATCGCGCTGAAGTTTCGTGGGAACAAGATCGACACGGTCGAGCCCGGCGAAGCCTTCGATCCTGCCGAGTGGGAGCGGATCGGCGACGAGATTGAGAAGTCGATCCTCGCCGGGCCGATGAAGGTAGGGCGTCAATACAGTTTCAGCAGCTTCCGCGTCCAGGGATCGTGGAGGGGCCAGCAGTCCGGTGTACAGATCCTTCCACCACCGAGTGACGCGCCGCGCGCCCCTGTCGAAATCGCTGAGCACCCGTTCATCCTCGAGTTCCCGATGAAGGGCAGCGACTTCTCGCGCGTCACCAATCACCGGTTGCTGAGAGAGCACCGCAAGCTGACGCTTCTCCTC
>JBFFXF010000178.1:0-14786 GCA_041569895.1 Planctomycetota bacterium | reverse complement strand
GCGAAGCGAGGCCGAGGCGATACAGCGGAGAGTATCGTCGAGGCCGAGCGACAAAGCCAGGGCGGAGAAGCGCCGGCCAGACGCCCTCTCAGAATCGTGCCGGCCTATATACGCACAACCTCGGTCACGACGTCCCGTACGAGCCGTTCCGCAGCGTCGGCGGCCGCTACAACTACAAGGAGATCTCCGAGCGAGGCCGCGGCCGCTTCTCGAGCATCTACGAGCGCGTCCACCACCACTACAGCGTCCGAAGACAGCTCGAGATGCCCTACACGAAACAGGTCATCGAGAGAATCCGTCCCGAGCCGTGGCAGTTCGAGTTCGCCTCCTGGGCGACGCTGATGCACGCGGGACAGCCGCGGTGAGGTTTCGGCGACGCTGCGGCGACGCTGCGGCGGCGTGAAGCGTCACAGCCGCCGCCGGCGAAGCGGCCTCGATTGTCCCGCGCCGTCGTCGCGGGCCTTGAGCCACCACTTCATCGTCTGCGACACGAGCTCGGCCGCCTCCCACTGGACGAAGTGGCCGGCGCTCGGGATGGTCACCAGCGTGTAGTCGCTGTCGATCCAGTCCCAGGTGCCCTTCAGTCCGTCCTTGTCGACGGCGGTGTCCCTGAGGCCGTGAAACTGGAGCACCGGCACGGTGACGTTCGGCGTCTCGCCGCCCCACGGCGGGCCGTAGTTGGCGCGGTAGTAGTTGAGCATGCCGTCGTAGTACGATCGCCCGAGCGCCTCGCGATACCGCGTGCCGACGACCGGTCCCATGCGATCCGCGACGGCGAGGAAGAAGCCGGGCACGGGGCTTCCGTCGGGCTTCGACTTGGCGAAGTTGCGCGCGTACTGCGTGTTCGCCCGCTGCGCCTCGGTGGGGTCGGAGACCACCGCCACGTACCCTTTCGGATGCGTGAGGTTGAGAATCACGAGCCGCTCGAGCTTCTCCGGGCGCGTCATCGCGAACCGCCACGCGATCGCTCCGCCCCAGTCGTGGCCGACGAGCGTCACCTTGCCGCCGAGAGCGTCGATCACCGCCTCGACGTCGCCGAGGATGCGCGGCAGCGCGTAGTGCTCGACGCCCTCGGGCTTGTCGCTCCTGTTGTAGCCGCGCAGGTCCATCGCGGCAGTTCGGTAGTCGCTGGCCAGCGTGTGCATCTGGTGGCGGAACGAGTACCAGAAGTCGGGAAAGCCATGCACGAAGAGGACCGGCTTGCCCTCGCCGAGCGTCACGTAGTGAATCCGGACATCGCCGTTCTTGGCAAAGTGGTGATCGACGCGGTCCCAGACGTCCTCGGCGTCGTCGGCGAGACACACGCCGCTCGACGCGACGGCGAGACAGAGCACGGCGAGAAGAGACGTGACTGATCGGCGCATGGCAGCTCCTTTCTCGGCGGGAATGGCCATTATGCGCCCGGGGCGAGCGCGCGCAAGGCGGGACGTGAGGCAGCTGCCAGCGTCGAAGATCGCGAGCTCCGTGTTCCGTTGCAACACAGCCGTGACCCCCTACGCGAAGGATGCGGAAGATTCCACACTTCTCGCAGCAGGCGATCGCGAATTCCCTTGACCGAGGGAACTGCACTCCGATGATGGCCGGCGGTTGTGATTCTGTTGTTGGGTCCTTGTTCATCTGGTTGGGAGGGGGCACCATGCATCGTCTCGTGAAGTTCTCCATCTCTGTATTGTTGACGCTCGTCGCTTTCGGCTCGGTGACGCTGATTCTGACAACAACCGGCCATCTCTCCGCCGGAGCTCCGTGTCTGTCAGACCCGAAAACGACTGCCGTCTGCAACGGCGACGTCAACGGCGATGGCGGTCGCGACGTCAGCGACGCCAGCTATCTGCTCAACTTTCTCTTCCTCGGTGGACCCCCTCCAGCGGCGTTCGCGGGCGGGCCGGGCGGCGGAACGCTCGACGACGCCTATGACGCCGGTGGCCCCGGCCTCGGCGGCATCATCATGGCCGATGCGGGGCCGGTGGAGATCCGGGGCGAGGACGGCCTGCGGGTCGCCATGAGCTCACAGGATCCCGAGCCGCGTGATTTCGCCCTGTTTACCGTCGAGGGTACGGGCGATTTCCTCGGGAACCACATCGCCGCGTTCAGGAGTCGAGGGAGCGACGCGGACGGCATCGCCATCACGCTGGGCGACGGCGGCGACGCCAACGCGGACAACAACTTCGTCACCTTCTTCAACGGCGACGGCAACGTCGCGGGGAGGATCGAGGGCTACGACTTCCAGAACAACGACTGGATCGATCCGCCGCCGCTCGGCCTGTTCGACCTCAGGCTCTCGGACTTCTCCTTCGATACGGGGATCGACTTCGACGCCGGCGCCTTTCCGAATATCCAGCTTCCCCAGGTCGAGCTTCCGCGGGTGACGCTTCCGCAGGTCACGCTTCCGTCGGCCACGCTTCCGAGCCTGGCATTCAGTCGAGGCACGCTCCCGTCGGCCAGCTTCAGCCGGGGCAGGGCTCCGAGCCTCAGCATCGACTTCGGTTTCCCACCCGGCTTCGACTTCGACCCCGGAGCGCTTCCCAGCCTGACGTTTCGAGCGGGCTCGCTTCCGAGCGCGACCTTCAATCGAGGGTCGTTCACTCCGGGCTCGGTGATGGGCGGCTCGGTCACGCCGGGGTCGGTCGCCGGCGGTTCGATCTCCGGGGGGCGGTTGCCGAACATCCGGTTCGGCGCCCCGTCGGTCTCTGCGCCCACCGGGCTCGCGAGCGATATCGAGCAACTGGTCTGCTGGGCGCTGGATTCCGGCCTCGACGGCCTGCTGACCACGAACCCGTTCGATCTGGCGCTCGCCGCCGTCCTGCTCGCGCAGACCGAGCGCTGCAAGGACGGTGGAGTCACCTACGGCTCCCACGGCGCGGACTACGCCGAGTGGCTCCCCAAGCTCGACCCCGAAGAGAAGATGATCTTCGGCCAGATCGTGGGCGTCCATGACGGGAAGATCACCAAAAAGACGGACGGCGCCGATCAGATCATGTCGGTGTCGCTCGCGCCAGTGGTCGTCGGCAACCTGCCCCGCAAGGGCGAGGAGCATCTCTTCGCGAAGGTCAGCTTCATGGGTCAGGTGCCGGTGATGGTGCGGGGACGCGTGCGCAACGGCGATTACATCGTGCCGTCGGGAAAGAACGACGGGACCGGCATCGGCGTGGCGCCCGAGGAGCTCGACCTCGAGCAGATGACGCAAGTCCTCGGGCGTGCGTGGGAGGACTCCGAGCGAGATGACCTCTCCGTGGTGAACGTTCTCATTGGTGTCAAGGTGAACGAGACATCGGAGATCGTCAAGCGCCACGCCAGGCGGCTGAACGACCTCGAGGCTCGCGTCGCCGAGCTGGAGGCCCGCGTCGTCGACCTCGAGAACGGGAACGCGCAGCTCTCCGGGCTCGCCGCGCGGATCGCTCGCCTCGAGCAATCGACGCTGGCGGCTCCCGTTCATTCCGTCGGGAGATGAGTGATGGAGAGGGCGCGGCCGTGACGTCCGGTCAACCGATCGTCCCGCCGGGCCCTCTCCTCGAAACGTCACCGCGCCGAGTCGGTGCGCTCTTCCGGGGCGTGGATGCCGCCGGAATTGCCGTGTTCCGCGTGGCGTTCGGCGGCATCCTGCTCTCGGAGATCATCCGGTACCTCGTCGGCGGCCACGTCGAGTATCTCTACGCGAAGCCGGACTTCCACTTCACGTTCTACGGCTTCGACTGGGTCGCGCCGTGGCCCGGGGTCGGCATGTACGTCCACTTCGTCGTCCTGGGCATCCTTGCCGCGCTCCTCATGGTGGGACTGCTCTACCGGGTGGCCGCGATCCTGTTCTTCCTCGGCTTCACGTACGTCTTTCTCCTGGAGCAGGCCTACTACCTGAACCACTTCTACCTCGTCTGTCTTCTCGGCCTGCTCCTGGTCTTCATCCCCGCCGACCGCGCCTTCTCGGTTCGCCGCTGGCTGCGTCCCGGCACACCGCGCACGCTGCCCGCGTGGACTCTCTGGCTGCTCCGCGCGCAGATCGGAATTGTCTACTTCTATGCCGGCGTGGCGAAACTGAACGGTGACTGGCTCCGCGGGGAACCGATGCGTTCGTTCACTCCGGGGCTTCCGGCCTGGGCCCGGGGCGAGGTCGTCGTCTACCTGATCAGCTACGGTGGTCTGCTCTTTGATCTGCTCGTCGTGCCGTTCCTTCTCTGGCGCAAGTCGCGGCCGATCGCGTTCGCCGTCGCCCTGGTCTTCCATCTCGCGAACGCGTTCTTCCTGCCGTTCCAGATCGGCATCTTCCCCTGGTACATGATCGCGGCGACGACGCTGTTCTTCGAGCCGGACTGGCCGCGTCGAGCCATCGCCGGGCTTCGCCGCCTCTTTCACCGGCGCTCTCGATCGATCGCGGCGGCTGGACCGATCGCCGCAGACGCGCCCGTCGTCTCCACCGGCGCGCTCCACCGCCGGTTCGTCCTGATCCTGGGCGGAGCGTATCTCGTCATCCAGATCCTCTTGCCGCTCCGTCACCACCTGTATCCCGGAGATCCAGGATGGACGGAGGAGGGCAACAACTTCGCCTGGAGGATGATGATCTACAACAAGCAGCCGGAGGCGCGGTTCTTCGCGAGAGACCCGACAACCGACACGAGATGGGAGCTGGATCCCTCCGCGTACCTGAGCGACTTTCAGCGGGCGATCATGCCGCTCCGTCCCGACATGATCCTGCAGTTCTGCCACCGCGTCGCGGACGATCTTCGTGCCCGGGGGCACGAGAACGCCGAAATCCGCGCGTATATCAAGTCGTCGTTCAACGGCCGCCGGAATCAGTTGTACGTCGACCCGATGGTGGACCTCGCCCGCGAGTCGCGATCCCTCCGTCCGAAGACGTGGATCAAGCCGCTCGTCGTCCCGTTCGACGAGAAGAAACCGGTCATCGAGACGCCCTCGTCGTACAACGGCTGGGCGGGATTCGAGATCGGATCGTGGGTCCTCGTCGATGAGGAGTTGACGTACGGGGACACGACGGTTCGGGCGCGCAGGAAGCGGCAGCTCGAGAGCGTCGGCGGAGTGAAGATGGTGGCGATCACGAACGTCTCCTCCGACGCCGACGGTGCGAGCCAATACGGAGCGCTCGTGCTCGGCGTGGTCCCCGCGGGGCTCGACATGCGGCTGGTCGAGACGGTCCCGAGTCGCTTCTCGCTCGGCTCCCGCGAGGTGCCCTGCGAGGTGGAGACCTACGCGATGCACGACGAAGACGATCCCTGGAAGGCACGACTCTCCATCTGGAGGAGTAGCGACGCCCGTGTGCCGTATCGCGAGGCGCCCGACGCACGACCGAGGCTCATCCCCGGGATCGGCCTGCCGTCCGACGTCGTGCGCATGACCTTCGATCTCGAGGACCGGCTCCTGGGGGAGGAAGGCACCTACGAGATCCAGGTCGAGGATCCGGCCGTCGATGTGCATGTCGGGGATCGCACGCTTGTCTGCGTCCACGAGTCGTGCACGATCTCCCGCCGCACCCCGGCCGGCCAGACCCAGGCGAGCGTCGATCGCTGGCTCTCACGAGAAGTGCCGAATCACATCGTCAAGGCAGTCGTTCGAGTCTCCAGGGGGGGCCGGAAGACCGTGCTCGAGTCCACCGTCATCGACTTCGGGGTGGCTGCGGCAGGTGAGTGAGCAAATCGCCACGCACGTGGCTGGTGAGCCGCGGAGCGCGGCGCCCCCCCGGGCACGTCACGTGGCGCTCCTTTCGAGTTGACACGACCAGCCTCGACACCGATCCTGCAGGCAGGGCCTCGTTGACGGAATCACGGGAGCGTGCGCGATGGTGACTCGCTGGCCTCACAGGCACAGGCACGTCGTCGTTGTCTCCTTCCTTTCCTTTCTGTGTCTGGTCGTCGTCCTCCTGCTCGCCTTCAGCGGGCCGATCTCGCGCTGGTGGGCTGTCGTGCAATGGGAGCGGGCGGATGACGGGCGTCGCGAGGAGCTTCTCGGCCAGATGGTTCGCCGCGGCGCCGCGGACGCCGTCGAGGCGTGGTGCCTGGCCAGGCTCGACGATGCTCCGCAGCCTCGACAGGCGCGGCTCGTTCACTGGCTGTCACGCGTCGGCTCGACGCGCGCCGTGCCGCAGTACCTCGACATCTTGCTCTCCGGCGAGCACAGGGCGAAGCGCGGGGAGCACCCCCAGTGGCGGGTTCACGAGGCGTTCGACCGGCTCGGCGTCGCGGCGCTCCCGGAACTGGCGCATGCTCTCGAGACCGGAGATCGTCGGCGTCAATGTCTGGCCATCGACCTTCTCCGGGATACCGGTCCCACCGCGACGGCAATGCGGCCCGTTCTCGACCTGCTGGCCACGTGGAAGCCGGAGGAGGAGGCGCTCGCCGAGAGCGTCCGCATCGTGTTGCGCGCGACTTCCTTCTCCGAGGCGGATCCTCGCGGTTTCCTGACGACGTCGGATTCACGGGGCAGCCAGCCGTCGAGCGAGCCCGACCTGGAGCGGGAGTACCGGTCGGACCACTACACCCATGACAACCCGCCGAGAATGGCGGTGTCCGCGCTCCGCGAGCTCGGGGTCTCGGACCTCATGTCGCTGCGGGATCGAGTCGCGGACGCCGGGAAGGTCGAGCGGACCGTCGTCGGGCGTCTCCTCGGGACGGCAGTGATGTCTCGGCGAAAGACTCCGATGGACCTCATCCAGGGAACGACACTGGGCCCGACGACGGTCTCGAGCGGCCTGCGAGTCACGGAGCTCCTCCCGTGGCTCGGGGACAGCAGCCCCACAGTTCGTGCGACTGCGCTCGCCGCTGTCGTGCAGGTCCTGATGCGTCCGGTCACGCTGCAGATGGGCGGCCACGAGGCGAGGCAGACGCTCATCGACGAGATCGCCGCCGTTGCCGGGACGATCCGTCCGGCGCTGTCGAGATCGACCGAGTCCGCCGACGAGACCGTGCGCTCCCGCGCTTTCCTGGCGCGGCATATCCTGGACCGTTACACCCTGGCCAGCGAGAGACGGACGCCGACCCCTCTCCCGGAGCCGGCGCGGCAGTGTCTCGATGACGAGGAGCCCTTCGTGCGAACCGCCGCCGCGCTCTGGGCGTTCGTGTCCGAGGAAGCGCCCTTCCGCGCGGTCAGGTTGCTGCTCGAGTCGCCGAGCGGCACGGCCTGGATCTACGCACGCGTGCGCTCGTGGGTGCTCAGAACACGCGCCGCCGTCGCCGTCGAGGCGTGCACGGAGCTCCTGCATCACCCGGCCACGGACGTCCAGGAGCGCGCCGTGAGGACCCTCATCATACTCGCCGACTGGCGGGTCGAGGGCGCCCGGGATGCGCTCGATCTGGCGCCGGAGCAATCTCGCCGGGCAGCCGAGGCCGAGCTGGAGGACATGATCCCGTGGGATGACCTCGACCTCGAGAGCCAGTACTCCATTGCGTCGACCATTCAGGCCACGCTCCGGGTGCTCGGGCCGAGTTGTGAGTTCGAGTGAACGGGGGTGGCGGTGTCGACGAGCCTCGGGTCACAGACCGGGCTGTTTGATGAAAAAACGTCGTCAGGGACAACCCCCATGCCGCTCGCCGAGAAGAGCGTCCCTCGCGATCTCCAGAACTTGAACTGCCTGCTCTCGCGAGACGGAGGGGAAATCCTCGAGGAAATCGTCCATGCGGTCTCCGGCCTTCAAGTAGTCGAGGAGGGTCTGGACGGGCACGCGAGTTCCGGCGAATACCGGCGTTCCTCCGAGGACGTCAGGCGATGATCGAATGACAGACGAGATGCCCACGCACGCAAATGAACTCCTCATTCGTCACTCGCCGCCCTCTCGAGAACGACCACCTTCTCGTGCGCGTTGACGATCTGCGTTCCGTTCGCGAGGCGCGCGACGGCCTCGTTCCAGTGGCAGTGTCCTCGCAGCACGAGCGTGGGTCTGGCGCGCTCGAGCGCGCCGCGGATCGACGCCTGTCCCCGGAGGCGGCGGTCGGGGATCTCGGGGCCGTCGTGCAGCACGAGGATCTCCGCGCCGTCGTCGAGGAGACGCTCGATCCACTCGACGAACTCTTCGTCGGAACGGCGAAGCGGCTTTCGTGGATCGCCGACGACGCCCGAGAGACCTCCGAGCCGGAGGCCGTCGAGCTCCACGACTTTCCTGTCGAGGTAATGCGTCCATCCTCCGAGAACGTGATACACGCGTACTCGAGTCGGTGTTTGTCGATAAGAGTGAACGCACGCGGGGCCTTTCGACCTCGCGAGCGCCGTCCAGGGACACCTAGCGCGAGTGCGGCATGGAGCGACGGGAAGGCTCGTGGTTGATAGAGCTGCTGCTCGTCATCGCCATCGTGGCGTTGATCGCGGCCTTCGCGGCGCGCTCGCTTCTCGCCCCGCGTGGCAGCAGCAACGAGGCTCGCTGCCGGTACTTGCTCGGAAGCCTCGTGGCCGCGAACGAGCAGTACAGGGAGCGGTTCGGATCCTACGCGGACAGCCTGCGGAGCCTCGGGGACGCGGACCTCATCGACCCCGTCTTCGCGGCCTCGCGGCAGTCCGGATACGACTTCGTCTACACCGCCTCCGATGCCGGCTGGAGCTGTGAGGGTAACCCGACGGTTTTCGGAACCACCGGCGAGCGGTGCTACTTCATCGACGACAGCGGCGTGATCCGCTTCAGCACGACCGGCACGGCCAGCAGCGCGGATCCCCGTTTCGAGGGGCCCGGGAGAGGTCGCGCCCATCCCTTCTTTCACATCATGGTTACCATCGCCGTCGTCGCGATCGTGGCCGACGTCGTGCTGATCGTCGTGCGGGCGCGGAGGAAGCCAGCATGCGCGCGACGCCACGTCAGCTGAAGACCGATCCTGACGCGATTCATTTCGCGCGTAGGCCAACCGAGTTACGATGACGCCATGAGCCGCACCAGGGTCATCGCTGTCGTCATCGCGGGCGCCTCGGTCGTCCTCATCCTCGCTGTCGCGGGCGCCTCCTGGCGAGAGATCTACTACGCCCTGCGTCCCGAGGCGCGTTTCTGGGGGTGGTGGGAGGTGGAGGGCCACGAGGAGAGCGAGTCCGACCCGAAACTGCAGCTCGTCGGGTTTCGTGAGGACGGCAACGTCGTCGCGATTCGTTTCGTGCCCGCCCCGGCTCGGTTAGGATGACAGCTTCAAGGAAGCGTGTTTTCCTGCTACCACGAGGCGGTGAGGTCCCCATGAAGAGACTGAACGTGACCGCGTTGACTCTGCGGACGTCCATGCAATCGCTCGCCGGCGTTCTCCTGTTTACCATGGTCGGCGCTGCCCAGGTGAGTGACGCGCAGTCCGCCGGTCGCGCCGGTGGAGTTTCGAATCCGCGCGTGATCGACTCCTCCCGCGGTTTCGCGCTGACGCTGGATCTCGTCGCGCTCGCCACCGCCCTGACCGAGACATCCGGTCGGGTCGAGTTCCTCGAGCACGAGGTCAAGCGTCTGAGCGCCGGAGTGAGGGCCCGGGTCGAATCCTACGAGATTCTTCTCGAGACACAGATCGCCCTCCGCGTGGCGCGGCAGCAGGCCAAGCTGTACGCGAAGATCACGCGGCAGGCGCTCGAGTCGGCCCAGGACGCGCTCGAGGTGCGACGCAAGCAGTACGAGATGATCCGGGTCCGCTACCGTGCTGGCCAGGCGGACCAGGCCGAGGTTCTCGGGACCGAGCGCCTCGTCGCCGAGGCCGAGGGGCAGGTGCTCGTCCTCCGCGAGATCGCGACCGTCGCGTCGGGCGCCGGGGACAGCAAGGACCACAAGGACATCAAGGACCACAAGGACGGCAAGGACGGCGAGAAGGACGCCAGCGCGGGCCCACGCGGGCTCCGTCTTCACGTGTACGCCGACGGCAAGTACGGGCTCGAGACCGACGCTCGCGGCGACGATGCCATCCGTCAGGCGACCGAGAAGGATGTCCTCGCGACTCTGGACGCCACGCCCCGCAAGGAGAGAGCCGACAAGAAGCTCACCATCCTGGTGGGCGCGGACGTCGAGACGCGCGTCGTCGCGCGCCTGATGGAGCAACTCGGCGAGCGGGGCTTCGTGCGCATCGAGCTGAAGATCGATCCGGCGAAGCGGGCGGCGCCGGAGAGACGGTAGCTCGACCGGAACCTTCTTTCGGTCCCGGGAGCCGCGGAGTGTCGGATCGGAGACGCCCCGATCACTCCGCGTCCGGAAGCGACTCGCCGCGGCGAATGAAGACGAGCGCCGTCATGCGGGCGAGGACCTGCACCTCCTCCTCCGTCCCCGGATTCGAGCCGACCGGCTCGTCGGTGCGGATCCGGCCATCGAGGTGCACCCGGGGGGAGCGTCCCGTCCGGCGTGCCGCCTCATCGCCCGCCAGAAACCGGAACTCGTAATCCGGATAGTCGGCGACGGCGCACCGCCGCCCGTGAAGGGCGGGAAGCAGCGGCGCGAGGCTCCCGAGGCCCCGCGCCAGATCACGGTCGACCTCGTGGAAACGGAAACCTCCCGTGTACGTCCCCCGGAAGTCGCTCGCTGCGGTGTCACCGGCGACCATGACGAAGCCGGCGATCGGAACATCGTGCAGGACGTCTTCCGGGCGACTGCTCGAATCCCGCAGGCGCGCATCGAGACCGCTCCCGGCCTCGAGGTACAGCGCGACGATCCGCCGCATGCCGCGCTCCGTCGCAGCGAAGCGCGCCGCCGCTGCGCGTCGAACATCGCTCTCCGACCCCGCGTACTCCAGAAACAACGACTCGTCGCGAGCCAGCTTCGCCACGTGCCAGTGGACGAGGATTTCCCTCGAGCAGAGGAGGCAGACGACGACCGTGGCCACGCCGAGCGTGGCGGCAACCGCGGTGATCAGTCTGGCGCGATTCGACTTCGTCGACATCCTCGCTCCGTGTCTCGCCGCCCGCATCTCCCGCGCGCTACTCGATGCCGAAGTGGTCCTTCAGGAACTGCTCCCAGGCGGCGAGGATGCCCTCGGCGCATGTTTCGCAGACGAGCATGGAGCGGTCTCGCGAGCGCGGGAGGTACTCGAAGTTTCCCCGCTTTTCCTCGCCGCACGCCTCGCAGGTGTGCACTGACTTGACTCCCGCAAGCCCGAGGAGCTCGTGCACCTGTTTGCGCGCATCGTCGAGAGGGACCTCGAGATCCCGGAGCACCTGGGTCGCGACGCACTCGCACTCGCGCAGCAGGCCGAGGAGGAGGTGCTCGGTGCCGATGTGGCGGTGGCCGAGCTTGATCGACTCCTCCATGGTGCGCTCGAGGACCTTCCTCGCCTCCGCTGCGAACGGGAGCTGCCCGATCGTGACCGTCGAGGATCGGGGCCGTACGTGCTTGTCGATCTCGCGACGGACCATGCCGATCGTGACGCCCAGATTGGTGAGCACGTTGCCGGCGACGCCGGAGCGTTCGCCGATCAGGCCAGCGAGGATGTGCTCGGTGCCGATGGAATCGTGATCGAACCGGTCCGCCTCCTTGCGCGCCAGCGCCATCACCTTCCTGGCCCTGTCCGTGAAGCGGTCGAACATGATCCGTCCAGTCTAAGCGCGCTGGCGGGCCTGCGGAAGCTTCGAGGCAGCGCCAGGTGGACCGCACGCGGGCCGTCTCTCCCCTCCGCGGCGCGATCGGGTTAGGATGTGCGGCATGGCGAGATCGGGAGCCGGGACACCAGTGACGGCGAGGTTCGTCTCGCCGGTATGGGCCGTCGCTTCCGCCCTTGCTCTCACCGGCTGCGGACCGAAGGCCATGAGTCCGGAAGACTACTCCAGGCTCGTCGACGAATCCTACGACTACCTGCGAGCCGCGCAGGCTGCGTGTGAAAGGGACTTCGAGCTCGGCAGCTTCGAGCGGTTCGACTGGAATCAGGAGACCGGAGAGATCGTCTTCTCCGATCAGGGGGTGCCGAAGGTCGTCGCCACGATCCAGTTCGTCGGCTCGATCTCGACGAGGTCGGGCACGTGGCTCTGGTCCTGGGACAACCCCACCGTGCTCGAGGGGATCAAGGACCAGATGCACCGTGTCCGCGATTTCGGAACCGAGCACGGCCTGCCGATGCTGACGACGGCGAAGTGGGAAGCCGACGAGATCGACGGGTGGGAGATGACGGCGATCACCGCGAAGATCCTCGAGGCCAGGGGGGCCTACCGTTCGCCGCACGAGGACGGCTTCACGTTCATGGTGTTCACGGACATCCGGTGGGCGAGCGAGGATGACCAGACGAAAGAGTGACCGGCCGTGACGGGTGGTGGGCGACCCGGAGCCAACTCCGGCGCTCGACGTCGCGGACTGGAGAACCCTCGGCGAGAGCTCGGGAACGCAGCATGAGCGAGATCAAGGTCGAGAGAACGCCCAGCAAGGAGACGCTCGACGAGCTCGGCGTCTCGCGCTGGGACATCTGGGAAAAAGAGGTGTCCACGTTCCCGTGGACGTACGACGAGCGCGAGGTCTGCTACCTCCTCGAAGGCCACGTCGTCGTCACTCCCGACGGTGGCGAGCCGGTCGAGATCGGCAAGGGCGACCTGGTGACGTTTCCGAAGGGAATGTCGTGCACCTGGGAGATCCGCGGGGCGGTGAGGAAGCACTATCGGTTTGGATGAATCGAAAGGACGACCGATGCGAGACGAGTCCAGCGACGCTCACCGTTTTCTCGTCCGGGCGCTTGCCGTCGGGGCGCTTGTCGTGCTCGGGTCCTGCAACGCGTGGTCGGTGCGGGACGGGCAGGTCGGGCGCGATCGGCCCGCGCGTGACGTCCCGCGCTATGACGTCGAGACCTTCTACGACACGCGGCTGATCTTTGGCTCGACGTTCTCGGCGGACGAGACGCGGATCCTCGTCAGCAGTGACGAGACCGGCGTCTTCAACTGCTACAGCGTCGACATCGAGAGCGGCGAGCAGACTCGCCTGACCGATTCGACCACCGAGGCGTACTTCGCGGTCAGCTGGTTTCCGCGGGACGACCGCTTCCTCTTCTCCGCCGACCAGGCCGGCAACGAGCTGACGCATCTCTTCGCGCGGCATCCGGACGGCGCCATCGTCGACCTGACGCCCGGCGACAACCTCAAGGCGCGGTTCGCGGGCTGGTCGGGGGACGACCGGCATTTGTGGGTGCTGACCAACGAGCGCGATCCGCAGTTCTTCGATCTCTACCGATACGCCGTGCCGCCTCTCGGCGCCGGGGGATCGAGCGAGAACGCGCCGCGCTACGACCGCGAGCTCGTCTTCGAGAACACCGGCGGGTACACGGTCGAGGGCGTCAGTCTCGACAGTCGCTGGGTGTCGCTGAACAAGACGAACACCAACACCGACAACGACCTCTTCGTGTGGGACGCGCGCGAGCCCGGCGCCGCGCCGCGCCACGTCACGCCGCACGAGGGCGACGTCGCCCACGCGTTCGCGAGCTTCTCGCCGGACAGCAAGACGCTCTACTACCTGAGCAACGCCGACAGCGAGTTCGATCGCGCCTGGTCGTACGACCTGGCGAGCGGCGACCGCGCCCTCGAGCGGGAGGCCGACTGGGACGTCGTCGACCTCAGGTTCTCGCGCGACGGGCGCTACCGCGTCAGCGCCATCAACGCCGACGCCCGCACCGAGGTCGAGGTCCTCGACCGGCGCACCGGCGAGCCGGTCGAGCTCCCCGACCTGCCCGCCGGAAGCATCCGCGGCATCCACGTCGCGCGGAGCAGCCGCTCGATGGCCTTCTACCTCGGCAGCGACACCTCGCCCCGCGATCTCTACGTCGTCGATCTGGAGTCCCGCGCCCACCGGCGACTCACCAGCACGCTGAGCTCGAAGATCGACGAGAGCCACCTCGTCGCCTCGCAGGTCGTTCGCTACCCGAGCTTCGACGGGTTGCAGGTTCCCGCGCTGCTCTACAGGCCGCACCAGGCCTCGGCGACGCGCAAGGTGCCGGCGCTGGTGTGGGTGCACGGCGGACCGGGAGGTCAGAGCGTCGTCCGCTACGACGAGGACCTGCAGTACCTCGTCAATCACGGTTACGCCGTCCTCGCCGTCAACAACCGCGGCAGCTCCGGCTACGGCAAGACGTTTTACCATCTCGATGACCGGCGGCACGGCGAGGACGACCTCGCGGACTGCGTTGCCGGGCGGCGCTACCTGGAGAGCCTCGACTGGGTCGATGCCGAAAAGATCGGCATCTTCGGCGGCAGCTACGGCGGTTACATGGTGGTTGCGGCGCTCGCCTTCCAGCCGCGAGTCTTCGATGTCGGCATCGACGTCTTCGGCATCACCAACTGGGTGCGCACCCTGGAGAGCATCCCGCCGTGGTGGGCGAGCTTTCGCGATTACCTCTACGCCGAGCTCGGCGACCCGGCCGCGGATCGGGAGCGGCTCTTTCGCATCTCGCCCCTCTTCCACGCCGACCGCATCGAGAAGCCGCTGCTGGTGATCCAGGGAGCCAACGATCCGCGCGTCCTCAAGGTGGAGAGCGACGAGATCGTCGCGGCGCTCGAGAAGCGCGGCGTCCCCGTCGAGTACCTCGTCTTCGACGACGAGGGACACGGCTTTCGCCACAAGAAGAACCGCATCAAGTGTGCCAGGGTGATGCTGACGTTCCTGGACCGCCACCTGCGCGGACCGATCACCGACGCGGGCGAGCCGCGGTACTCGAGCGGGGAGACGGCGTCGGGGAAGTGACGCCTCGCGACCCTCGCCTTCGATGGGCTCGAGTGTTCGCGGCAGCCGCCTCGAAAAAGCTCGCCCGGGAACCGCGCGACCCGTACGATTCGGTTTCCAGGGGGCGACGACACATTCGGCGACCGGAACGAAGGGAAGCTCCATGCCTGTCAGACCCATCTGGACGTTGGCGGTTGTTGTGTGCCTCTCGGGCGCTGTTCTCGCGGAG
>JBFFXF010000177.1:0-14814 GCA_041569895.1 Planctomycetota bacterium | reverse complement strand
TGGATCAGGATGCGTCGGGGTGCCGCGTCGTCCGTCACGCTCCCTGGCGTCTCAAGAGGTGCTCGAACTTGCTCTTCTGGAAGGCGAAGAGGTGGGCCGTCTCGGGCGAGATCGCCTTCTCCTTCAACCGCTGCATGATCGAGTCGTCCATCATCTGCATCCCCTGTCCGCGTCCTCCCTCGATCAAGGAGACGATTTTCGGGATGTTGCCCTCGCGGATGATGTTCGAAAGTCCGAACGATCCGAACAGGATCTCGTTCACCGGCACCCGCCCCTTGTCGATCCGCGGCATCAGGAGCTGCGCGCAGATCCCCTTCAGCGTCACCGAGAGCATGATGCGGATCTGATTCTGACGGTCCTCGGGGAAGACGTCGATGATGCGGTCGATGGTCTTCGCCGCGCTGTTCGTGTGCAGCGTCGCGAAGACGAGGTTGCCCATCTCCGCCGCGGTGATCGCGAGGCTGATGGTCTCGAGGTCGCGCAGCTCGCCGACCAGGATGACGTCGGGGTCCTCGCGGGACGCGGCGCGCAGGGCGCTGGCGAACGACTGGCAGTCGATGCCGACCTCGCGCTGCGTGATGTAGCTCTTCTTGTTCTCGTGCACGAACTCGATCGGCTCCTCGATCGTCAGGATGTGCCGCTTCTCGTTCGTGTTGATGTAATCGATCAGCGCGGCGAGCGTCGTCGACTTGCCGCTGCCGGTCGGCCCCGTGACCAGCACGAGACCGCTGCGCAGCTCCGTGAAGCGCAGAATCTGCTGCGGGACACCGAGCTCGCTCAGAGGCTTGATCTCGGTCGGAATGATCCGGAAGACCGCGCCCGGCCCGAGGCGCGTCCGGAAACAGTTGACGCGGAACCGCGCCACGCCCGGCACCTCGTACGCCATGTCGAGGTCGTTCGTCTCCTTGTAGATTTTGCGCGACCGATCGCTCTGGACCTCCCAGAGCATCTCGCGCAGCGTCTCGGGCTGCATCGGATCCTCCTTGAGAGGCACGAGCTTGCCGTGGATGCGGATCTTCGGAGGCACGCCGGTGGTCACGTGGAGGTCGGACCCGCCGACCTCGTGGACCTTTCTCAGGTAGCTGTCGATCAGTGCCATGCTCTCAGGATCCCTTGAACCGATTCGAGTTCTCGGCGTAGTAATGCGCCGTCTCGCGCGTGATGAGGTTCTTCCTCAGCAGCCCGGCGAGCGAGTCGTCCATCATGACCATCCCCTGCTTGGCGCCTGTCTGCAGCGCGGAGATCAGCTGGAAGGTCTTCTTCTCGCGGATCATGTTCGCCACCGCCGGCGAGGCGAACAGCACCTCGAGGGCGGGCTCGCGTCCGGTGCCGTCGGCGCGCGGAATCAGCTGCTGGGAGATGACGCCGCGCAGCGACTCCGACACCATGGCGCGGATCTGATCCTGCTCGCGCGGCGAGAAGACGTCGATGATCCGGTCGACCGATCGCGTGGCGTTCGTGGTGTGCAGCGTCCCGAAGACCAGGTGGCCGGTCTCGGCGGCAGTGATCGCCATCGAGATGGTCTCGAGGTCGCGCATCTCGCCGACGCAGATGTAGTCCGGGTCGGCGCGCATCGCCGATCGCAGCGCCGTCGCGTAGGTCTCGGTGTGGACCCGGACGTGCCTCTGGTTGACGTTGCAGTTCTTGCTCTCGATGATGTACTCGATCGGGTCCTCGACCGTGACGATGTGGTCGCTTCGCTCCTCGTTGATGATGTCGACGAGCGCCGCCATGGTCGCCGACTTGCCGCTCCCCGCCGGCCCCGTGATCAGCACGATCCCCTGCCGGAACTTGCAGAACTTCGTCAGGGTCTCGGGGAGGTGCAGCTCCTCGAGCGTCGGCACGTGGTCGGGGATGATGCGGAAGACCGCGTCGACTCCCTTGCGCTGCTTGAGGACATTGGCCCGATAGCGGCCGTGGTCCGTCTCGTAGCAGAAGTCGACGTCCATGGTCTCCTCGAAGACGTCGCGCTCGTAGTCCGCGAGGATCTCGAGCACCGTCGGCTCGCTGTCCGGCGCCTTGAGCGCCGGGTGCTTCAGGTAGACGATCCTGCCGTGCAGCTTGATCCAGGGCGGTGAGTCGACCTGGTAGTGCAGGTCCGAGGCGCCGAGCTCGCGGACGACCCTGAGGTACTCGCCGAGAGGCTTGCCGACGAGGTGGCTGAAGTCCATCCTCGCGACCTCCTCGGCCGTGCTGCCGGCCCCGATCCCGGTCGCCGGCTTCACCGGCAGCGCTGGAGCCGCCTCGGGCTTGTCGGCCGCGCCGGCGAGGCGCTGCGATATGGCGTCGAAGTGGCCGTTCGAGATGTAGCCCTTGTTCAGGAGCAGCTCGCCGAGAGTAGCCCCGTTGCCCCCACCGTTCTCCTCGAGGAGCGCGAGGCATTCGCGCACCTGCGCCTCGGTGGCGAGCTTGTTCTTGATCGCGATGCGACCGAAGAGGACGTCTTCCTTGGTTGGCGACGGCATGAGACCTGTTCCTCCGAGATCACCGGGGACTGGTCATCTTACCGGTGGCCCTGATCGTTGTATAGTTTCGCCCTCCATGGGCGGCCTACTTCGAGAACCGCTCGAGCAGGGCGGAGGTCGAGATGCCCGGCACCTGCTCGACGAGCTCGACGACGCCGCCGTGCGCCTCGACGACCTCCCGTCCGACGACCGTCCCGTCGCGGTACTCGCTCCCCTTGACCAGGACGTCCGGACGCAGGCGCTCGAGCAGCGGCACGGGCGTGTCCTCGTCGAAGAGGACCACATGGTCGACCGACTCGAGGCTGCAGAGCATCAGCATGCGCTCGTTCTCGGTGTTCAGGGGCCGCCCCGGCCCCTTCAGTCGCCGGATCGACCGATCGCTGTTGACGGCGACGACGAGGCAATCCCCGAACTGACGCGCCTGGTTCAGCAGGATGTGGTGCCCGAAGTGCAGCAGGTCGAAGCAGCCGTTGGTGAACACGACGCGCTTGCCGCTGGCGCGGAGGTCGGCGACGCGGCCCTCGAGCTCCTCCGCCGTGGCGATCTTGACGGCGCCGGTGTGACCCCGGTAGAGCAGCTCGGTGAGCAACTCCGAGCGCGACACCGGCACGGCTCCCATGCGGCGGACCTCGATGCCGGCCGCGATGTTGGCGAGCCGCACCGCGTCGGCGATGTCCGCCTTGCCGGCGATGACGAAGCCGAGCATCGCGAGCACCATGTCGCCGGCGCCGGTGACGTCGGTGACCGCCCGCGACTTGGTGGCGAAGTGGCGCGGCTCCCCGCTCGCGGCGCAGAGCACGATGCCGTCACGGTCCATGGTCACGGCGACGTGCTCGATCCCGAGGTCGGCGGCGAGCCTCTGGCCGGCGGCGCCGCACTGCGCGACGTCCTCGCACGGCATGCCGGTGGCGAGGCTCGTCTCGTAGCGGTTCGGGCACATCAACATCGATCCGCTGTAGCACTGGTAGCTCGAGATCCGCGCCGGGTCGACGAGCACGGGCACTCGGCCGCCCGTCGTCTTGAGCAGCTCGCGGAGAAACGCCTCGCCGAGGAGCCCCTTGTTGTAGTCGGAGACCAGCACGGCGCCGATGTCGCCGATGGCGTCCCGGAGGGCATCGAGGAGCGGCCGCAGGCGCTTCACGGGGATCTCGGTGGTCTGCTCGCGGTCGACGCGAAGCAATTGCTGCATGGCGCGGTCGGCGTGTTGTACGTAGCCGATGTGCCGCCTCTTCAGCGTCGTCGGACGATCATCGAGATGGAGCACCCGGCCATCGCGGCAACCGGCCTGCTCGAGGAGCACCCCGGCGCGCTCGCCCTCGGCATCCGCGCCGACGGCGGTGTAGAAGAGCACCTGCGCGCCGAGCGCCGCGAGGTTGGCGACGACGTTGCCCGCGCCGCCGAGCCGCGTCTCCCGCCGCTCGTCGCGCAGCACCGGGAACGGGCCCTCGGGGGAGATGCGCTCGACCTTGCCCCAGACGTACTCGTCGACCATGCAGTCGCCGACGACGGCAACGCGAGGGGTATCGATCTCCTGGAAAACGTCCGAGAGACTCTTCATCACGAGCTCGAGGAGCGAGCGTGCTCCCCACCGCGAGGCGTCATCCGCCCGCGGCAACCTCCTCGAGGAGTCGGTCCAGTCTGTCCTCGCCGGCCGTCACCGCCGGCTCGATCTCCAAATAACGCCACGGGAGCGTCCCGTGGTCGGCCTTCCAGGGCAGCTTGACCGCGTCCTTCTGGGTGGTCAGCACCACCCGCGCTCCGAGCTGTCTCGCGGTCTCGTCGATCCGGCCGATCTCGTCGTGAGTATATCGATGGTGATCCGGGAAGGGAATCCACCGGGTGACGTGAACGCCCAGTCGCTGCAATTGACGGTGAAAGCCGCCGGGATTGCCGATGCCGGCAAACGCGACCGCTGGAGCGCCCTCGAACGCCGAGGGCTCGTCGCGGACGGGCCCGTCGAGCCGCCTCCAGGACCGCGGCCGGAAGGTGATCTCGATCCGAGGCACGCCCGGGAACCGCGAGCCCAGATACCACCGCAGGACGCGGAGCTTCTCCGGCCGCACCAGATCGCCGCGAGTGATCGCCAGGATGTCCGCCTCGCCGAGCACCGACAGCGGCTCGCGGAGGAGCCCCGCCGGCAGCATCCTGCCGAACCCGAAGGGGTTGGTCGCGTCGATGAGCACGAGATCGAGGTCGCGACGCAGCCGGACGTGCTGGAAGCCGTCGTCGAGCACGAGCGCGTCGGCGCCGCTCTCGAGCGCCCGGCGGGCCGCGGCGACGCGATCGGGGTCCTGCACGTGCGGCGTGTCGGGCAGGCGATCGCGCAGCACGAGGTACTCGTCGTTGAAGTCCTCGCGCCCCCGGCCGTAACCGCGGCTGAGGATCGCCGGACGGCGGCCGAGCGACGTGAGCTTGCGCACCACGAGCTCGACGACGGGCGTCTTGCCCGTGCCCCCCACCGTGACGTTGCCCACGCTGACGACCGGCACATCGACGGCGACGGCCCGCGCAGCGACTCGACGGCGTCGCGCCAGCGCGACCCGCCCGTAGATGCTCGCCAGCGGCGCGAGCGCCCGGGCCCACGGCGAGAGGAAAAACGCGGCGCTCCGTTCCATCGGCTCACTCGCGTCGGGCGCGGGGCAGCGGCGAGAGCAGCGCGCGCACGGACGATGCGGCGCCGCGTGCGAGGTCGAAACGCGTCATCGGCCCGCCGGCGCGCGGACCGCCGGCCACCCGGGCGCGGTAGCGCCTCTCGAAGATCGTCACGCCCTCGTCGAGCGCGACGAGCTCGGCCTCGAGCTCGGCCTCGATGCCGCGGCGCTCGAACCGGTCCTCCCCGCGCCACCGCCGCACGCGCAGGCGCAGCTCGCCGTCCGGAGGCGGTCCGCCCTCGAAGGCCACGACGTACCCGCGCGAGCGCAGCTGCGTCTCGGCGGCCTCGGCCATCTCGGCCAGCACGTTGATCTCGCCGCGGTCGATGAAGCTCTGCAGCAGGCCGGACGTCGGGTACCGGTCGAGGTTCGAGATCAGCGTCTTGTTCTCGACGGGCGCGACGCGGACGACCTCCGGGCGCAAGCTGTCGAACTCCGGGTGGATCGTGGCGGGATACGTCGTGCACGCGGGGATCGCCAGACACAGCGCGGCGATCAGCAGCCAGACCGGCGACTCGGGCCGCCGGGCGTGCGGTCGCTCTCGCGGTGGATGTCGACGTGCGCTCACTCCCCTGTCCTTTCCCATTCGCGAAACAGGTCGTCGGCCGCCATCAGCGTCTCGCGTGACTCGTGCACCGTGTCGGCGAGCTCGCTCGGCGCGGCGTCCTCTCCCAGAAAACCACCGACCAGCGCTCCCACGAGCGCGCACAGCGTGGTGACCTCGCCGCCGACGCCGAGCGCGGATCGCCACGCCCTGACGAGGTCGAAGGGCGACTTCAAAAAATAGTAGATCGCGAGCATGAAAAGGAAAAGCGCGTTGTCCGGCACGCCGTCATTGAAGCTGTCGGCGAACTCCCCCGCCTGGCGCTGCACGTAGTCGTTGAGCTCCTCGAAGACGCGGTACTCCGTGATCGAGAGCATGCGCGGGAAATCGCGCACCATCTCCGAGGTGTCGCCGTGATACTTCCCCGCCGCCCGAGCCACCCGGTCGAGGAACGCGCCGAGCACGATCTCCTGCGCCGTGACGACGTAGGCCACCGCCGCGGAGGTCCCGGCGGCCGCGGCGAGGGCGCGCGGATCGCGATGGGTGATGGCCGTGCTCGCGGCGGCCAGCGACGCCAGCTCCGGATCGGCGTGGCACCACAATCCGATCGGCACGACGCGCGCCAGGGCGTCGCCGCGGAGCGCGCCGACGGGACGACCGCAGTCGCGCACCGTGGCACGCCCGGTGATGAAACACTCCATCGCCTCCGTCGACTCCGCCGGCCGATCGATGATGAGCTGGTCACGCCACAGCGGGGCGAGGTGCTCCGCGATCGTCTGGGGGTCGACCGCGCCGTTCTCGATGATCGCCCGGGCGACGCACAGCGCGGTCTGGGAGTCGTCGGTGTACTGGCCCCTCGGGTAGAAACCGGACTCGTGCTGCTCGAAGCCCTCCTCGAGACGCGCGGCTCGCGTCCTCGCATAGTCGCGCGAGCGGCCGCGGACCGGAAACGCGACGGCATCGCCGATCGTCAGTCCGAGGAGAGCGCCGCGGAAGCTGGCGTGGATGGGCGACTCGAGATGCACGGGCGATATGGTCTCGTCGACTCCTTTTCTGGTGGAATCCATCCGAGGCGACATCCTACACTCTCCGCATGTCGAGAGCGAGTGATCCGGGCCCCCTCCAGACGCCCGCCGTCGAGCACGGCCCGATCCGTTACGGCGGGGGGCATCCGCCGCTCCTGATCGCCGGACCCGACTCGGTCGAGAGCGAGTCGCTCGCGCTCGAGGTCGCCGAGAAGCTGGCGGAGCTCGCCACGCGGATCGACGCGACCATCGTCTTCAAGGCTTCCTACGACAAGGCGAACCGCTCGTCGCACCGTTCCTACCGCGGGGTCGGCCTCGAGGAGGGGTTGCGCGTCCTGGAGAAGGTCCGCGCCGAGACCGGACTGCCGGTGACCTCCGACGTCCACGATCCCTCCCAGGCGCGCGCCGCGGGCGACGTCCTCGATATCATCCAGATCCCGGCCTTTCTCTGTCGTCAGAACGACCTGCTCGACGCCGCCGGCGCCACCGGTCGGTTCGTCAACGTCAAGAAGGGGCAGTTCCTCGCTCCGGACCAGGTGCCGGCGCGCGTCGAGGCGGCGACCGGGCCGCGCACGCCCGGCGTCCTGGTCACCGAGCGCGGGGCGTTCTTCGGCTACGGCGACCTGGTCAACGACATGCGCACCCTGCCGCGGCTGCGCCGGGCCGGGATCCCCGTCGTGTTCGACGCGACGCACAGCGTGCAGCGGCCGGGCTCGCTCGGAGACCGCAGCGGCGGCGACGCGGACCTCATCGCCTTTCTGGCGCGCGCCGCGGCGGGCGCCGGGTGCGAGGGGTTCTTCCTCGAGGTGCACCCCCGGCCCGACGAGGCGCTGTGCGACGGACCGAGCTCGCTGCGTCTCGACGGCCTCGAGGCGCTGATGCGCGACGTCATCGCGATCGACAGGATCGCGCGAGGACGCGGGTGACCTCCGGGCCGCCGGCCGGGGCCTCCCGCGGGCGGCCTGGATCGAGAGTCGCGGTGATCATTCCCGCGCTGAACGAGGAGTCGTCGATCCTGCTCGTGCTGCGCGACATACCCGCGGACGCGGTCGCCGATGTGCTCGTCGTCGACAACGGGAGCACGGATGACACCGCCCGCGTCGCGGCGGAGCACGGCGCGAGGGTGGTCAGCGAGCCGAGACGGGGGTACGGGGCGGCGTGCCTCGCGGGGATCGCGGCGCTGCCGGCGCAGGTCGAGGTCGTCGTCTTTCTCGACGCCGACTACAGCGACTATCCGGAGGAGATGACGGCGCTTCTCGAGCCGATCGAGCGCGATGAGGCGGACCTGGTCGTCGGATCGCGCATGGCCGGAGGCGCCGGTCGACGTGTTCTGCCTCCGCAGTCGTACTGGGGCAACCGCCTCGCCGTCTTTCTGATCCGCCTGATCTGGGGTTTCCGCTACACCGACCTCGGGCCGTTTCGCGCCATCCGCCGTGACGCCCTCGAGCGCCTCGGGATGGCGGATCGGAACTTCGGCTGGACCGTCGAAATGCAGGTGCGAGCGCTGGAGGAGGGCCTGCGCGTCGTCGAGCGACCGGTGCGATACAGGAAGCGGATCGGCGTGTCGAAGATCACCGGCACCGTCAGCGGGACGATCCGCGCCGGGACGAAGATCCTCTGGACGATTCTCCGCTTCGCGTGCGCGCGTCGCCGATCTCGTACGCCTCGAGCTCGCGACCGTCGAGAGGGTTCTCCCCCTCCACCTTGACGAGTCCGACGCCGGGCGCGTAGACGAACTCGCGGACAATCGGAGCCGACTTCAGGCCGGGACGCTCGTAGCGGCACGTCGAGCGGACGCGCACGCATCCACTGAACGTGCCGGCGGGGCACGAGACCTCGGCGTCGACGTCGACGTACTCGCGCTCGCAGACGATGTCGTTTCGGCTGCCGCGCCGCCACGTCCACTTGCGTCCGAGCTCGACCGGCGCGACGAGGAGCGGCTCGGCGAGGGCCGGATCGCTGGACTGCCCCACCGCGAGGCGGCTGTCGTCGAGAAACGCGCTCTTCTGCGAGACGAAGCTCGATTCCTCGAAGTCGATCTCGGTCTCGAGACGGTGGACGCGGCCCCGGACGGCGTCCATGTCGACCGCGACGACGCGCACCGTGTCGCGCGTGCCGTCGCCGTGGCGATACCGCCACCAGCTGCCCGCGGCCAGGGGGTGAATGCGCTCGATCCCGCTCGCCGACGGGCGGGGCAACGCCGTCGAGCTCCCCGCTCCGGGAGTCGTGTCCGGCGCCGTCGACGACGGAGGCTGTCCGATCCTCGACCGCACGGCGCGTGGCCGTTCGGGCCACGGCAGCTCGACCACCACCTGCGTCGACCCCGGCTCCGGGAGGCGCGACCGCGTGCCGCCGCGGGCCGGCGGTCGAGTCCGCCGGAGTTTCGGCGTCGTTCCGGGATTCGCGTCTCCGCTCGAGACGCTGCCCGGTGGCAGCCGCCCATTCACGGGTGTCCCGACGGCGAGGCGCGCCGCCAGACGATCGGCGAGCGCGGGGTCGGCCGAGCGCACGGCGTCGATCCAGGCGCTCCGCGTCGGTCCCTCCGGCGTGCGCTCGACCCGCGCCGCGAGGAGATCGCGCAGGGAGTCGTCGAGCTCGGCGCCGGGCGACCGCGCCGACAGCGCGTCGAGGATCTCGCCGAACGCGTCGGGAAGGTCGGCGTCGATGGCGCTCCGCGCGAGCTCGCGGAGGCGCGCCGTCACGACGCCGGGATGCCGGCTGGCCGCGTCGGGAACCCAGGGCTCGATCTCGCGGAGGGCGGCCTCGACCTCGCGCGGCGTGCGGGCGCGGTCGAGCCGCCTCTCGATCAGGGCGCGCTCGACGCCGTCGGCGACCCCGTCGAGCGGCGCCGCGGCGGGCGCCTCGTTCTCGGCGCGCAGGGCCTCGACGAGGACGAGGATCTCCCGCTCGTTGACGGGAACGCGGCCGCGCCGGGCGGCGATCATCTGCTCGAGTGCCGTGATCCGATGGGGCGTGAGCAGCGAACGCATGTGTCCGTTCTCGCGCACCGCCGCGGCGAACTCGGCGAGTGCCTGCTCGTGCTCTCCGCGCTGCAGCGCCTCCCGGCCGCGGCGAAAGAGGCGACCTTCCGCGGTGTCGACGAGCGAGAGGTCGGGGTCGAGCTGAACGTAGGCCCTCCACGCCTCGACGGCGCGATGCGGGTCGCGCTCGCGGCGGAAGCGGAAGATGCGCCAGGCCTGCTCGGCGCCGCTGAACCGGCGACGGATCCACTCCTCGGTGAAGCGCGACTCGAGACCGAGAAGGCCGAGCTCACGCGACGCGCGCGCGAGCATCTCGAGAGCGATCGGGGCGTCGTCGCGCCGGCGCCGGAGCGCCTCGAGCACGCGATACGCGCTCGAGTGGTCCTGCCGCTCGAGGTGGATCGCCGCGAGGAACAGCTCGCAGGCGCCGCAGTCCGGCTCCTCGCCCAGCGCTCGCTCGAAGAACGGCACGGCATCGGCGAGGCGACGCAGTCGCACGCGCCGCACCCCCTCGTGGAAGCTCTGGCGAGCGGTCGCATCGCGCGGCGCGTGACGATCGTCGAGGTCGGAGAGCAGTCGCGACAGGAACCCCGGCTCGTCCTCGGACGCCCGCAGGAGCGACAGCGGCACCTCGTCCGCCCGACTCGCCGGTCGCGCGTCTCGGAGCCGCGGCGGGGAGGGTGTCGAGCCGGTGGCCGGAGGCAGCGAGACATCCGGCAAGGGCGGCGGCGCGTCCGGCGTCGCCTCGACCCGGGCCTTCCCCCCGCTCCGCACCGTGAGCACGTCGCTCTCCCTGATCTTGACGCGCTCCCCGGGCGAGACCTCGAGCACGTAGCTGCGCTCCCCGACGTCGTACCCCACCACCCGACCACGATAGACCCGCCCGTCACGCGTCTCGACCTCGTCGATCGGCGACGCCGATCGCCCACCCGGACGCTCCTCGCCGACCGCCCGACCGGCCAAACACACGATGACAAGCGCGGGGATGAGCATGCGTGGCGCGGTGTATCTCATGCTCGGTTATCGGATTTTGGGGGGGAGGGCTTGACCGGAAACCCGGGGAAAACGGCGGCGAGAGGGGGAGAGCAATCAGCCCGCCACGCTCGGACAGAGAGAGCGACTTCGGAGGTTTGCTGTCAGACGATTCATGAGAACTGCTTTCCTCTTCTTCCTGCCTTCCTCATAGATTCGTCGCAGAGTCTCGCGGGCGAAGTCGAGCAGCTTTCCGGGACCGGAGTCTCATGCCAGCAGCGAGTCCACCACCCGGCCGCCCACGTCGGTCAGGCGGAAGTCGCGGCCCTGGAAGCGGTGGGTGAGGCGGAGGTGGTCGAGGCCGAAGAGGTGGAGGATGGTGGCGTGGAGGTCGTTGATGTGGACCGGATCCTCGACGACGCCCCAGCCGACGTCGTCGGTCTTGCCGTGGACGTGGCCGCGGCGGATGCCGCCGCCGGCGAGGAACATGCTGAAGGCGAAGGGGTGGTGATCGCGGCCGGTGTTCGCCTCGCGGCCGCGGCGGTTCTCGCCGAGCGGTGTGCGGCCGAACTCGCTGCCCCAGACCACGAGGGTGTCGTCGAGCAGTCCGCGCTGCTTGAGGTCGGCGATCAGCGCGGCGATCGGCTGGTCGACGACGTGGCAGTTGAAGCCGAGCTGGCGATCGAGATCGCTGTGGTGGTCCCAGGAGGCATAGATGATATTGACGAAACGGACGCCGCGCTCGACCAGGCGGCGCGCGAGCAGGCAGTTGGTCGCGAACGACGCCGCGGTGCCGGGCTGGCCGCTCGATCCGCGCTGGCCCTTGATGTCGGGGTCCTCGCGGCGCACGCCGTAGAGCTCGAGCGTGCGGTCGCTCTCGTCCGAGAGGTCGATCAGTTCGGGCGCGGCGGACTGCATGCGGTAGGCGAGCTCGTAGCTCGCAATGCGCGCGGCGATCTCGGGATCACGCAGCTCGCAGTGATGCGAGCGGTTGAGCCGGCCGAGGACGTCGAGCGCCCGTCGCTGGAGCGCCGGCGGCAGGCCCCGCGGGTTGCCGAGGTCGAGCACCGGGTCGCCGCGGTTGCGGACGAGGACGCCGGCGTGAGTCGACGGCAGGAACCCGCTCGACCAGAGCGTCGCGCCGCCGCTCGATCCGCGCCCGCTCGTCAGCACGACGTAGCCCGGCAGGTTCCTCGACGGGCTGCCGAGCCCGTACGTGATCCACGAGCCCATGCTCGGGAAGCCGAAGCGCGGCACGCCGCACTGCATCATCAGCTGACCGGGGTGGTGGTTGAACTGGTCGGTGTGCAGCGAGCGGATGAGGCAGAGGTCATCGGCGCCGCGGGCGATGTGCGGCAGCAGGTCGGAGATCTCCATGCCGCAGCGGCCGTGTCTCGTGAACTCGCGTTTCGAGGCCTTGAGCGTCGCCGACTCCTTCTGAATGAACGCGAATCGCACGTTGTCGAGAAGCGACTTCGGCAGCGGCTTGCCGTCGAGCTCGGCCAGCCCCGGCTTCGGGTCGAAGAGGTCGATCTGGCTCGGCGCGCCGGCCATGAAGATGAAGATGCAGCTCCTGGCGCGCGGGGCGTGATGCGCGCCGGGCGGCAACGAGGCGGCGCCCGTCGCATCCGCTGCGCGGAGCACGCCGTCGTCGGCGAGCATCGACCCGAGGGCGAGCATGCCGAGTCCGCTCGCCGTCGTCGTGAAGAAGTCGCGGCGCGTCGACTCGATGCCGGCGCGCACGGCGTCGGCGAGCAAATCCTCCGGCAGCGCGCGTGGTTCCGCTGGTGGCCTTTCGTCTCTCATTCGCGCGTCACGAACTCGTCGGTGTTGAGGATGACCCGGAGCGTCACCGTCCACGCGGCGAGCTCCACCGCCCGCGCCTGGCCGTCGTCCCCGGACGCGGAGACGCCTGTGATCGCCAGCGCGTCGTCGGGATGCGCCGCGTACCAGCGCCGCGACTCTTCCAGCAGCCCGAGCAACGCGCGCGACTCCTCGCCGTGCGGCGGCCGCGACAGCGCGAGGAGGAACGCCAGGCGCAGGCGCTCGTCGTCGACGGGCCCGGACTCGCGCAGCACGCGGCCCGCGAACGCCCGCGCCGCCTCGACGAAGACCTCGTTGTTGAGCAGCGTCAGCGCCTGCAGCGGCGTGTTCGACACCCGGCGCTCGACGGTGGTGGCGTTCGAGTCGGGACAGTCGAAGGTCATCAGGCCGGGATACGGCGCCGTACGCTTGAAGAACGTGTAGAGGCCGCGCCGGTAGCGGTCCGCGCCCTCGCTCGTCTTCCACTTGAAGTTGTTGGCGTAGCTCAGCTCGGCGATCCCCGGCGGCATCGGCGGGAACACGCTCGGCCCGCCGATGCGCCGATCGAGCAGCCCGCTGACGGCGAGCGGCAGGTCGCGGATGAGCTCGCCCTCGACGCGAAATCGACCCTGACGGGCCAGCAGGCGATTGGTCGAGTCGACCTCGTCGAGGTCCTCCCGGTGACGCGACGACTGGCCGTACGTCGCCGAGGTGACGATGGCGCGGATCATGCGCTTGCGGCTCCACTCGACGCGCACGAGCTCGCTCGCCAGCCAGTCGAGGAGCTCGGGAGACGATGGGCGCGCGCCGCGCACGCCGAAGTCGTTCGCCGTCGTCACGATGCCCTCGCCGAAGAGGTGCTGCCACATCTCGTTGGCGAGCACCCTCGGAGTCAGCGGATTGGCCGCGCCGACCAGCCAGCGCGCGAGGTCGAGGCGGTCGGCGCGCTCCCCCCGCGGCACGATCGGCGGCAGCACGGCCGGCGTGCCCGGCGTCACCTCGTCCTCGGGGCTGAGGAAGTCGCCGCGGCGAAAGATGCGAGTGACGCGCGGCTTCTCGGTGCGCTCCTCGATGACGCGCACCTTCATCGCGGGCGCGCCGGGGAGATCGGACGCGGGCACCTCGATCTCGCGCTCGTCGCCGTTGTCGAAGAACGCGAAGAGCCGGTAGAACTCGCGCTGGCTGAGGCGGTCGTACTTGTGGTCGTGGCACTGGGCGCAGGACGCCGTCAGTCCGAGCCACACCGTGCCCAGGGTGGCGACGCGATCGAAGACGGCCTCGACGCGGAACTGCTCCTGGTCCGTGCCGCCCTCCGTGTTGGTGAGCGTCTGCCGGTTGAACGCGGTCGCGAGACGCTGCGACGCGCCGGCATCCGGGAGCAGGTCACCGGCGACCTGCTCGATAGTGAAGCGGTCGATCGGCATGTCGGCGTTGATCGCCGCGATCACCCAGTCACGGGAGCGCCACGCGTTCGGACGCGGCCGATCCTTCTCGTACCCGTCGGAGTCGGCGTAGCGCGCGCCGTCGAGCCAGTGCCGCCCCCACCGTTCACCGAAGTGCGGCGATGCGAGCAGACGATCGACGAGGCGCGCCAGCGCGTCCGGCGCCCTGTCGTCCACGAACGCCGCGACCTCGTCCGGCTCCGGAGGCAGCCCGAGCAGGTCGAGAGAGAGACGTCGAATCAGCGTGCGGCGGCCGGCCCCCGGCGACGGCTCGATTCCCGCCTCCTCGAGGCGCGCGAGCACGATGCGATCGAGCGTCCCGCGACACCATGACCCGCGAGACACCTCGGGCGGCGGCCGCCGCGTCAGCGGCCGATACGCCCAGTGGCCCGGGGCGCCATCGCTGGCGGCGTCCCCGCCGGAGAGCGGCGGCACGGCGAGGCCCGCGCTCGATGCGAGCACGATGAGCAGAACTCGCGCTCCCGACATGCCCCGGATCATACGGGAGTCCGCGATGTCGATCAATCGGGTGGACGCCGCTCTCGTCCTCGAAGGCGTTCGATCGTCGAGCCTGGTGTCCGAGTCTGACTCCGACCCCATCGTTGCAAAAACGTACCCGTACCCGTACCCGTTCCCGTTCCCGTGCCCGTGCCCGTTCCCGTTCCCGTCCTCGAGGGATCTGGTTGCGGAGTCCGATGACCGACTCCGATACCGATCGCCGATTCCGACTCCGATTCCGATTCCGATTCCGATTCCGATGACCGATTCCGAGTCCGAGTCCGAGTCCGATGTCCGATGTCCGATTCGGATTCTGTCGTCTGTTCTCTGTCGTCTGTTCTCTGTCGTCTGTTCTCTGATCTCTGATCTCTGATCTCTGATCTCTGATCTCTGTCTCCGTCTCCGTCTCTGCCCCTGTCCTCCCCCCGCGGTT